>JBBRZQ010000129.1:0-13382 GCA_038236535.1 Actinomycetales bacterium
GGAAGAACGGCCCCAGGTCGGCGTTGTTCACCGCGACCACCGACTCGCTCAGCCCGGTCAGGCACGCGGTCGCCGCGCACACCGCCGCGCGTCCCGCCTCGATCTCCGCCGTCCCTGACATGCTCCAAACCTAGCCGTCACTACCGACAGCCCTCACGCGCCGAAAGAGTCATGAAACTCATTGCCAGGAAGCAGGATTCGCTGCGTCGGCGATTTGACTGCTGATGACCCTCAGACTAGTTTGACAACCTAACTAGTTCGACAGACTATATAGTTGTGACGGTGACCGAGACCCAGCCAGAGTGGCCCGGGGACTGGTTGCGCGGCGTGCTCGAGCTGTGCGTCCTCGGCGTGCTGTCCGAGGGGCCAACCTACGGTTACGCGATCGCCCAGCGTCTGGCGGAAGCCGGCCTGGGCGTGGTGAAGGGCGGGACCCTCTACCCCTTGCTGGCCCGGCTCGAGGGCGTGCATCTGGTTGAGGCGAACTGGCGCGCGGGGGAGGCGGGCCCCGGCCGCAAGTTCTTCGAGCTCACTGCCGCAGGCCGCACCGAGCTGGCTCGACGCGAGGCCCTGTGGGCCGAGTTCGTCACCCGCACCAGGGGGCTGCTCCCGACCAGTCGGGACCCGGGCGACTCCCGCCAGCCACACCGCCTGGAGAAGTGATGATCAGGAACAGGCTCCGTCTGCGCTACCTGCTGGACCCCTGGCGCGACCGCTTCGTGCTCGAGCTGAGGACGCGGAAGGTGACCGGCAGCCGGATCGGGGACGCACTCGCCGAGGTGGATGCGCACTGCGCCGACAGTGGTGAGGAGCCTGAACAAGCCTTTGGTGACCCGGTGGACTACGCCGGCCATGTGGCGGAGCAGGTCCCGCCGGTCGATCTCCTCGCGCAGGTGTCGTCGCTGCAGACCGGGCTGATAGCCATCACGATGGGGCTCGCGGTGGTGACCCTGCTGGCCGGCGTGGACGGCCTGGCCCATGGTGGTCAGGCTGTCTTCAGCCTCGGATCGCTGGTCGCGATCATCTGCGGCACGGCGGGAGTCATTCTGCTGTTCAGGTTCGACTCCGTGCTGCTCGGCCCCCGCCATCGGGCTCTTGGTTTCCTGGTGCTGTTCATCATTCTGGGAGCGATGACCGCTCCCCCGATCATCTGGGGAAGTCCCGCGGTCGAGTTCGCCGCCTGGCTCTCGATGGCGGCCGCGGCCGTGCTGCTGGCTGCGACCTGGGCGTTGGTGCGGGGGAGCAAGGCCGATCTGGTGGTAGACCCGCTGACCGGTCGCGACTCGATGCCGTCACCGCGTTGGCTGGTACTCGCCTTGCTGTCACTTCCCCTGCTGCTGCTGGCCGGGGCGATCCTGCTGATCCTGCTGGTGCCGGTCAGCTGAGCGGCTGAAGGGCTGATCTGCTTGCTCCACCGGGCTTCCGGTGGGCTGACCAGCGCCGGAGTGTATCGCCTGGTCAGCTCCCAGCCCCTCGGCAGCACTGGCGATGTTGCGTTGCATGCCGCCGAACACCAGACCGTGGAAGGGGGAGATCGACTTCCAGTAGAGGTGGCCGGCCAGGCCCCGGGGGTGGAAGATGGCACGCTGCCGGAAGAGCGTCCGGCCCTGGTCGTCGGAGTCCACGCTGAGCTCGAGCCAGGCCAGCCCGGGAAGCCGCATCTCGGCGCGCAGCCGCAGCAGGTGCAGGTGTTCGACGTTCTCGACCCGCCACCAGTCCAGCGCGTCCCCGATGGACAGGTCGTCGGGGTCCCGGCGGCCACGGCGCAGCCCTGGTCCGCCGAAGACCCGGTCGGCCAGCCCGCGGGCCCACCAGGCCAGACGCCAGGAGTACCAGCCGTGCCCGCCGCCGATGCCCTCGATGACCGACCAGAGCTGCTCCGGCGTGGCGTCCACCGGACCCTCGCGCTCGTCGACATACAGCGAGCCGCCGGCCCAGTCGGGGTCGCTCGGCAGCGGGTCGCTGGGCGCGCCCGCGGTGGCCGCCGACGACCAGGAGGTTGCCACCTTGCGGTCATGGACCCGCTTGAGGGCCAGCTCGACCGCCGGCCGGAACCTGGCCAGCCCCTCCTCGGGGTCCGGCACATACGTCGCGATGTCGTGCTCCTTGCAGACGACCTCGTTGATCAGGCTCTCGACCAGGGGCCGGGCGATGCTGTTGGGGACGGGGGTCACCAGGCCCACCCAGTGACTGGACAGGGACGGGGTCAGCAGTGGCAGGGCGGCAATCCGTCGCGGCTTCAGGCCGGCGATGCTGGCGTAGGCGGCCATCATCTGCCGGTAGGTCAGCACCTGCGGCCCGCCGATGTCGAAGCCACGGTTGACCTCTGGCGGCATCGAGGCCGAACCGACGAGGTAACGCAGCACGTCGCGGACCGAGATGGGCTGGATCCGGGTGTCGACCCATCGGGGGGTGACCATCACCGGGAGCCGTTCGGTGAGGTAGCGCAACATCTCGAACGACGCCGACCCCGAGCCGATGATGACGGCGGCCCGCAGCGCCGTGGTGGGCACCCCGCTGGCTAGCAGGATCTCGCCGACCTCCTTGCGCGACTCCAGGTGGGGGCTGAGCTTCTCATTCTCCGGGTACAGGCCACCGAGGTAGATGATCCGGCCGACCAGGGCGGCGCGGGCGGCGACGGCAAAGTTCCGCGCGTGCCGGCGGTCCAGGGCCTCGAAGTCCTCGCCGGTGCCCAGCGAGTGGATCAGATAGTAGGCGACGTCCACCCCGCTCAGCGCCTGCGCCAGGCTCTCCCGGTCGGCGGCGTCCCCGGCGACGGTCTCCACCTGGTCGTGCCACTCACGGTCGGCCAGGTTGCCGGGCCGGCGGGCCATCACCCGCACCCGGAAGCCCTGCTCGAGCAGCTCCGGGATCAGGCGACCGCCGATGTATCCGGTGGCGCCGGTGACCAGGGCGAGCTGGCTCACAGCCGTTCGAGGGCCGCCGCCATGCCGGCCTCGGCCTCGTTCCCGAGCTTGGTGAAGGCCGGCTTCATCAGGGGTGCGATGAACTTGATCAGTCCCTTGAAGGCGAAGTCGGCCGTGTAGGTCACCTCGGTGCCCGAGATCGCCGAGCCGCTGCCGGCCTCGGTGCCGTCTGCCTGCACGCCGGTGGAACGGAAGGTCATCAGGTCGTGCGCGACCACCGTCGAGTTCTCACCCCGCAGGGCGATCCGTTTGTTCGGGACCAGATCCTCCACCACGTAGGTGAGCTGGGTCTGCCGGCCGGCGAACGTCGAGGTGTTCTCGTACTCGGTCCCGACGGAGCCGTCACCGGTGGTCCGGACGGTCTTGACGGTGCCCGGGTCCCACTCGGTGGTCGTGGTGAAGTCCGCCAGATAGGCGAACACCTCGTCCAGGGGCTTGTCGACCGTGACGGTCCGTTCCAGCTTCATCGTTGTCCTCTCGGGTTGCGGCGGGCGATAGCGAAGTTGAGGCAGGTGGCGAAGGCGACCCAGCCGGCATACGGCGCGAGCATCTTTGCGGCCCGGGAGTCGACCCTGGCCGAGCGCCGGGTCAGGTCGAGGGTCGAGGCCTCCATGACCACGATCCCGGCCAGGGCCAGGCGCGGGCGGTGGGCGGTGAAGAACAGCCAGCTCCAGCCGGCGTTCAGTGCCAGGTTGACGCCGAAGGCCCTGGCGTACTCCTGTCGTTCGGCGGGCTCGTCCAGCCGGTCCAGGGTCCGGGCGGAGGCGACGGCCATCAGTGCGTAGAGCGTGGTCCAGGCCGGTCCGAAAACGGCTCCGGGGGGCTGCCAGGCTGGCTTGTCCAGACGGCGGTACCAGCCGGAGGTGACGTTGGTGCCGAGCCCGCCGATCACCGCTGTGGCGGCGACCGCGGCTGAGGTGCGGGCGAGATGGGGCGAGACCCTCACGGTGACATCAGCTCCACAGTGGCTCCCTGGTCAGCTGGAGCTGGCTCACGCCGAGGTAGCCGGTCCGGAACCCGGCCTCGCAGTAGGCGAGGTAGAACTCCCACATCCGGCGGAAGGTCTCGTCAAAGCCGAACTGGTTGATCCGGGGCCACTGCTCGTTGAAGCGTTCACGCCACAGGTGCAGGGTCCGGGCATAGTGCAGGCCCAGCTCCCGCCGCCTGGTCACCCGCAGCGTGGTGTGTCCGGCCAGGGCCTCGTCGATGGACTGCAGCGAGGGGATGATGCCGCCGGGGAAGACGTACTTCTGGATCCAGCTGAAGGACCGCCGGGTCGCCAGCATCCGGTCGTGGGCCATGGTGATGCTCTGGATGCTGGCCTTGCCGCCCGGGGCGAGCAGCCGGTCGATGGTCGCGAAGTAGGTCGGCCAGTACGCCTCGCCGACCGCCTCGATCATCTCGACGCTGACAATCGCGTCGAACTGCCCTTCGACCTCCCGGTAGTCCTGGAGGCGCAGGTCCACCAGGCCGGACAGGCCTGCCTCAGCGATCCGCCGGGCTGCGAAGTCCAGCTGCTCGGCCGAGATCGTCACGGTGGTCACCTCGGCGCCCCGCTGAGCGGCCCGGATGGCCAGGGCACCCCAGCCGGTACCGATCTCCAGCAGGCGGGTGCCCTCGGTGACCCCCGCGTAGTCCAGCACCCCGTCGATCTTGCGCAGCTGCGCCTCCTCGAGGTCGGTGGCGGTGCTCACCGGGGCGTCGTCGTCGAACCACGCTGACGAGTAGCTCATCGTGGGGTCCAGGAACGTCTCGAACAGGTCGTTGCTCAGGTCGTAGTGGGCGCGCACGTTCTCACGCGAGCCGTCCAGCGTGTTCTCGTGGCTGGCCGGGATCCTCTGGTCGACGATCGCCCGGAGCCGTTGCAGCGGTCGGGGGATCAGGGTCGCCAGCCGGGCCGCGAACGGGGTGAGCAGGTCGGCCAGGTCGGTGTCCGGCCCGGCTCGCCAGTCGCCGGCCATGTATGCCTCGCCCAGGCCGATCTTGGCGTCGCGGCCGAGCCGGGCGAAAAGGGCGCTCGGGCGGACGATCTCGAAGACGGGAGAGCCGGCGGACCCGCCGCCGACGCTCGCCCCGTCGGGATACCTCACCCGAACAGGGAGCCGGCTGATGGTGCGCTCAAGCAACAGCCTGGCGATGCCGGCGGCCAGCGGAGCCCTGGGCGTGTGGGTGATCGAGGGCCACCTGACGGCGGTGGAGACGGTCATTGCTGTTCAGACCCCTTCTTGTGGTTGGTGGTGCGGTGGGCGCCGGACGGGCAGCCGGCGCAGCCAGAGCCAGATCCCGTGAACTCGGATCATTGCCGAGACGCGCTGTGGCATCAAGGGTTTGCGCAGGATCTGAGCAGCCACCGCGGCCCGGGTTGCCGGGGCGGGATGGCCGTGGAAGGCCGCGGTGAAGGCCACCGCTCCCTCCCGCCGCAGGACGATGGTGCTGGACACGACCCGGGGCGACAGCTCGAACCGCAGGTCGTAGCGGCCGCTGACGTCATAGAACGGTGAGACGTGGAACGCCTTGTCCGTGGTGCTGAGCCCGGAGGGGTCCGGACGCAGGAGGTAGGCATGCCGCTCGCCATAGGTGTTGTGCACCTCGGCGACGATGCAGACCAGGGTGCCCTGGCCGTCGAAGCACCAGAACACCGACAGGGGGTCGAAGACGTGTCCCAGGACACGGGCGTTGGCCAGCATGATGATCCGCCCCGAGTCGCCGATCGTGTGGCCGTTGCGGGTCAGGAAGAACTCGACGTTCGCCCTGATCGAACGATCCGGGTCGCCGAGGTGGTCAGCCGGGCTGAAGCTCGCGAACGGCCTCAGGTACCAGGGCTGTTCGGGCAGTGCGTCGAGGTCGACCAGCCACTGGTAGACGCCGATACGGAAGGCGTGACGGACCGGCCCGCCCCGGTGGTGGGTGACGGTTCCGGCGACCAGCGCCGGCAGGGTTGGCAGGCTCGGCGGCATCAGCCGCCCGGCAGCGCTGGCCGGGTGAGCGCTCGTCAGGTCAGCGGTCACCAGGTCACCCCGAAGTGCCGGGCCGCCTCGACGCCGGAGCGGCAGCCGTCCTCGTGGAATCCCCAGCCGTGGTAGGCGCCGGCGTACACCGTCTGGTCGGTGGCCAGGCCGGCCAGGTAGGACTGCGCGCCCACCGAGTCGGGGGTGTAGATCGGGTGGTCGTAGTCCATCACCGCCAGCACGTTGTCGGCGCTGATCCGCTCGCGCGCGTTGAGGGTGACCAGGTAGTCCTGCGGGGAGTCGTGTCCCTGAAGCCGGTTCATCCAGTAGGTGACGACGGTCGGCTCGCTCGATGAGGTGCACGAGGTCATCAGGTAGTTCCAGGAGGCGCGAGCCTGGCCGGCCTCGGGCAGCATCGAGGCATCGGTGTGCAGCACGGTCTCGTTGCTCGAGTACTGGAACGCCTTGAGGGTCATCACCTCCTGGTCGCTGGGGTCGGTCAGCAGGCTCAGCGCCTGGTCGGCGTGGGTGGCGATGACGACCCGGTCGAAGGAGCTGACCGAGGCCGTGGCGCCGGACGGGCCAGACCTGTGCCGGATCTGCACGCCGTCCGGGCGTCGGGTGATGTCCGTGACCCCTGCTGACCGGCGCACGTCCGGAAGCTTCGCGGCGAGCCGCTCGACGTACGTGCGCGAGCCGCCGACCACGGTGTACCACTGCGGGGACCCGGTGACCTGCAGCATCCCGTGGTGGTCCAGGAAGCGGAAGAGGTATCTCGCCGGGTAGAGCAGCGCGACCTCGCGTCCGGAGGACCACACGCAGGAGACCACCGGCACGGCATAGTGCGCGACGAAGTGGTCGCTGAAGCCCTCACGTTCCAGGAACTCGCCGTACGTCGTGAGATCGCTGTCCGAGGTCGCCTCCAGGAAGGCGTTGGCCCGCCGGTGGAAACGCTTCACCTGCCACAGCAGGTGCAGGAACTCGGGGTCCAGGACCCGGCGCGGCTGGGCGAGCATCCCTCGCAGGCCCCGGCCGCCGGCATACTCCAGCCCGCAGTCGGTGCACCGGACGCTCATGCTCATCTCGGTCGGGTGCACCTCGACCTCGAGCTCGCCGAACAGCTTGCGCAGCCACGGGTAGGTCCGGTCGTTGTGCACGATGAAGCCGCTGTCCACCGCGTGCTCGCTGCCGTCGGTGGCGGTGAGGTCGTGCGTGTGCGCATGGCCGCCGAGGCGGTCGTCGGCCTCGAACAGGGTGACCTCGTGGGTGCTCCGCAGCAGGTAGGCGGCGGTGAGGCCGGAGACCCCCGATCCGATGACCGCCACGGACGGACGCCGGGACGGCGCAGGGCCGGGGCCGGGTGTCTCGTTGATGGCCATCGTGGGTCTCCTGACTAGGGTTCGTCGCTGTGCGGGGTGATCGCCTGTGCAAGAGATACGTTACGGATCGCTTTAGGGATTGTCTAGGGTTGGGTAAAGGTTGGTAGAGTGTGTGACATGGACCACGAAAGAGGGGCTTCAGTGCTGCGGATCGGCGAGCTGAGCCGTCGGGTCGGTGTCAGCGAGCACGTTTTGCGTGCCTGGGAGAGTCGCTACGGGCTGCTGAGGCCGGTGCGTTCGGCGGGCGGGTACCGGCTGTACTCGGAGTCCGACCAGAACCGGGTACGTCTGATGCAGGCCCACCTGGCCGACGGCCTGGCAGCCGCCCAGGCCGCGCAGGCCGCCATCGCCGACGAGGGCCCGCCT
Organism: Actinomycetales bacterium; assembly: GCA_038236535.1. Lineage (GTDB taxonomy): Bacteria > Actinomycetota > Actinomycetes > Actinomycetales > Dermatophilaceae > UBA4719. The sequence continues at coordinate 7,621 of JBBRZQ010000129.1, forward strand.
GCTCCGGCGTCCGGTGCCGGCAACAGCGGTGCCGGCAACAGCGGTGCCGGCAACAGCGGTGCCGGCAACAGCGGTGCCGGCAACAGCGGTGCCGGCAACAGTGGTGCCGGCAACAGTGGTGCCGGCAAGGGAGCCGGCGAGGCTGCCGGTGCCGGGCCGGACACAGCCTCGCCAGCTCACGCGATCGCCGACTCGGCCGAGGCGCTCCGGCTGGCGCTGGACGCGATGGACGAGCCGGTTGCCCAGAGGGTCCTGGACCGGCTGCTCACCGACTTCACCGTTCAGGGCGTGCTGCGCGATGTCGTGCTGCCCTATCTTCATGACCTGGGCGACCGGTGGGTGAAGGGCGAGGTCAGCGTCGCGCAGGAGCATTTCGCCAGCCACGTGATCCGGGGGCGGCTGGCCGGCCTGGCCCGCGGGTGGGGGAACGGCGCCGGACCGCGGGCGCTGCTGGCCTGCCCCCCGGACGAACAGCATGACCTGGCCCTGCTCGCCTTCGGGATCGTGCTCAACCGGGGTGGCTGGCGGGTGGAGTTCCTTGGCGGGAACACCCCGATGCACGACACGCTCCAGGTGACCTCGCAGACCCGGCCAAGTCTGGTGGTGATGACCGCACACCGGCCCGAGCGGTTCTCCGCCGTCGTGCCGGAGCTCTCGGAGCTCGCGAAGCTGGCGCCGCTGCTGCTGGCCGGCGCCGGCGCGACTGCCGCGCTCGCCCGGAAGGTCGGCGCCCAGCGCCTGGACGGTGATCCGGTGACCGCGGCCGAGCGCCTGGCCAGCGTATGACCGCGGTGATGTGGTTCAGGCGCGACCTGAGACTGGCCGACAATCCCGCGCTGCTGTCGGCGATCGCGGACCAGCGACCGGACGCGAGCGCGGGCGACGGTTCGGGCGCAGGCTCTGACAACCGCCCGGACGGCGCCGCCGGCGTCGTTCCGCTCTTCGTGCTCGACTCCGCGCTGAGCCGGCCGGCCGGCCTGCCGCGGCGCGCCTACCTGGCGGCAAGCCTGACCGATCTGGGGAGACGCATCGGGGGCCTTCAGCTGCGCCGGGGCGATCCCGTCCAGGAGGTCGTTGCCGTGGCCCGGGCCGCGTCGGCCGACACCGTTCACATCACCGACGACTTCGGCCCGCACGGCAGGGCGCGTGACCGGGCCGTCGAGTCGGCGCTGGCCACCCACGGCATCGCGCTGGTCCGGACCGGCTCGCCGTATGCCGTGTCTCCCGGCCGGATCCGCAACAAGACCGGTGATCCCTACCAGGTCTTCACGCCATACTCGCGAGCCTGGCGTGACCATGGCTGGCCCTCACCGGCGGCCGAGCCCCGCGAGGTCCGGTGGACGCGCCCGCTGGAGAGCGACCGCCTCGACGACGAGGTCGTCCCGGACGGGCTCAGCCTGCCGGCCGCCGGCGAGCAGGCCGCGCACACCCGCTGGCACGCCTTTCTCGGGGAACGGCTGCCCGGCTACGCGAACACCCGCGACCGCGCCGATCTGGACACCACCTCCCGGATGTCCGTGCATCTGAAGTGGGGCGAGATCCATCCCCGCACCATGCTGGCCGACCTCGCCCGGCAGCCCGGCGAGGACGCGACCAGGTTCGCCACCGAGCTGGCCTGGCGGGAGTTCTACGCGGACGTGCTGTGGGCGAGCCCCCACTCGGCCCGCAGCTATCTGCGGCCGGAGTTCGCGACGATGCAGTATGACGAGCCGGGCCCGCGCCTGACGGCCTGGCGTGACGGGCTCACCGGCTTTCCGATCGTCGACGCGGGCATGCGACAGCTGCGGGCCGAGGGATGGATGCACAACCGGATCCGGATGGTGGTGGCCAGCTTCCTGGTCAAGGACCTGCACATCGAGTGGCAGCACGGTGCCCGGCACTTCATGCGGTGGCTGGTCGACGCCGACCTGGCCTCCAACCAGCACGGCTGGCAGTGGACGGCCGGCTGCGGGACCGACGCCGCGCCGTACTTCCGGGTGTTCAACCCCACCCTGCAGGGCAAGCGGTTCGACCCGCACGGCGACTATGTCCGCCGGTACGTGCCCGAGCTGCGAGAGGTGGGCGAGGCGTCGATCCACGAGCCGTGGACCCTGCCGGACGGTCTGCCCGGCGGGTATCCGGCGCCGATCGTCGATCATGACAACGAGCGCCGTGAGGCACTGCGCAGGCTCGGGCGGCTACGCCAGGGCGTCAGCTGAGGCGGGTGTCCGCCGTCAGCTGAGGGGTCAGTCCGCGATCTCGGCGGCCAGGTTGTCCCGCGCCCACATGGCTGCGCTGGTGCGGTCCGCCACGCCGATCCGGCGGAAGACGTGACCGACATGGACCTTCACCGTTCGTTCGCTGATGCCCAGCGACCGCCCGATCTGCTTGTTGGCCAGTCCCTTGGCCACCAGCCGCAGCACCTCCATCTCGCGGATGCTGAGGGTGTCCCGGACCCGCGGCGTGGTCGACGGCAGCAGCGTGCGGGCCACCCTCGGGTCCAGCGGTGCGTGCCCCAGGGCGGCTGAGCGGATCCCGGCCAGCACCTCCCGGGCGTCTGTGTCCTTGAGCAGGTAGCCGACGGCGCCGGCGGCCAGGGCGTCCGACACCCTCTCCTCGTCCGCGAAGGAGGTCAGCACGACCACGCGGACCTCCGGGTGCTCCTTCAGGATGCGCCGGGTCGCCTCGACCCCGTCCATCCCGGGCATGGACAGGTCCATCAGCACGATCTCCGGCTCGAGCTCGCCCACCAGGGTGACCGCCTGCGCACCGCCCCCGGCCTCACCGACGACGACCAGGTCGTCGGTCGTCGCGATCAGGGTGGTCAGGCCGGCCCGGACGAGCGGATGGTCGTCGACCAGCAGCACGGTGGTCATCCGCGCGGGATCCGCAGCAGCCAGCGGGTGCCCGCTCCCGGCGCCGAGATGACCAGCAGCTCCCCGCCGGCGTCGGCCACCACATCGCCCATCACCCTCAGCCCGAAGTGGCCATCGGCGGGGTGGTCCAGCTGGTCAGCGGCATCGAAGCCGACGCCGTCGTCGGAGATCTCCATGGTGGTATACCTTTCCATCCTTTTCAGGCTGACATGCACGTTCTGGGCTGCGGCGTGCGTAGCGATATTGGCCAGGCACTCCCGGGCCACCCGGAAGACGAGCCGTTCGCCGGCCTCGTCCAGGCCAGTCTCGGGCACGATCTCCAGAGTCACCGACGTGCCGCGTGATCTCAGGGTAGAGACCAGGTCGGTCAGTGCACCCTGGAGCCCGGCGGTGGCCAGGCTCGGCGGGTAGATGTCCAGCAGCAGGGAGCGCAGCCCGCCGATACTGTTGCGAACCGTCCCGGCGGCCAGCCGGAGCTCGTCGGCGAGGACGGGCTGGCCCACCGACTGCGCCCGCTCGGCCCCTCCCGCGACAGCGAAGGAGGCGCCGGCAAGATCCTGGACCACCCCGTCGTGCAGCGCACCGGCGATCCGGCGGCGCTCCTCGGTCGAGGCCTCGACGGCCCGCTTCAGCAGGGCCTCACGCTGGGACTGCGAGCGCTTCAGCCGGTCCAGCAGCCGCCACAGGATCGGCAGCAGCAGGACCACCAGCAGGAGCAGGCTGGTCAGGGTCACCCCGGCGAACCCGCGCCACAGCTGACCGGTGCGCGAGGTGACCTCCTCGTAGGGTGCGTAGATCTCGAAGAGCATGGGTTTGCCCGAGGGGGTCCAGATCGGCCGGTAGACCTCCAGCAGCTTGCCGCGGTTGCGCTCGAGACGGTTCTCGGGTTTGGTCAGGTCGGAGACGTCGGCACGGGTCTTGGGATGGGCCAGGACGTCCCGTTCCTCCGCGCCCATGGGGAAGCGCTGGCCGATCAGGGAGGGCTCGTCGGAGTAGAGGATCCGCCCGGTGGGGTCCCAGATCTTCACCCGGACGATCGAACGGCCGAGCACGCGCTCACGAACCACCTTGTCCATCGCCGCCACGGCCGCGGGGTCACTGGTCAGCAGCGCCTCGGTCACCGCCGGCTGTCCCACCGCGTCGGCCAGCAGGTTCGCGGTCTTGGCCGCGTCGTTGACCGCTTCGGCCTCGGCCAGCCGCCGGGAGGCCGCCACCCCGGCCAGCGCGACGAGGACGAGGACGACCAGCGCTCCGGCGATGACCTGGATGAAGACCCGCCGGGGGTGCACGGCCGGCTCGTCGCGGTGTCTGGAGGAGGCCGTGGCGACGGGGAGCCACTGCGGGGGGGTGACCTGCTCAGTGGCCATGGTGGCGATCTGCACGGTGCTCATGTGTGCCGGGGACCGTCAGGATTGCTGGCGCTGCTGCCGTTGCGGCCATGTCCGCCAGTATTGCCTGAAAAAGACCCGCCGTCCTTGCCCGAGACTGCGTTCGTCCCGGTGGTGTCTCGCGGACCTGAGACGCCTGACGTCCCGCCGGGCGTCTGGCTGCCGGAGCCGGCACCGGTGCCCGAGCGGCTGGTGCTGCCGGAGGAGCGCTGGCCGCCGTGTTCGTCGCCGGGCTCGGTCGTGCTCGTCGGGCGCGGGCCGCCGTGGTCGTCGCGCTGGTCCGCGGAGCTGGCCGGGCTCAGGCCGCCGTGGTCGTCAACGACTGTGGCCTGCGGCGGCACGCGGACCGGCACGTTCTGGGCGAACGAGGTGTTGCCGACGAGCCCCATGGCGGCCGGGACGGCCACCAGGAGGCCAGCTGCCGAGGTCAGGACGATGCGCTTCATGCCGGTTTCCTTCCTGGTTCCCCGAGGGGCTTAGGACCTTTATCCCCCGAAAGGCACCAGCGCCGCTATTGGACCTTGGTAGTAGTACCAGTGAGCCAGGGCACCCCGTGGTTCTACAACCAACGAGTTATTGCGACCCCTACCGGCCGGGTGCAGGCGAGCAGCCGGTGCTCCGCGGGGTCCCACTGGAAGATCAAGGCCAAGCCCGACAACGGCCGGATGGAGCTCGAGCTCCAGGTCGACAGCAACCGCAACGGCCAGCGGTGGGCCGTTCGGATCACCGACAACCGCGTCCTGGTGTATGCCGCCACGCGGGTCACCGTGGCGCCCAGCGGCGCCTTCACGGTCCGCCGGCTGGTGGCCAACAGGGCCGGTCTCGACCACTTCACGGCTGTGTCGAGAAACCTGCGAACCGGCGAGACCTGCGTCGCCCGGGTCAACCGCTGATCCTTTGCCGCGGGCTCCCGAGCGAGCAGGTCATCGTCTCGGGGGCCACGTCCTGCGAGTGCCACGGAGCTGTGGCCCGGCAGCGGGGGTGTCATCCCCGGGGATCAGTGTGACCCCGCTGATGGCTGCGTCTCCAGGCGGTCCGGTGACACAAGAGGTGACCCACGTCCCTCCTGCCGTGCCCTGGCCCGTGCCAGCCCGAGCACGGCACGACGTGGGCTGAACGACGGCGGAGGAGTTCGGGCATGGGCAGGTCATCCTCTTCGAGCCCGGGCAGGTCATCTCCGGCTCGGGTCCGGACGGTGTCCTGGCTCTGCTGGTCGCTCGCGGCACTGAGCGTGGTCGCGGCGCTGGGCGGGGCCCTCACCGGTGGCGGTGGCGGCCGGCGGACGGTGCAGAGCGTGCGCGGGGTCGCCGTGACGCTGTACGGGCAGGGACTCTACGAGTTCGACACCCTGCTGGTCGGCGCGGGCAGCCTGGTCAGGATCTGGTGATCCTGCTGGTCGAGGTCTCCGTGCTGATGCTGAGCTTCACGGTTCTGATGCTGAGCTTCACGGTTCTGATGCTGAGCTTCACGGTTCTGATGCTGAGCTTCACGGTTCTGATGCTGAGCTTCACGGTTCTGA
>JBBRZQ010000130.1:0-13203 GCA_038236535.1 Actinomycetales bacterium
AGCAACGGGTCGACGTTGGTCCAGGACCCGGCGCTGACGTTCGCGCGGACCAGGTCGGAGTCCTTGCGGAACCGGCTACAGGTGCGGTCCACATCCTCCAGCAGCCGGGCCGCGATCAGCCGGGCCGGCTCCAGAGCCGACCGGTCCGAGGTCGACAGATGGACATAGGTGCCAAGAGCCCGCCACGTCGCCGTCCCGTGCCGCACGCTCACCGGAACGTCCAGCATGGTCATCACGAGGCCGACGAGGGAGCCGGAGGGGCCGGGGCGCGGGGAGCCGGTGCCCGGACGACCACCGGGGCGGGAGCCCGGGAGACGGGGGTCGAGGTCCGGTGGACCGTGCCACCTGACGAGCTGCCGGACCCGCCACCCGATGAACCTGACGACCAGCCGCCGGAAGAGCCACCCGAAGATCCGCCCTGTGAACCACCCGACGAGCCACCGGAGCTACCTGAGCTACCTGAGCCACCTGAGCCACCTGAGGCACCTGAGACACTGCCCGACCCTCCGCCGGACGAACCGCCGGAGGTTTCGCTGGCCACCGGGGCCGCGACATGCACGACCCGGATGGTGACCACGGTGTGCGTGGGCCGCGGGGTGGGCGCGAGCACCGGCACCACGACGGGGGGCACCGGGACCGCGGCGACGGCGACGACATAGGCGGCAGTATCAGCGGCAGCCTTGGCCTCGGCCTTCGCCTGAGCCTTGTGCGCCGTGCCATCGGCGGCCAGGCCGGTCACCAGGCCGGTTCCGACCAGGGCAGCCGCAGTCAGGCCTCCGGTCAGCACGGCGAGGGAGCTCAGGGTCAGGTCGCGGGACGTGGTGTCGCGAGGCATCGAGTCCTCCAGTTGTCTCTCAGATTCCGGGGTGGACCAGGGGTGCCACCACCGGATCGCCCCTTCAACGTCCCATCTGTTGGGGGCCCTGCAAACACCAACACCACTGAATGGTCCGAACAGATGGCAGAGATGGCCAAAAGGACTAGCGCCTGAGGGCGTTGCCTGAGGTTTAGTCAGAGGTATTCGCGAAATTCGCGACACCTCGCTGCCTCGCACGGCGACGTCAGGTATCCAGACCTGCCAGCGAATTCGAAGGACCCCAACGTGATTCAGGAGTACGAAGGATGAGACGACTACGCTCCCGCACCACCGTCCTCGGCGGCCTGGCCGTCGGTCTCGTCGCAGGCATCGCAGCCTACGGCGCCACATACACTCCGGCGGCGACAACCACGGCGCCCGCGAACTTCACTCTGCCGGCCGCTCCGGCTGCAGAGCCCCCGGTCAAACCCGTTCGTGCCAGGCCGGCAGACTGTGCCGCCGGGCAGAGGCTCCAGAACGGCATCTGCATCGTCCACGTGGTGCGCACCCGGGTTGTCCGGGCACCAGCCGTCGCCCCGAGCGCGGCCGGCGGGCAGTCCTCGTCCGGCAGCAGCGCTGCCAGGTACCAGCCCCGCGCCGGGTCCGGCAGCCACTTCTCGTCGAGCACCAGGGCGGTGTACCAGCCCCGGACGGTGTCCGGCGCCCGACCGGCATCGGGCGGCAGAGCCGTCTCGACGACCCGCGCAGCAGAGCCGGTCGAGCACCAGAGCACCCAGGAACCGGACCGGGACCAGCCCGAGCACTCCGGCGACGCCGCCGGGCACGACGACTGAGCGTCGTCCACCTGCCCGTCCCTGTCGCCCGCCTGCGCGTCCCTGTGTCTGTCGCGCCACGCCGAGGCCGGGCGCCTCAGGCCAGGGCAACGCCGAGGGTGACCACCGCGAGCATCCCGCCAGAGGGTGAGCCGGCGATCGTCAGGTCCCCGCCGGCCGCAATCGCGGCCCTGCGAACGATGTCCAGGCCCAGCCCGGTGGAGTCGGCGGTGCTGTGCCCGCGCAGCGCCACGTCCGGGCCACCAGCGCCCGGACCGGCGTCCGCCACCTCGAGCCGCACCAGCCGAAGGTCGCTCCTGGTCAGCGACACGGCAAAGTCGGTCCCGTCCGGGGTGTGCGCGAAGATGTTGTCCAGCAGGGCGTCGACCACATCAACGAGGTCTGCGGCATCCATGGCCACCGGCAGCGCCGCCCGGGGGATGGAGACCGTGACGTCGCGGCCCTGGTCGACCGCCAGCGCGGACCAGAAGGCAACCCGGTCGCGCACCACGCTCGCAGCATCACAGGAGCGCCCCACGGTGCTGCGGACCGGACGCCGGGCATCCTTGACAACGGCATCGACGGTGCGCTCCAGAACCCCGATGTGAGCACGCAGGCGATCTGCGAGCTCCGGCTCGGTGACTGCCTCGGCGTCCAGCCGCAGCGCGGTGACCGGCGTCCGGAGCCGGTGCGACAAGTCGGCCACGGCCTCACGCTCGGCGGTCAGCAGCTGACCGATCCGGTCCGCCAGACGGTTCAGCGCCGTGCCCAGCTCGACGGTCTCCACCGGCCCGCGTGGCACCGCCCGGGCATCCAGCTCGCCGGCCCGCAGGCGGTGCGCCACCGCAGCCAGCTCGGAGACGGGGGCGCTGATCCGCCGGCCCAGCAGATCGGCGGCCACCACAGCCAGGACCATCAGCACGGCGCCCAGCCCGGCGAACGTCAGCCAGGCGGTGGCCACCCCCTGCTTCAGGCTGCCGAGACTGACCGCGGTCCGCACCACGAAGGTGCCTTGCTCGGTGAAGACCGGGACCACCACCTGGGCACTCTTGTCCCCCATCAGGATGAACGCCTCACCGCCACGGGCGCGCTGGATGACCTTGGCGTTCACCGCCGCCGACTCTGTCGGAGGGGTGCCGATAAGCCTGCCGTCGGGAATGACCACCGACGTTGCGCGCGGCGAGCGCTGGTCGTTCAGGGTCACCAGGGTGGCGAGCTGGCTCTCGTCGGTCACCCCGGCGACCAGGGTCGCCACGCCCTGCGCCTCCTGGCTGGCACCGGCCACCGCGCGGTCCTCGGCGAGGGTGCGCACCAGCATGGCCAGCGGGATCAGGAAGGCGATGATCACCGCTGACGTCGTTGCTGCCACCAGCAGTGAGATCTTGCGACGCATCAATGGCCGCCGGGCTCGTCATCAGGGGCCGCGAGCCGAACCCCCACGCCGCGGACGCTGTGCAGGTATCGCGGATCCGCGGCCGTCTCACCGAGCTTGCGCCGGAGCCAGGAGAGGTGAACGTCGACCGTCCGGTCACCACCGCCATACGTCTGGCGCCACACGTCGGCCAGCAGCTCACGCTTGGTGACCACCTCACCTGCCCGCTGGGCCAGGGCCAGCAGGAGGTCGAACTCCTTGCGGGACAGGTCCACAGGCGCCCCGTCGAGGCTGACCAGGCGGGTCAGCGGGTCGATCGTCAGGCCACCGACGACCAGCGGACCCTCAGCCAACGAGGGGCCGCTACGGCGAAGGATCGCCCTCAGCCGGGCCTCGACCTGCTCGATCCCGAACGGCTTCACGACGTAGTCGTCGGCTCCGCTGTCCAGGGCCTTGACCATGTCGGCGTCGTCGTCGCGGGCCGTGATGATGATGACCGGCACCTCGCTGACCGCCCGGAGCATGGCAAGAACCTGCAGCCCGTCGATGTCCGGCAGCCCGAGGTCGAGCAGGACCACATCGGGGGCGTTGTCCACTGCGGACTCGAGCCCGGCCATGCCCGTACTGCTGGTCGACACCACGTGACCCAGGTCGGTCAGGGCGCGAGTAATCGCAGACCTGATGCTGACGTCGTCCTCGATCAACAAGATAGTGGCCACCAGAGCACGCTACGCCGTATGTCGGGGTGGCACTGCGTAGTGGGTTGCCGGGTCGAAGATGAGACAGTTGCGACATGGTGAACAGCCCACGCTCAGCAGCAGCCGTGGCGGCGATCTGGCTCGTCGCCGTGGTCGGCGTGTCCGCGACCGCGTGGGTGGCCATCGACCGGGCCGGCCGGGACATCACCGCCGGCGTGGTCAGCGGCCTGCCGGTCGCGCCGCTCAAGACCCCGGGGCTGGGCAGCCAGCCGTCGCCGGTCCCGGCCCCGACCGCCACGCCGGCCCCGGCCCCGGCAACGGTGGCACCTCCGCCGACCTCCTCTGCGCCCTCTCGAACACCCCGCGCAACGCCATCTGCCACCCCTGCCCCGGCGAACCGGCACCGGCGACCCGCGACGCGCAGGACCAAGGCTCCCCCGGCTCCGACGCCCAGAGACCGCACGATCACCGTCACCGGCGGGCTTGTCTCGGTGCGCTGCACCGGCTCCGCCATCGGGCTTCGCATCGCGCAGCCCGACAACGACTGGCGGGTGCGGGTCGAGACCTACGGCACCACACAGATCCACGTGAGCTTCACCAGCGGCGGCGAAGAGTCCGTGCTCAGGACCGAGGTGTCAGCGGGCTGCGCGGACGGCACTCCATCGTTCAAGGTCTACAGCGGCTCCAACGGCCCCAGCGACTAGACCCGCCTAGCGCTCAGCGGTCGCCCATCTTCTTGGCCGGCACGCCCGCGACGATGGTGTTCGCCTCGACATCCTTGACCACGACCGCGCCGATGCCGACCAGGGCGCCGTCGCCGATCTTCATCTTCTGGATGACGGCGACCTCCGGTGAGATCCAGACGTCCCGGCCGATCTCGACGCTCCCGCTGATCTCGGCGCCGGCGATGATGAAGCTGTTCTCTCCCACCGACACGTTGTGCGCGATGAACACGGCATCGTCGATCTTGACGTGGTCGTGGATCCGGGTCGGCTCGATGGTCCCCTGGGCGATCGAGCAGTGCACGCCGATCTCCACGTCGTCACCGATGACGACCCCGCCCATGTGACCGATCCGGATCGGCCGGCCGGCCTCATCGGTCTCGAAGCCGAAGCCCCGCTCGCCGATGCTGGTATGTGAGCCGATCCTGGTCCGGGCGCCGATCTGGACGCCGGTCCGGAGCACCACGTGGTGGTCGATGACGGACCCCGGCCCCACCACCACGCCGTCCTCGATCACCGCAAAGTGCCCCACCGACACCCCGTCGGCCAGCTCGGCGCCCTCGGCGATGAACGCCAGCGCAGACCTGGTGGCCGGCAGCACCGGCTGGAGGAAGTCCCGGACGGCCAGGGCGTATGCCAGGCGGGGGTTGAGCACCGCGACGAGGTTGTCCCCGGGGGTGCCGGCAGCCTCCATCGGCACGATGAACAGCGTCTGCGGGTTGCCGGTGACCAGCGCTGTGCTCTCCGGGGCCCAGCGACGCACGAAGGCGACCGTCTGCGGCTGGGGATCGGTTGAGGCGGACACCCCGCTCAGTGGCAGCGGCGAGCTGGAATCGCCGCCCAGCCCGCAGATGACATCGGCAAAAGTGACCATCGCAACCACACTCCATCTGACCTGTCCCTGCCCCGTCGGCAGGCCGCTAGCACCGGTAGCCGATGCTAGCGGCAAAGACCGTCAGGCCAGCGCAGCCACTGCGGCGGCGACCGCGGGAGCCACCCGTTCGTCGAACACGCTCGGCACGATCTCCAGCGCGGTCGGCTCGGCGACCAGCGAGGCGATCGCCCCGGCTGCCGCCAGCTTCATCGCCTCGGTGATCTGCGGAGCACCCGAGTCGAACGCCCCGCGGAACAGCCCCGGGAACGCCAGCACGTTGTTGATCTGGTTCGGGAAGTCCGAACGCCCGGTGGCGATGACCTCCGCGTGCCGGGCCGCCACCAGCGGGTGCACCTCCGGGTCCGGGTTGGCCAGGGCGAAGATGATCGCGCGGGACGCCATACCGGCGAGGTCCTGCTCGGCCACCTTGCCGCCGGACACCCCGACGAACACGTCCGCGTCCACCAGGGCGGCCCCGACCGGGCCTGACAGGCCACGCGGGTTCGTGGTGGCCGCCAGACGGTGCTTGTGCTCGACCAGATCCGTGCGCAGAGGTGAGATGATGCCTCGCGAGTCGCACACCACCACGTCCCGGATCCCCGCGCGGAGCAGGATCTTGGCCACCGCCACGCCGGCCGCACCGGCACCCTGGACGACCACCCGCAGCGCGGACAGGTCCTTGTCGACCACGCGGGCCGCGTTGATCAGGGCCGCCAGCACCACGATCGCGGTGCCGTGCTGGTCGTCATGGAACACCGGGATGTCGAGGCGCTCGCGCAGCTGAGCCTCGATCTCGAAGCACCGCGGCGCCGAGATGTCCTCCAGGTTGATCCCGCCATAGGTCGGCGCCAGCCGCACGATCGCCTCGACCAGCTCCTCGACGGTGCCCGTCTCCAGGCAGACCGGCACGGCATCGACCCCGCCGAAGTGCTTGAAGAGCACGGCCTTGCCCTCCATCACCGGCAGGGCGGCCAGCGGGCCGATGTCGCCCAGGCCCAGCACCGCCGTGCCGTCGGTGACCACGGCGACGGTGTTGCCACGCGCGGTGTAGCGGGCGGCCAGCGACGGGTCCGTGGCGATCGCCCGGCAGACATCGGCAACGCCAGGGGTGTACAGCAGGGCCAGGTCGGCCCGGTCACGCAGGGCCTTGGTGGGGACAACCTCGATCTTGCCGCCCTCGTGCGCACGGAAAACGGGGTCCGCGGGATCGAAGGGAAAGGACTCGGGGTATGACGGATTGGCGCTCATGGTCAAGCTCACCTGTTCGACGGAAGCGGAAACACCTGCAAGGCATCATCTACATGCACAGATACATGCACTGGGACACGCATTCGAGAAGCCAGGGTGTCGGCCTATCTACGTCGCGGGAGGTGGCCCGCAGACGACGATAATGTCACAGGCAGTGGGTGCTGACCAGCCGGACACACAATTTCACTACTGTGTGGCGGGTCACAGCCAATAGCCTCCCGAAAGCTGAGCTGCCGCCATGTCGACCTCTCCCGATGAGTCACCAGCCGCACCCCCGACCGCACGCTCTGGCCTGCCGGCGCGAGCTCGGGTGGTGGTGATCGGCGGGGGCGTGATCGGCTGTTCGGTCGCCTACCATCTGGCCCAGCTGGGGTGCGCCGACGTGGTGCTGCTCGAGCGCGACCGGCTGACCTCGGGCACGACCTGGCATGCGGCGGGGCTGATGGTGACCTTCGGGTCGACCTCGCAGACCTCGACCGAGATGCGCAAGTACACCCGCGACCTCTACAGCCGGCTTGAGGCCGAGACGGGGCTGGCCACCGGCTTCGACCCCATCGGCTTCATCGAGATCGCCACCGAGCCCGACCGGCTCGAGGAGTACCGCCGGGTCTCCGCGTTCAACCGGTACTGCGGCGTGGAGGTCCAGGAGATCTCCGCCGCCGAGGTCGGCGCCCTGTTCCCGCTGGCGCGCACCGACGACATCCTGGCCGGCTTCTATGTCAAGGACGACGGCAAGGTCAACCCGGTGGACGTCACCATGTCCCTGGCCAGGGGGGCACGGCTGCTCGGCGCGACGATCATCGAGGGCGTTGCCGTCACGGACGTGCTCGAGCGCGCCGGGGTCGTCACCGGGGTTCGCACCGACCAGGGTGATATCGAGGCGGAGTTCGTCGTCAACTGTGCGGGGATGTGGGCCCGTCAGCTCGGCGAGAGGTCGGGGGTCGCGATCCCGTTGCAGGCCGCGGAGCACTACTACCTGCTCACCGAGCCGATCGACCAGGTCTCCCGCACCTGGCCAGTCCTGGAGGACCCGGCCTCGCACGGGTACTTCCGGGAAGAGGGCGGCGGGCTCATGCTCGGCCTGTTCGAGCCGGTCTGCGCGCCGTGGAAGGTCGAAGGTATTCCCGCTGACTTCTCGTTCGGTGAGCTGCCGCCGGACTGGGAACGGATGGGCCCGTATCTCGAGACGGCGATGGCGCGGATCCCGATCTCCCGCGACGTCGGGATCCGCACGTTCTTCTGCGGGCCGGAGAGCTTCACCCCGGATCTGCAGCCGGTGGTCGGCGAGGCCCCAGAGCTCAGGAACTACTTCGTGGCGGCCGGCCTGAACTCGGTCGGCATCCTGACCGGCGGTGGCCTCGGTCGTGCCATCGCGCACTGGATCCTGGACGGGAAACCGGACATCGACGTGACCGGCATGAACATCGACCGGCTGCACCGGTACCAGGCCAACCCCGAGTATCGGCGGGCCCGCACGGTCGAGTCGCTGGGCACCGTCTACCTGTGTCACTACCCGACCAAGTCGATGCAGAGCGCCCGCGGCGTCAAGCAGTCCGCCGTACACGGCCGGCTGGAAGCCCGCGGCGCCTCTTTCAAGGACGTCAGCGGCTGGGAGGGAGCCGACTGGTACGCCCCTGCGGGGGTCGAGCCGGTGGTCGAGCGCCTGTCCTGGGGGCGGCAGAGCTGGTTCCCCTACTGGGAGGCAGAGCACCGGGCTGCGCGCGAGGGGGTGATCCTGATGGATATGTCGTTCACGTCCAAGTTCGCCGTGCAGGGTCGCGACGCCGGAGGTCTGCTCGAGCGCCTGTCGGCCAACAACGTCGATGGCGAGCCGGGCAGGATCACGTACACCCCGTGGCTCAATGACGCCGGACGGCTGGAGGCCGACCTCACGGTGACCAAGCTGGGCGACCAGAACTACCTCGTGGTGGCCACGGACTCGGCCCACCGGCACGTCGAGACCTGGCTGCGGCGTCACATCGGCGCCGACGAGAACGCTTTCGTCACCGACGTGACGTCCGGATATGCCCAGCTGAACGTCCAGGGCCCCCGCTCGCGTGAGCTGCTCGCGGCCATCACGACCACGGACATGTCGAACGAGGCGTTCCCGTTCCGGACCGCTCGGGAGATCGACTGTGGCTTCGCCCGGGCGCTGTGCATCCGGATCACCTACCTCGGCGAGCTGGGCTACGAGCTGTACGTGCCGACCGAGCAGGCGCTCTACGTCTACGACCGCATCGTCGACGCAGGGCACCGATTCGGCCTGCGACACGCCGGGCTGAAGGCTCTGTCCAGCCTGCGGATGGAGAAGGGCTACCGGGACTACGGCCACGACATCGACAACACCGACTGCGTGCTGGAGGCCGGACTCGGTTTCGCGGTCGACCTCAGACGCCCCACCGACTTCATCGGACGTCGTGCGGTCGAGGCCAGGAAAGCAGCCGGGCCGCTGACCCGGCGGCTGGTGCAGATCCTGCTGACCGACCCTGAGCCGATGCTGTTCCACGCCGAGGTGGTTCGCCGGAACGGGGTTCCGGTCGGGTACATCCGGGCCGCGTCGTACGGCTTCACGCTCGGCGGGGCCGTGGGGCTGGCCATGATCGAGGCCGGCGAGCCGCTCGATCAGGCCTACCTGGACGACGCCACCTGGGAGGTCGAGGTCGCCGGCCGGACCCACCCGGCGGTGGCCTCGCTGCGGCCTATGTATGACCCGACGATGAGCCGCGTCAGGAGCTAGCCACTGGTCCTCACACGGCTTACGCCTGTCCCTGATACTGCAGGGGTACTGCAGGGGTGCTGCAGGGGTACTGCAGGCAGGTGCTGAGATCCAGTCGTCCATCAAGGGGTCGCGAGAAGGCGACGTCGATTGTCACAAAAGTGTGACGCCCTAACTCTGTGCGGTTCGTCGTATTCGTGCTCTCGGGATGGCAAGATGCCCTGATCAATCAAGTCTCGTTCAGCTCTGTGGAAGGAACACTTCTGATGGCCAGACGTCTCTCGCCCGTGATGACGATTACTGCCGGTGCGGCAATCGTGGGGATGGCGCTCAGCGCCTGTGGGTCCAACTCGCTTTCCACCTCGTCGTCCACCCCCACCGGCGCGGCGCCGACAAGCCAGTCCGTGGACGCCGCTCTGGCCGCCCTGGTGCCAGCCAAGATCAAGTCCGCCGGCAAGATGACCGTCGGGAGCGACACGAGCTACCCGCCCAACGAGTTCCTTGGCGCCGACGGCAAGACCGCTGAAGGCTGGGACATCGACCTGTTCAACGCGGTGGCCCAGAAGCTCGGGCTCACCGTGGACTGGCAGCCAGGTGCCTTCTCCACCCTCATCCTCGGCGTCAACAGTGGCAAGTTCGACGCCAGCGTCTCCAGCTTCAGCATCAACCCCGAACGCCTCAAGCAGGTCAACATGATCAGCTACTACAACACAGGCACCCAGTGGATCGTGCCCAAGGGCAACCCGAAGAAGGTCGACATCAACAATGCCTGCGGCCTCAACGTCGGCGTCCAGAAGGGCACCGTCCAGGTCGATGACCTCGCAGCACGCAGCAAGAAGTGCGTCGCCGCCGGCAAGAAGCCCATCAACCCGATCGTCGAAGAGCTCCAGGTCAAGGTCAACGCCGACGTCGTCAGCGGCAAAGCCGACGCCATGGCCGCCGACACCCCGATTGCCCTCTACGCCGTGAAGCAGACGAACGGCGCGGTCGAGGCCCTCGGTCAGTCCTACGACGCCACGCCGTACGGCTACGTCGTCCCCAAGGCCGAGACGGGGCTGGCCAACGCATTCGCCGGAGCCCTCAAGGCGCTGGACGCGTCCGGTGACTACAAGAAGATCCTGACGAAGTGGGGCGTCGAGGGCGGGGCGATCAACAACTTCGCGGTCAACCCGGCCCCGTGAGCGCACCCACCACCACGGAGCGGCCGGGCCTTATCGAGGCCCGGCCGGTCCGGCATCCCTGGCGCTGGGTCGCGGTCGCCGTCATCGCAGTCATCGTCGCGATGATGATCAGCTCGTTCGTGACGAACCCGCGCTGGGACTTCAGCCTGTCCCTGCAGATCATGTACCAGTCGCCAGTGCTCAACGGCCTGTGGCGAGGGACCATCCTCGGCACCGTCGGCGCCATGATCATCGGCGTCCTTCTCGGAATCCTCATCGCCATCATGCGGCTCTCGGACAACCCGGTGCTGCACGGCGTCGCCTCCGTCTACACCTGGTTCTTCCGGGCCATCCCGCGCTACGTCCTGCTGGTGGTCATCGGCAGCGGCATCGGGTACCTCTACAGCACCCTGGACGTGGGCGTGCCGTTCGGGAAGCAGATCGCCAGCCTGCTCGGCCTCAGCTCGACCCTGACGATCGGCAGCCTCGACGTCAACGCGATCACCGGCTCCATCGTCGGGGGCATCCTGGGCCTTGGCCTGTCCGAGGCGGCGTACATGGCCGAGATCGCTCGCGCCGGCATCCTGTCCGTCGACAAAGGACAGGCCGAAGCGGCACAGGCACTTGGTATGCCGGAGGGCAAGTCGATGCTCCGGATCATCTTGCCGCAGGCCATGCGGGTGATCGTGCCGCCGACCGGCAACGAGACGATCGCCATGGTGAAGGACACCTCGCTGCTCATCGCGATCCCGGTCATCGCCGAGCTGAACTACCAGACCGGCGCCATCGCCAACCGCATCTTCAAGATCATGCCCGGCCTGGTCGCCTCGACCGTCTGGTACCTCATCGTCTGCAGCGTCCTCATGGTGGGTCAGTTCTACCTGGAACGCTACTTCGGCCGCGGCTTCGGCCAGAAGAAGCCCAAGAACAAGCGATTCGCCCGCGGCGCAGGAATGGGTGGTGCGTGATGTCCGATCCCGTCGAAGGCACCAGCTCACCCCACGACACCAGCAACCAGGACAACGCCACCACCGGAGAACCCCTGGTGCATGCCGTCAACGTGATGAAGTCCTTCCATGACAACCCGGTCCTCAAGGGCATCGACCTCGATGTGCGCAAGGGCCAGGTCGTCTGTCTCCTTGGCCCCTCCGGCTCGGGTAAGACGACATTCCTGCGCTGCATCAACCAGCTCGAGACCATCGACGGCGGCCGGATCTGGGTCGACGGCGACCTGATGGGCTACGAGGACCGCGAGGGAACGCTGTACCGACTCAGCAACAAGGCCATCGCGGCGCAACGACGCGAGATCGGCATGGTCTTCCAGCGGTTCAACCTCTTCCCGCACAAGACGACGCTCCAGAACATCATGGAAGCGCCGATCCAGGTCAAGGGCGAGAAGAAGGAACAGGCCCGCGACCGCGCGATGGCCCTGCTGCTGCGAGTCGGTCTGGCAGACAAGCCGTCGGCCTATCCTGGCCAGCTCTCAGGCGGTCAGCAACAGCGGGTCGCGATCGCCCGCGCGCTGGCCATGCAACCCAAGCTGATGCTCTTCGACGAACCCACCTCGGCCCTTGACCCCGAGCTGGTCGGTGAGGTTCTCGCCGTGATGCGCGAGCTCGCCAGGGAGGGAACCACCATGATCGTGGTGACCCACGAGATGAGCTTCGCCCGTGAGGTGGCGGACCGCGTAGTCTTCATGGACGGTGGCGTCGTCGTAGAGCAGGGCGACCCCAAATCAGTGATCAACAACCCTCAACATCCCCGCACCAAGTCGTTCCTCAGCCGGATGCAGTCCGAGCACCAGGCCGTCGAGCACGTCCCCGCCACGTTGGAGGAAGCCATCGCCGTCAAGATCCCGCGTCCCGGAGGAGAGCTGTCCATCCCGGTCGAGTCCCCCCCTGAGGACGGCGTATGAAGCTGCACAAGCTCGGAGTGGCCCTGGTGCACGGTCGTTCGATGGAGCCCACCCTGCACGAGGGTGACCGCCTCCTGGTGCTGTATGGCGCCCGCCCCCGCTGCGGGAAGCTGTCGCTTGTCCGCCTCCCCAACGACGCCGCCGGCGCCCCCCGCCCGCTGGCGGTGAAGCGGGTCAGCCACCGCGACCCCGAGGGCGGCGACGGCTGGTGGGTCGAGCGGGACAACCCCAAGGGGGGCCTGGACTCCTGGGCGGCCGGTGTCGGCGCGATCCCGACCGCCGGCATCCGGGCCCGGGTGCTCCTGCGGGTGCCGAATCGTCTTCACCTGTGGGTTCCTGCTCGCCTTCGCTGACGGTGCCGGGTAGGTTCATTGCCGTACCCCGAACGCTATTCGAAGGGACCCTCATATGTTCTTGCGTTTGTTTGCCGCTCCGGTTCAGGTCAGTGCCCACTGCGACCTGCCCTGCGGAATCTATGACCCCGCCCAGGCCCACCTCGAGGCCGAGTCTGTCAAGGCCTGCATGGTCAAGGCAGCCGCTTCGGACGATGCCGACTTCAAGGCCCGCGCCCTCATCGTCAAGGAGGAGCGCTCGGACCTGGTCAAGCACCACCTCTGGGTGCTGTGGACCGACTACTTCAAGCCCCCGCACTTCGAGAAGTACCCGCAGCTGAACACCCTGTTCAACGAGGCCACCAAGCTCGCGGGCGCGGGCGGCACCAAGGCCTCCTGGGATCCGGCGGTGGCCGACCAGCTGCTCGCCAAGATCGACGAGATCGCCGTGATCTTCTGGGAGACCAAAAAGGCCGCCTGAGCCTCACAAGCCTCTGACCTGCACGTTTACCTGTCGGTTGCCGTCTCAGTCCTTAC
>JBBRZQ010000131.1:0-12996 GCA_038236535.1 Actinomycetales bacterium
ATACCCGCAAAGCCCTCATTGCCGACCCGCCACAGCTCGGACGGAAGCTTGGCCAGCTGCTCAACCGCCCCGGTCAGGAACCCGGCAGGACCCAGAGCAGGATCCAGGGCAGGACCCAGCACAGGATCCACCTCGTCACCGGCCACCCCACGTTCGAACATACGTCCAGTCTACCCGAAAACACCCCGGGAGACAAACCACCAAGGTCCCGAATACCCTTGTCACCAAACAAGATTCAGTCTCCGTGGGACTTGTTGGTAAGGGCAAGGTCTCGGCCCAAGAACTGACTCATCAGGCAGCCCCATGGGGGAATTGGCAGACCGGGTTCGTGCCGCGGTCGCCCGGGTGCTACCGGCGTCGGGGTCGGGGCTGCCGTTTCCAGGCGAGCCCGCTGGACGACGACGCCGGCCCGCTGGACGGCCATCGAGCACCTCACCGAGGTGTCGAAGCCGACATCAGGGCATCTGATCCCTTGACCATTCCCCGGTGGCCGGAGGCATGCTGAATGAACCACAATCGGATGGAGGGGACATGGATCTCATCACATTGCACCGGCGCGCCGTCGAGCACTGGGCGACGCGGGTCGCGGTCGTCAAGGACGACCAGTGGGTCGACCCGACGCCGTGTGCAGAGTGGTCGGTGCGCGATCTGGTCAACCATGTGGTCGGCGAGGAGCTCTGGGCGGTCCCGCTGCTGCGTGGCTCGACGATCGAGGAGGTTGGCAGCGAGCTTGACGGCGACGTGCTGGTCACGGACCCTCTGGCCACGGCGCGCCGGGCGGCCGGGGATGCCGTGCAGGTGGTCGATCAGGTGGTTCCCGGTGGCGGACAGGTTCACCTGTCGTACGGCGAGGAGGACATGGGGGAGTACATCCGCCAGCTGAGCGCCGACCACCTGATCCACGGCTGGGACCTTGCCGCGGCGACGGGCGGGGACACCGTCATGGACCCCGAGCTGGTGGCCGAGGTGAGCGCGTGGTTCGCCGGACGGGAGGGGATCTATCGCAGCGGGGGTGTCATCGGCCCGCGCGCCTCGGGAAAGGCCGACCCGCAGTCGGAGCTTCTGGCGGCGTTTGGCCGGCCCTCGTCCTGGGGTACGAACCATGCCGCCCTGGCGCGTTTCTCGGCGGCCTTCGACTCCGGTGACGTTGACGCGATCATGGCGCGGATGACCGACGACTGCGTCTTCGAGTCAACCGGCCCGATGCCGGACGGGGAGCGTTATCAAGGTCAGGTCGCCGTGCGGGCGGTGTGGGAGGACTTCTTCGCACAGACCAGGGACCCGAAGTTCACCGACGAAGATACCTTCCTGGCGGATGACCGGGCTTGCGTTCGCTGGCGGTTCAGCTGGACCAACGACGACGGCTCACAGGGTCACGTGCGCGGAGTGGACGTCATCCGGCTGCGTGACGGGCTGGTCGCTGAGAAGCTCTCCTACGTCAAGGGCTGAGCCGCCGTGCGGAGGCTGAAGGTGCCTCGGGCCACCAGCTCGACGGTGATGAGCACTGCGATGGCCTGGACCAGCAGCAGGGCCACCAGGACCACCAGCTGGACCGCAGCCGCCTGCAGCGGGGTGGCGCCCCCCAGCAGCATTCCGACGAAGGCACCGGGCAGGGTCACCAGCCCGACAGTCCGGGTCTGGTCCAGGCCCGGGACGAGGGCGAGCGAGGCGTCATCGCGGGCGATCAGAAGCGCCGAGTCGCGGGGGAGCAGGCCGATGGAGAGGGCGGCCTCATACTCGCCGTGACGGGTTCGCAGCGCGTCCAGAGCCCGCTTGCCTGCCAGGGTCGTCGCCGTCATCGCACCGCCGATCAGGATGCCGACGATAGGCACGACCGCGATGGTCTGGCGGGGGATCAGGCCGCTGAGCATCAGGCCGGCGGCGACCGGGACCGCACCCAGGAACACCGGTGCCGCAGCGAACCACCACCTGCCTTTGGGGGCCAGGCGGCGGCCGGCGGTCAGTGAGGCCACCGACAGCATCAGCAGGACGAACCCCATCGTCAGCCACCACGAACGCAGCACGGCGGCGATGAGCAGACCGACCAGGACGAGCTGGACGGAGGCCCGCAGCGCCGCCAGGAGGTCGTCTCGGCCATGGCCCAGGTGGCCCCAGTGGTTGATCAGGGCGGCCAGCCCCGTGCAGACGGCCACCACCAGGGCGAGGCGCACGATTCCGGACACCCCGTTCACGCTGACAAGTCCGGTGGCAGGTGGAGACATGGTGAGTATCACGCCCGCATTATCCGCCGGAGGCTGGACACGCGATGGCCGCACGCACGAATCGCCCTAAACTAGGTCCGTGATTTCCCGGATCGACCTGCGTGGTCGCGTGCTCGATGCCCGTTCCCTTCGTGAGGTGCTGCCCCGGGCCGATCTCGATGTCGAGGCAGCGTTATCGGTGGTCCGGCCGATCTGCGACGACGTGCGCGATCGCGGGGCAGACGCCCTGCGTGACCTGGGCGAGCGCTTCGACGGGGTCCGGCCTGCCCGGCTGCGGGTGCCGGCAGAGGTCCTGGCAACAGCCTTGGAGGTCCTTGAGCCCGCCGTGCGGGCGGCCCTGGAGGAGACCATCCGGCGGGCCCGGATCGTTCACCAGGACCAGCGAAGGACCGATGTGACCACTCAGGTGGCGCCCGGCGGGACGGTCATCGAGCGCTGGCTGCCAGTCGACAGGGTCGGCCTCTACGTCCCAGGTGGCGTGGCCGTCTATCCCAGCAGCGTGGTCATGAACGTTGTCCCGGCCCAGATCGCGGGCGTGGCCTCGATCGCGGTCACCAGCCCCCCGCAAAGCAGCAACAGCGGCGTCTTCACCGGTTACCCGGCGCCGACCATCCTGGCCGCCTGCGAGCTGCTGGGCATCGACGAGGTCTACGCGGTGGGCGGTGCCCAGGCCGTGGCCATGTTCGCCTATGGCGCCCGCGAGGC
This sequence comes from Actinomycetales bacterium, assembly GCA_038236535.1. Taxonomy (GTDB): domain Bacteria; phylum Actinomycetota; class Actinomycetes; order Actinomycetales; family Dermatophilaceae; genus UBA4719. Next base: position 2,928 of record JBBRZQ010000131.1, read on the forward strand.
CGACCACGACGGGACCCCGAACGCCGGTGCCGTGGTGTGTGAGCCGGTCGCCCTGGTCACCGGTCCGGGCAATATCTACGTTGCCGCGGCCAAGCGTCTGCTGAAGGGCCTGATCGGCATCGACGCGGAGGCCGGGCCCACCGAGATCGCGGTGCTGGCAGACGACAGCGCCAACCCCGAGCACGTCGCCGTCGACCTGATCAGCCAGGCCGAGCACGACGTGCTGGCCGCGTCGGTGCTGGTGACCGACAGCGAGGATCTCGCGGTGCGGGTGGAGGCTGCCCTGGCTCGCCGGGTGGTCGCGACCAGGCACACCGAACGGATCGCGGCGGCGCTGGCCGGCCGGCAGTCCGGCATCGTCCTGGTTGACGACCTCGAGGCCGGCATCACCGTGGTCAACGCGTATGCCGCGGAGCACCTCGAGATCCAGACCCGCAACGCGGCCGAGGTGGCCCTGCGGATCCGGCACGCCGGCGCGATCTTCGTCGGTGCTTTTGCCCCGGTGAGTCTGGGCGACTACTGCGCCGGGTCCAACCACGTGCTGCCCACCGGCGGGAGCGCAGGTCACAGCAGCGGGTTGTCCGTCCAGTCGTTCCTGCGCGGAGTCCACGTCGTGGAGTACACCGAGGCCGCCCTGCGCGAGGTCACCCATCATGTGGTGGCCCTGGCCGGGGCCGAGGACCTGCCCGCCCACGGCGAGGCGGTCCAGGCCCGTTTCGGGCAGGCGGGTCGGTCATGAGCGCCTCGCTGAGCGACCTGCTGCGCCCTGACCTGCAGGGACAGAGCCCTTACGGCGCACCCCAGCTGGACGTTGCCGTGGCCCTGAACACCAACGAGAACTCGTATGCCGTGCCGCCCGATGTCGTTGACGCGATCGTGGCCGCCGTGGCCGGCGTGGCCGCACACCTGAACCGCTATCCGGATCGCGAGTTCATCCGGCTCAGGCAGGATCTGGCGGCCTACCTGACGGGGGCCACCGGGGTCCGGGTCACGGCCGGTCAGGTGTGGGCGGGCAACGGCTCCAACGAGGTGCTGCTCCACCTCCTGCAGGCGTTCGGCGGCCCGGGCCGGGTCGCGCTCGGTTTCACGCCGGCGTACTCGATGCACCCGATCATCACCAGGACGGCCGGCACCAGATGGGTCGACGGGAGTCGCGGGGTGGCCGGCGCCGGAACCTTCGACCTCGATGTCGCGTCAGCCGCGGCGCAGGTCAGCGCGCTCGGGCCGGACATGGTGTTCCTCTGCTCGCCGAACAACCCGACCGGCACGGCGCTGGGCCTGGACGTCGTCGAGGCGGTCTATGCCGCCGCGCCGCGGTCGATCGTGGTGGTGGACGAGGCTTACGCCGAGTTCGCCCGCCCGGGCACCCCGAGCGCGCTGACCCTGCTCGAGGGTCGTCCGCGGCTGGTGGTGACCCGCACGATGAGCAAGGCGTTCGCGCTGGCCGGCGCACGGCTGGGTTATCTGGCTGCGGACCCGGAGCTCGCCGACGCGCTGCGGCTGGTCCGACTGCCCTATCACCTCTCGTCGCCGACCCAGGCGGTTGCCTGCGCGGCCCTCGAGCACGCGGACGGCCTGCTGGCCACCGTGGAACGTCTGAAGACGGAACGCGACCACATCGTGGCCGAGCTCGCCGGGATGGGCCTGGATCCGGTGCCCAGCGACGCCAACTTCGTGCTCTTCGGCGGGCTGGCCGACGAGCGGGCCACTTGGCAGGAGCTGCTGGATCGGGGCATCCTGATTCGTGACGTCGGGCTGGCCCATCATCTTCGCGTCACCGCGGGGACGCCTCAGGAGACCGGGGCATTCCTGGAGGCGATGCGTCGTCTCGCACCGACCCACCGCCAGGAGAAGCCACGATGACCGGACAGTCTCAGAGCCAGGGGCACGACGTCGCGCCTCGCGTGGCCCTCGTCAGGCGCTCGACACACGAGAGCACCGTCGAGGTCGAGCTCAACCTCGACGGCGTGGGCGACTCCGAGATCAGCACCGGGGTGCGTTTCTACGATCACATGCTGGCCAGCCTGGCCAAGCACTCGCTGATCGACCTGCGCATCCAGGCCAGCGGCGACGTGGACGTGGATGCTCACCACACGGTCGAGGACGTGGCCATCGTGCTCGGTGAGGCGTTCAGGGAGGCGCTGGGCGACAAACGTGGCATCTCGCGTTTCGGCGATGCGACGGTCCCGCTCGACGAGGCGCTGGTTCAGGCGGTGGTCGACGTGGCAGGCCGCCCCTACTTCGTTCACACCGGGGAGCCGGAGGGCCAGATCTACGTGGTCATCGGCGGCAGCTATGCGGGGTCGCTGACCCGTCACGTGCTGGAGAGCTTCGCTCATCATGGGGGCATCGCGCTGCATGTGCGCGTGTTGTCCGGCCGCGATCCGCATCACCTGGTCGAGGCGCAGTTCAAGGCGGTGGCCCGGGCGCTGCGTGCGGCTGTCGCCCTGGACCCGCGCGTCCACGGCATCCCCAGCGAGAAGGGGAGTCTGTGACCCGTGACTGAGCTGTCGCGCTCGCCCTGGCAGGGGCGGGGGATGCTCCTCCTGCGAGGTGAGCCGGAACCGGTCGCCTCCTGGGCCGAGCACGGCCTGATGCCGGTTCACGTGGTGCCGCTGGCGGGCTGGACGGCTGTTCTCCCGGCGGGGCCCTCCCAGGCCATGCCGCCGTACGACGACGCACTCAAGACGCTGGCCGGGCGTCCCGTCCCCTCACGGCTTCGTTCCGCCATCGGCCTGTTCGCGGTCGATGGCAAGGCGGTGATCAGCACCCAGCCTGCAGGCTGGCGGGCTACCCAGAGATGGTTCGTCTGGTCCCCGGGGGAGGGGGTCGTGCAGCCTCAGCAGCTGGTTGCCGGGCGGCCCGCAGACCTGGTTGCCGTCGCAGGCACCCGTGAACGGGGAGCGCGCCTCCTGGTCCGCGATATTCTGGTCGATGGCGGGGGCGACGCCGAGGGCCTGCTCAGTGACGTGCTGGACCTCCTGTCGCTGCCCGGTTCCGACCTGCTCGACGGGACCCGGGACCCGGTCACGGCACACCACTGCACCACGGTCGAGCCTGACCAGGAGTATGTCGCCAGGTTCGAGAAGATCATCGGCGACGAGTCCCGGCACCGGGCCGAGCTGGAGGACGACTAGATGGCGGCTCGTGTGGTCGTGCTGGACTATGGCAGCGGCAACGTCCGTTCGGCGGTCCGGATGCTCGAGCGGGTCGGCGCCAGCGTTGAGCTGAGCTCGGACCATCGCCTGGTCCAGGACGCTGATGCCCTGTTCGTGCCCGGCGTGGGCAACTTCAACGCCTGCATGAGGGGGTTGCGCGCGGTGGACGCCCCCCGGATGATCGATGTCCGGCTCTGCGGGGGCAGGCCGGTGATGGGGATCTGCGTCGGGATGCAGGTGCTGTTCGACGGGTCGGCCGAGCTGAGTGTCGACGGCCAGGAGCCGGGCCTGGGGGAGTGGCCCGGACTGGTCGAGCGGCTGGTGGCTCCGGTCGTCCCGCACATGGGCTGGTCGACCGTGAAGACCGCCGCCGGTTCACGGCTGTTCGCTGGGGTCGAAGACGAGCGTTTCTACTTCGTGCATTCCTACGCAGCGCTGGCCTGGCAGCTCGAGCCCGAGGGAAGCATGGCCGTGGTGGCGCCCAAGGTGACCTGGGCCGAGCATGGCTCACCGTTCGTGGCAGCCGTGGAGAACGGGCCGCTGGTGGCTACCCAGTTTCACCCGGAGAAGTCCGGCGATGCCGGGGCCCACCTGCTGGAGAACTGGGTGGGCATGTTGTGAGCCCTGCCCGTCCGACCCGGGCGGCCACGCCGACCGGCAGCACCCGGTGTGACGACAACCTGCATGACGACAACCTGCATGACGACAACCTGCGTGACGACAACAGATGATCGACCACCGCCGATGACCAGCAAGGGAACCCCACCATCGTGACCTCAGCCCTCAGCCTTGAGCTCCTGCCAGCCGTCGACGTCTCGGGCGGGCAGGCAGTCCAGCTCGTCCAGGGTGTCGCCGGAACCGGCGGCCAGTTCGGCGACCCCTGGAAGGCGGCACTGGCCTGGCAGGAGCAGGGTGCCGAGTGGATTCACCTGGTTGACCTTGACGCCGCCTTCGGACGCGGCTCCAACCGGGAGCTGCTCGCTGACATCGTCGGACGACTTGACATCAAGGTCGAGATGTCCGGTGGCATCCGGGACGCCGAGAGCCTGGCCTCGGCCCTGGCGAACGGCTGCCGGCGGGTCAACCTCGGCACCGCCGCGTTGGAGGACCCGGAATGGACCGCCGAGGCCATTGCCGAGTATGGCGACCGGGTCGCCGTCGGACTGGATGTTCGCGGCACCACACTGGCAGCCCGCGGCTGGACACAGCAGGGTGGTGACCTGTGGGAGACCCTCGAGCGGCTCGACCGTGAGGGATGTGCTCGCTATGTCGTCACCGATGTCAACAAGGACGGCATGCTCAAGGGCCCGAACCTCGAGCTGCTCCGGCAGGTCTGTGAGCGCACGACCCGCCCGGTGGTGGCCTCCGGCGGGGTGTCCACGCTCGCTGACGTCGAGGCGCTGCGCGGCCTGGTGACCGTGGGGGTGGAAGGGGCGATCATCGGATCGGCCCTCTACCGGGATGCCTTCACCCTGCCGGACGCCCTGCACGTGGCGGGCCGCTCATGAGCAACGCCTCGCCGCTGCGCCAGCTCTATCGGAGCGGTGGTCCGTGGGAGGACGTCTTCGGATACTCCCGCGCGATCCGGACCGGGGATCGGATCATCGTGTCCGGGAGCACGGCTGTGGTCGATGGTGCGCTGAGGTGTCCGGGGGATGCCGGGGCACAGATGCGGCTGGCTCTGGACCAGGCCATCGACGCGGTCACCGCCCTGGGCGGGTGCCTGGGCGATGTCATCCGGACCCGCATGTACGTGGTGAACCGGGCTGACTGCGACGCGGTGGGCCGGGGGCACGGTGAGCGCTTCGCCGATGTCCATCCGGCGGCCACCATGATCCTGGTAGCCGGTCTACTGGACCCCGAGATGCTGGTTGAGGTGGAGGTCGAGGCAAGGGTCCGGTCAGCCAAGCCGGTCCACCATCAGGGCCCCTACGAACATCCGGAACCAGCGTGAGGGACCCTGTGTCGCCTTCTCCGGTCGCCGACTCTGCCGGTCTGCCCTTCTCGGGTCGGGAGCTGACGAGCACCGGGTTCGAGGGCGACCTCGGCGGGGTCGATCCCGGCCTGCAGGCCGCGTTCGAGGACGCTGCGGATGAGGCGGCGTTGATGCGCGCACTGGCCCACGCCCGGCTGCTGGTCCCGGTGGTCGCGGTGCCGGGCACGGTCACCGACCCCGGCGACGACTCTGGCGCAGTTTCTGGCCACGACTCTGGCCAGAGCCCGTCCGGGCCGACGGCCGGACGGACTGCCGGCAGCACGCCCAGAACCGCCGGCTCCACCGACATGGCTGTAGTGACCCTGACCGGTCCGGACGGCCTGCGCGCGTTCCCCGTCTTCAGCAGTCTTGACACCCTCGCGGCCTGGAACGCTACTGCGCGCCCTTCGCCGGTGACCAGCGCGATGGCCGCCCAGGGCGCGGTGACCGAGCGGTGTGAGGTGATGCTTCTCGACTTCGGCTCTGCCCGGGAGCTGGTCCTGAGGCCCAGCATGGTGTGGGCCCTGGCGCAGCAGAGAGAGTGGCTTCCGGCGCACTCTGATCCGTTCGTGGCTCAGGCGCTCGTCCGGGCCACGGCCGACGAGGGGGACGTCCTCGACTGCATCGCCGAGGAAGACCCCTCCGGAGCCGGCATCCTGCGCGTCGTGCTGTCGCTGCGACCCGGGCTGGACGCTGTCCGGGTGCAGGCGCTGGCCACCCGTATCGGGGAGCGGATCGCCACCGATGGCGAGGCGCGCGCCCGTATCGACGGGCTGTCGTTCGCCATCCGCCAGGCCTGAGAGCTGTAGGCCGGCAGCAGAGCGGCGCTGGCGGCGGCAGCCGGACTGTGTGACAACCTGAGTGGCATGCCGCTCAGCCCGTACCGCCGTGTGCTGTCGGTCCCCGCCATGCGGCAGGCGTTGGTTCTCGGAATCCTGGTGCGCATCCCGATCTTCGCCGGCGGCGTCCTGCTCACTCTCCACGTCGTCCAGGCACTGCACCGCGACTATGGCGCCGCCGGCCTGGTGTCCGCTGCGGCGACCGTCTGCATCGCGGTGAGCGGGCCGTGGCGGGGCAGGCTGCTGGACTCCAAGGGCCTGCGCCGGGTCGTCCTGCCGTCGCTGGTCGTGACGGCGATCTGTTGGTCGATCGCGCCGTTCGTGGACTACCTTCCACTGCTGCTGCTGGCCGCGCTGGCGGGCCTGTTCGTCGTGCCGACCTTCTCCATCATCCGGCAGGCGGTGATCGCGGCCGTCCCGGAGAGCGACCGGCGTACCGCCCTGTCCCTGGACGCGGTTGCCGTCGAGGTGTCCTTCATGATCGGTCCGGTCGTCGGTGTCTGGGCTGCCACCATCTGGCCGACCTCCTGGGTCCTGTTCACCATCGAGATGCTCGGCGTCCTCGCCGGGATCGGACTCTGGCTGGTCAACCCGGTCATGCATGCCGAGCAGCCCGAGAACGCTGACCCGGACGCTGAGCCGCTGCCGCGCAAGACCTGGTTCCGTCCGCAGTTCCTGGCGATGTGCGCGGCCGCCGCCGCATCGACCATCGTCCTGTCCGGATGCGACATCGCGTTCGTCGCGGCGTTGCGTGACTTCGATGAGGTCTCCCTGCTCGGCCCGGTCCTCGCGATCTGGGGGCTGGGGTCGGTGATCGGCGGTCTGATCTACGGCATGTGGCACCGGTCTATCTCGGCCTTTCTGCTGCTGGGCGGCCTCAGCATGGCCACTGTGCCGATCGCGCTGGCCCCCAGCGTGTGGCCGCTGGCTGCGCTCGGTTTCGTGGCAGGGCTGCTCTGCGCGCCCACGATCACCGCGACGGTCGACCAGCTCAGCCGGGTGGTGCCCGAGGCAGCCAGGGGAGAGGCGATCGGGTGGCACGGCTCGGCGATGACGGCGGGCTCTGCCCTGGGCGCTCCGGTGGCCGGTCTGGCGATCGACCACTGGGGCTGGGCCGGCGGCTTCATCAGTGTCTCCCTGGTCGGACTGGCCGTGGCGGCTTTCGGCGCGGGCGCCACGAGGACCTACCGCCGCACGCGGGGGCGGGCGGCAGCCCGCCGGGCGCCGTCGGCCGAGCCCACCGGTCTGGTACCGCGTCGCTGACCGGTCGCGATGGCCCGGTGCCACCAGGGTGCCAGGGCCGGATTCGTGGTCCGGGGTTGCACGCTGGTAGCCTTGCTCCTCGACCGGCTGTGTCACGAAGAAGTCCCAAGCTCTCCGACTGACGCAGCGTGCAAGAGAAGCTCAGGCAAGTCGCTTCCACCCGCGTCGGCACGCTCGCAGTTCGCTGCAGTCACAGCCGCCGGGTTCCAGGTCCGCCCGGCTGGGGCGTCGCACTGTTGGTGCGCCGCAGCAGACGTGCAGCGTATGGCGTGCGTCTGTCGCCGGCATACGCGGCGGTTTGGTGGGATGTTCCTTGTTGTCAGAGCTCTTCGCGCACCACGGTGGCGAGGGGCTTTTCTCGTCTGCCGGTGGTCGCCCTTGACGGACAACAGAGGAGAACAGACATCAGCGAGCCTCGTATCAACGATCGAATCCGGGTCCCGGAAGTGCGCTTGGTTGGCCCCAACGGTGAGCAGGTTGGCATCGTGCGTGTCGAGGACGCTTTGCGTCTCGCCGCCGAGTCCGACCTGGATCTCGTCGAGGTGGCCCCGATGGCAAAGCCGCCGGTCGCCAAGCTCATGGACTTCGGCAAGTTCAAGTACGAAGCAGCCATCAAGGAGCGGGAAGCCCGCAAGAACCAGGTCAACACGGTCATCAAGGAGATCAAGTTCCGTCCGAAGATCGACCCCCACGACTACGCCACCAAGAAGGGCCATGTCGAGAGGTTCCTCAAGGCCGGCGACAAGGTCAAGGTGACCATCATGTTTCGCGGTCGTGAGCAGTCACGGCCCGAGCTCGGCTATCGCCTGCTGCAACGTCTCGCCTCGGACATCGGCGACCTCGGCTTTGTCGAGAGCACGCCCAAGCAGGACGGCCGCAACATGATCATGGTCATCGGCCCGACCAAGAAGAAGGCCGAGGCCAAGGCTGAGCAGCGTCGCAAGCGTGAAGAAGATGGCGCTGCCGCCGCCGCTGCCGCAGCCTCGCACAGCACGCCGGCTCAGGCCGCCACCGCGCCGGCTGCGGACGCACCCGCCGAGGCGGTTGCCCAGCCCGCAGCCGAGACGGAGACGGCCACCGCTGAGCAGTCCCAGGCCTGACGAAGCTTTACGACAGAATCCCGTGGGTCCGGCTGGACCCGCACGACTGAAGGAGATCGGCACCATGCCGAAGATGAAGACCCACAGCGGGTCCAAGAAGCGCTTCCGCCTCACGGGCACCGGCAAGGTCATGCGTGAGCAGGCCGGTGGTCGCCACCTGCTCGAGCACAAGTCTTCGAAGAAGATGCGCTCGATCGCGAACGACGTGCAGCTGAACAAGCCGCAGGCCAAGAAGATCAAGAAGCTTCTCGGCAAGTAGCCAGGGACAGCTAGGGGCCACCACGGCCCACTCACACTCGTAGTACGACATCAAGGCAAGGAGTCTCACGTGGCACGCGTGAAGCGGGCGGTCAACGCCCACAAGAAGCGCCGGGTAGTTCTCGAGCGCGCCAGCGGCTATCGCGGACAGCGTTCGCGGCTGTACCGCAAGGCCAAAGAACAGGTCACCCACTCTCTCGGTTACGCCTACCGTGACCGTCGCGCACGCAAGGGTGACTTCCGTCGTCTCTGGATCCAGCGGATCAACGCCGGCGCCCGCGCCAACGGGATGACCTACAACCGTTTCATCCAGGGTCTGAAGGCTGCTGAGATCGAGGTCGACCGTCGCATGCTGGCCGAGCTCGCCGTCAACGACGCGGCCGCCTTCGCCGCCCTCGTCGAGATCTCCCGGGCCAACGCGCCGGCCCAGCAGCCGGTCGCCGACAACGCTGCCTGAGCTCGTCTCAGTCATAGCCCGCCACCTCGCGCCGGTTCGACCCCGCACACGTCTGACCATCAGATGCTGACCAATACCGGTTCCGACCGGGTCAGGTCAGTGCGGGCGTTGAGCCGGCGCGCGGTGCGTGTGCGTGAGAGCCTGTTTCTCGCTGAGGGTCCGCAGGCTGTGCGTGAGGTCGTCAGGCACCGGCCCGACACCGTCCGGGATCTGTACTTCGAGGCGCAAGCCTCGCAGGGGCCACCGGGCGAACGGCAGGCAACCCTGCTGGAGGCTGCCCGGTCCGCCGGTCTGGCGCTGCACGAGGTGAGCCATGAGGTCATGGCAGCCATGAGCGACACGCTGGTCCCGCAGGGGATCCTCGCGGTCTGCCGGCCTCTGGACGTCGACCTCGACGCCGTCCTGGGCGCCGGCCCGCGCTTGCTGGTGATCCTGACGAACGTCCGCGACCCGGGCAACGCCGGCACGGTGATTCGCGGCGCCGACGCGGCCGGCGCCGCCGCGGTCCTGCTCTCTGACTCCAGCGTCGACATCTACAACCCGAAGGTCGTCCGGTCGACGGCCGGGTCCCTGTTCCACCTGCCGATCGTGACCGGCATACCCGTCGGAGCCCTGCTCGACCGGGTGCGCGCAGCCGGCCTGGACCTTCTCGCGGCCGACGGCAGCGGGGACCAGGTCCTCGGCGATCTCGACTCAGAGCTCGACCTGGCCAGGCCGCACGCCTGGGTCATGGGCAACGAGGCCTGGGGCCTGCAGGCGGATGTCAGGGCGGCCTGCGATGCGGTGGTGCGGGTCCCGATCTACGGCATGGCCGAGTCGCTGAACCTTGCCATGGCGGCGACCGTTTGCTTATACCAGTCGGCTAGTGTGCAGAAACGTTCCGGCATTCGATAAAGTCTCACTATGGGAAGTCTCTCCTTGGGACACGGCGCCAGCGGATCGGCTGCCAAGAGCGGTGCCGGATGGTTCTCCGATATCTGTGACCACCACCCGGACGGGCTGTTGGTCGCCGATGACCA
>JBBRZQ010000132.1:0-12808 GCA_038236535.1 Actinomycetales bacterium
CCGCAGGGTGTGGTCGGCTGGCTTGCGTGGGTAGGTATGGCTGCGTTTGGCCTGGCGGGGGTTGGACCGGCCGTGCCGGCGGGGATTTCGCAGAGCGGCGAGGATGTGCAGCCAAGCGGGCGGGACGTGGCCGGGCGCGTGGTCAGGGGGGCAAAGCGGCCCGGTCGCCGACTGGGCCGCGAACCGCGTCAAGTGCTGCGATGAAGGACAGCCGTAAGGGGTCTTGGTCGGTCAGTTCCGCTGCGGCGCAGATCAGCTCGCGGATCGCGTGGTAGGCGCATAGCAGGGCCCACAGCTCCTGTTCGGCCCCAGCAGGGGTCTTGGAGCGCAGCACCACACCGTCGCCTTTGAGCTGGGACTTCAGCGCGCCGAAGGCGCCCTCGATCTGCCAGCGGGCATGGTAGAGCTCGGCCAGCTCCGCCGCGGGAGCAGTGTCGGGGTCCAGCAGGGTGCTCAGCAGCGCGAAGACCTCACTGGGGGTGCCGTCCTCCGCCAGCAGGTGGTACTCCACGACCCGCACGATGATCGGTGCTGCGCCCGCCCGGGCCGCCTTCGCCGGCGGGGCCAGGGCCGACAGGTAGCTGCCGTCGGCCAAGACCGTGACCACGGGCAGCGGGAAAATCGACCCGACCCGCCACAGCAGGTCCGCACCGGTGGCCGCGGCCTGGCCCCACAGGTCATAACCCGGGAAGTTACGGTCAGCCAGGACCAGCATCCCGTTGCCCAGCAACGGAAGTAGCTCCACCGTCAACGCCTTCTCGGAGGTGACATAGCTACCCATCCTTGCGGCGATCAGCGCCCGAGTGCCGCACTCAGCCAAGGCAACGACCCGCATCTTGGGGAAACCACCCCGCACGCCCCGGCCGAACTCATCGGCGGTGCCCGGCCCGCCGAAACGAGCCCAGTTCGCCGCCGTGTCCTGCACATCCAGCGTCGTGCCGTCCACGCTGAGCACCCGCCGGCCCCGCCAGAAACCACCCGGGGTGTCCGGGCCAGCCATCGGGCCCGCGACCGACTCGAACAGCAACCGCAACGGGACCGGACCCAGCCGGGCCCGGGCCCGGCTCAACGCCTCCTCCGAGGGCACCACCACCGCGACCCCCCGGGCGGCCCACGTCAAAGTCCCAGCAAGCCTGCGCATCACCCGGCGCCCGCCCACATCCATGAACAACGCCAACGCCAACACGTAGTACACCACCAGCCACGCCGGCAGCATCCGCGTCCGCTTCTCCCGCGCATCGGCCGCCTGGACGACCGCCTCAACCGTTGACCGCGGGAACGCCCGCGCCAACAGCCCCACCGAGACCCGGTCCCCGAGACCATCCTCGTCCTTCAGTACCTGCTGCCCCGCACGACCCATGCACCGAAACTACACCCTTGTAACCTTAAGTTGAAGGTATTGGGGGCGGACGTCGACACCGCCGTCGACCTGCTCTCGACCGCTGATGCTGACACTTTCATCGAATGGGCACACGAGAGTGCTCAGGTCTCAACCAGCTCGGACCCGCAACATCCGTCCTGAGTGGCTGACTATCTCGTGAGACAACCCATTGCGATCAAAGACTTTACTCATCAACGTATCGAACTGAGCCGGTCGTGCGGCTTGGGCTTGGAGGCTAGGGGCGTGTCGACATCGTGTTGAGGCAGGTCTCACCAATGGTGACCAATGACTCCAGAGATCTGGAGGAACGTCCGAACAGAACAGGGCTCGTCCTCGACCAGGAACATCACATTGTTCATCATGGTCCTTCTCCACCAAAGTCAGTCAATCACGAGACGCTGCACCTGCGAGTAGGTATGCTCCTTATATGAGCCGCCGCCTGCTCAGAGGTGCTATCTCGGGTAGAGGACTTTCTATCGGCCTCGGAAGCGTCCATGAAACGAAGAATTGTCCAGACGAGGAAAACAATCATGTGCAATTCCTGGTGTGCCCGGCGACTGAATTATGACGCAGTTTGAGACTACAATTCGAATGGCAATTTCGGCCAATTCTCAGCCGACACTGACGCCTCGACCAGCAGACCAGCTTGAACGACCAACAACTTGACGGGCTGCGGGGTAACCCGGCTCAGATTGCGAACCGCTCCGATCTGTCGCACACATTTGTGCCCTTCCAAGAGGTGAACAGACGACCGTGCCAAGGCTGATAGTCATCGCGCGCCATTACTGGCCGAGGCCTGGGGCTGCCTCCATCCGATTGCAGGGGCTGGTTCAGGTTGCCCAAGACCGCGGCTGGCAGACGACTGTGCTGACGGCGACATCACCCGGAGTCGTCAAGATCTTCGTCGGTCCTGCTGGCGAGACGATCATTCCCCTGCGTGGCGACACGTCGACCGGCGTGAGCGGGCGTCGTGCACTACACCTGATCGCCTTTGCCGTCCGGGTGTGGAGACGCGGACGGCAACTTGGGCCCGTTGACATCGTGCTTTCCGATCCCCCCCCTACTTCCGGTCTAGCCGGGCATTTGGTCGCGCGAAACTTAGGAGCACGATCTGTGTTCTACCTGGCTGACTCTTGGGCGGACATGGTCCGACAACGACGCGGGCTATTGGGGGGTCTCGTGGCAGGTCTGGTCACAAACGTCGAAAATATGTGCTTGCGACATTCTGATGCAGTCGTCTCGGTGACCGGCAGGTTGGGCTTGGCCGCGCGAGACACTGGTAGTCGACGAGTCGTAGTCGCGGAGAACGGCACAGACGTCGAGATCTTCACTCCTGAGGGTCCAGTGTGGGCAAGTCCCTGGGACGAGGAAGTGCCCTACTTCTTGTACGCAGGAAACTACGGGGTTGTCCACGGCGCCTCCGTTTTCGCTGAAGCCGCAGAACAACTTTGGCAGCAGGGACACGTCTTCGGCCTTGTCTTTATGGGGTACGGATCCGAACACGACACGCTGGAGGGCGTCCAGAAGCGTTGGCCGGGATTGTGCGCTCTGCTTGAGCCTGTCCCGCCTGAGACAGCAGCGTCCGCATTCAGGGGTGCCAAAGGCGGCCTGTGCTCTGTCAGGACGATGCAGGTGACGCTGGACGCTCGGCCAGCCAAGGCTCTGGCGTCTTTGGCTGCGGGGTGTCCGCTGGTGTACGCAGGGTCCGGCGAGTTTGCGGACGAGGTTCGTGCTGAGCAATTGGGTTTGACCGCACCGTGGGATCCTGCGGCCGTGGTCCAGCTCCTGCGGGCTGCTCTCACACAGGACCGGTCCGCGGATCGGTCGATGGTGCTGGCGCAATACGCCAAGAGTCACTTCGATCGCCGCCAGGCCGCAGCGCAGGTGGTGGATCTTTTCGAGCAGTTCGAGACGCCGAAAGACATCCAAAGCCGGGGCCGAGGTCAGGCCTGATCTCGTCACGTGATGTGCTTGAACAGAATCCTCGATTTAGCAACACTATTCGCCCATCTAACCTCACAGGCACCGTCGCATCGGCCAACGCGATACAACCCAGGGGGTGACCACCCAGCATCTGGTCGCCGACCAGAGCTGAAGTCCTCCGATGGAAACGCCCGCGACCCATCAAGATCCTCGGAGATCCTCGGCATCACCTGAGTTTGCCGGGCCCTGCTTCACGGGCCGGTGAAGACCTGCGAGCAGAGCATCTTGCCGTGGTCGGGAACGCAGCCGACTCCGAGATCCGTCAACGTGGGGTCCAGCAGGTTCGACCGGTGGCCGGGTGAGCGCATCCACGCCGCGACGACCGTGGCAGGACTCGAAGCGGCCCGGCTCAGGTTCTCGGCAGCCATGGTGGCCGGCGCGCAGCGGGCGATGACACCGCCCAGTGGGGCGTGGGTGAGTCCCGTGGTGCCGGTCAGGTCCGACGCACGTCTGAGCGCCACCTGCCTGGCGCACCCCGAGATCCGCAGCTCCGGCAGGCGCTGGGCTCTCCGGACGGCGTTGGTCGCCAGCACGATCTGGGCCGCGTAGTCACGGGGACCATGAGGGCTGGCGGCCGACGGTGGCGACACCGGGGACTGGTGCACGGTGCTGGTGGCGCTCCCGCAGCCGGCCAGCACTGCCAGACCTGAGGCCAGCACCAGGGCCACCAGAACCCCTGCGAGAGAAGGGTCCAGTGCCAGGGCGCCCGGACGCGGGAGCCGCCGGGCGCTGTCCGGGCGTGCCTTGATCAGGTGGTCGCGTTCGTTGACCTGCGACGCCTGGTGACGAGCAGGACGCCGCCGCCTGCCAGGACGAGGCCCATCCCGCCCATCGCGAGGCCGACGCCGGCAAATCCGGTGGCGCTGAGCTCAGCCGTGGGCGCAGCCGCAGCGGGGGTGGCATTGACTACCATCAAGGTGTTCGTGCCGAGCACCGCGCCGCTGGCGTTGGTCATCGTCATCGGGTACACACCGGCCGCTGCCAGGCTGACCGTGAAAGTGGCGACACCGCTGGCGTCGGCGGTCTTGACGAACGACTTGGCGCCGGCGATCTCGATGTCAGCGCCGCGGGACACCTTCGGGCTGGTGATGGTCAGGGTGACCTTCTCGTTGGCCTTGGCCCCGTGCAGGACGACCTTCTCAGGGCTGTTGACATCGGGGGTGGGGTCCGACTCGGTGACCTTGAAGTCATCGGCCTCGTAGGGACCATGATGACCATGATGACCGTGATGACCATGATGACCGTGATGACCGTCGTGGCTGTCGTGGCCGTGATGGCTGTCGCGGCCGTGATCGCTCTGCCGGGACGGGGGCGCCGGCTGGCGTGGCTGATCTGGCTGGGCCATCGCTGTGCCGGGAGCAAGAATGAGCGCGACCGCCGCAGCGGCCGTGAAAGCAGAACGTCGAATCACCGGTAACCCCTTCATGGAAATGTGGCCCCTCCTATTAAGGTAGGTCATCCACAAGGAGTCGTCGAGCGAATCAATGCTTTCCCCCAGACACCGGGCGTGACGCGGAGTATGGGCTTTCCCTTTTGTCCGTTTCCGGTCACCACGTCATAATCGAGGGTGACCTGCCCCCCTGGCTTGAGCTGCACCGTATTCCCAACAACCGCAAGGCCTTTGTGGTTCTGAGCAAAGACACCGGGCTCTCCGGGACTCACCCGGACGTTGTTGACCATCCCCCCTTTGGGTGGATATAAAAGAACGTTTGTCCGGAGCTCTCCGGCAGGTACGACATTGCCACCGCCGGTGACGTATTTCGGCAGTTGGGCGGCATTCTTTGGGGCCGTTGACCGCAATGTCACCCGAACGGTCAGCGCCTGAGAACCATTCGGCCGACAGGCCGTCGTCCAGGCGACCACGTCGGTGTGCAGGTAGTAGCCGAGCTTCGCGGCGGTGCCGTCGTTCAGGAAGACCCCGATCACCGGCGAGTCACCCTGGACGCCGGTCAGGTCACCGCTGAGCACCGTGCCGGAGAGCAGCGCCTGCTCGTCGGGGTGGGCTGACCAGACCAGCAGCCGGCCCTCTCGGGCGGACTGCGCGAGCGCGCTCACCACCTTGGCCGGGTCCCCCTGCCCGCCGAGCACCGCCTTGAAGACCGCGGCCGCCGTCGCGGAGAAGAAGGCGTCCTGCTGCGTTGGGTCGGCGATCTTGAGATACATGGTGTTCAGCAGGAGCGGCACGGCGTTCTGTGAGGTCAGCCGCAGGCCGTCCGGCACGGCAACCGGACCTGTGGCGCCCAGCAGCGCGGCCAGCGCGCCCGGGTCGACCGAGAGCACCCCGTCGACGTCGTTGCCGACCTCGTCGCTCCAGATCGCCCGGGCGAGCTGGCCTGACCGGGGGAAGTCGGGCGTGAACGTGACGTCGCGCATGTCGGTGGCCAGGTTCTCACCGAACAGTGCCTTCTCCGGGGCGGTCAGCGGCAGCACGGGGCTGGTCCGGCTCAGCGAGCTGCCCGAACGTTGGTCGACGACCTTCACCGCACCGTGGTCGGCTCGCAGCAGAACCACCGATCCGGGGATCCCGCCAGTGGCCCGCGGCTCCGCGTTGTTCTGCACCAGGAGCAGGTACTCCCGCGGACCCCTGGCGCCCAGCATGGGAGGCAGCAGCCGTACGGCGCGGACCGCGGTCGCCGTCGTCAGCGCGAGCCTGCCCACCCGCGTCTGCAGGTCCGCCACCGGGCCTGCGACCGGCGCGACCAGCTCGTCCGCGCTGATCGCGTCCAGGCTTCTCAACGCGGCCTGCACCTGGGCGTTGGCCGCCTCCACCGCCGGGGCGGCCTTCACCATCGGCGCGAGGTCGACGCGACCGTTGACCGGCGCCAGCGTCCTGGGCTCGATCAGCGAGGTGGCTTTGACCAGGGCGGGCATCGCGCCCGTGGCGAGTCCATCGGTCACCTCGCTGACTGTCTGGACGGCCGCGACATTCGGGCCCAGCCACGGCAGTGCCCGCGCGACGGACCACTGCGGGCCATGGGTACTGGCACGGGCTGCGGCCGCGTGTCTCTGCAGGGAGGTCAGCGTCGCGGCAGCAGCCCGGTGATCACCCTTGGCCACCTGGGTCTGCAAGGTGCGGACCTGCCCGGCCGCGTCCCGCAGGTCCGCCCGGGCGTGCAGCCCCTGGACGCCGACCCAGGCCACGGTCGCGAACAGGACCACCAGGAGCAGCGCCACGGCGAGGAGGACCCGGCGCACGGTGACGTGTCGACGAGGGCTGGGATCGTGAGCGATAGGTTGATTCTACCGTGGCGGGTGTCGGACATTCAGGCGTTTACCACGATAAAGGGCACCATGCCCGCTATCCGCGCTATGGACGGTTCGGGCGTCAGGCAAGGTCAGCCCGCACCTCGCCCAGACGCTCGTAGGACGCCAGGACCTCGCCCTGGTCGTCGGCGAGGTGGCGCACCAGGACATGGCTGTATCCCAGGTCGGCCAGCCCTGCGATGGACTGGCTGACCTCGCTGACTCCCCCGATCACGAGCGACTCGGCGGGAAGGCCTCGATAGCCACCGGCCAGGATCGGGTCGGCCACCCGGCGCGCGTCGGCCGGGTCTGCGCCGACGTGCACATCACGCCTGATGGCGGTCACCCCGACCGGCCGGCCATGCCTCGCGCAGCTCTCGCGGTACTGCTCGATCTGCTGGCCGGCCTGGGCCGGGGTCAGGCCCGGCGCGGCGATCCAGCCGTCGCCGAGCCGGGCCGCCCGGTCGATAGCAGCCGGCGCGGAGGCGCCGATCCAGATGTCGACCGGTTCAGGCGGTAGCGGGCCGCCGCGGGCCGATGTCAGGGACAGCGGCTGTTCTGTGGTGACCTCCTCGCCGGCGAGCAGACGCCGCAGCACCGACAGGGTCGACTCGAAACGGGCGACCCGTCCGAGCAGCGGCACCCCCATACCGGCGAACTGGTCCTCGCCACCCCCCAGGGCGCACTGCAGGATGAACTGGCCCTGGGTGAGCGAGGCGAGGGTGCCGACCTGTTCGGCCAGGGTCACCGGGTGCCACAGCGGCAGCAGGAACAGTGCCCCGGCCGGCCGGTCCCCCCACTCGGCCAGCAGCCGACCCAGCATCGGCGCGTTCTGGTAGTAGGTGCCACCGGTCGCGTGGTGCTCGCCCAGGAACAGCGACTGGAGACCCGCGTCCCGGGCAGCCCGGACCCGCTCGACCATCCAGCGGGCCCCGGTCCGCGGGTCGACCGCGCCATACCCGCTGCGTTCGGACACCCCAAGGTGGATCGCACGTGTGCGCATACCGCCAGTATCTCGGTTTCTTCGGGAAACGACCGGTGACGGGGCTGGGGCTGCGGAGTACCGTCTGTGCCATGACGGACCTCGACCTTGCCGCAACGGAACGCGAGCGGCGCCGGATCCGCGATACCTACCTGCAACCCTCTGCCATTCGCCCGGGCTCGTCCGCACGGGGGGTTCACCATGTCGCGCTGCTGTGTGCGGTTGTCGAGCGGACTGTTCGCTTCTACCAGGGGGTGCTTGAGTTCCCGCTGACCGAGATTATCGAGAACCGCGACTACCGCGGGTCCAACCACTTCTTCTTCGACGTCGGCAACGGCAACCTGCTGGCCTTCTTCGACCTTCCCGGCCTCGACCTCGGGCCGTATGCCGAGGTGCTCGGCGGGTTGCACCACCTGGCCATCTCGGTCGAGCCGCAGCGATGGGCCCGGCTGCGGAAGAACCTGGACCGGGCCGGCGTGGAGTACCAGCTGGAGAGCGGCACCTCGCTGTATTTCAGGGACCCCGACGGCGCCCGCCTCGAGCTCATCGCCGACCCTCTCGGCGCGATGTACGGGAGCACAGTGCTCTAAGCCTCGCCGCTGTTCATGCAACGTGCATGCAACCTTCGCAGGTCTAGGGTCCGCGGATTAGGACAAAGACGTCCTACCTGCTGAAGGAGTAATGCATGACTGTTTATGCACAACCCGGTCAAGTCGGCGCCAAGGTCGAGTTCAAGGCCCGCTACGAGAACTGGATCGGCGGGAAATGGGTCCCCCCCACCAAGGGCAGGTACTTCGAGAACGTCTCCCCGATCACCGGCAAGCAGTTCACCGAGGCGGCGAGCGGCACCGAAGAGGACATCGAGCTGGCCCTGGACGCCGCCCACCAGGCCGCGCCGGCCTGGGGCAAGACCTCCCCCGCACAGCGGGCCCTGATCCTGAACCAGATCGCCGACCGGATGATGGAGAACCTCGAGCTTCTCGCTGTCGCCGAGACCTGGGACAACGGCAAGGCCATCCGCGAGACGCTGAACGCCGACATCCCGCTGGCGGCTGACCACTTCCGCTACTTCGCCGGCGCGATCCGCGCCCAGGAGGGCGGGGTGTCCCAGATCGACGAGGACACCACGGCATACCACTTCCACGAGCCGCTGGGCGTCGTCGGCCAGATCATCCCGTGGAACTTCCCCATCCTGATGGCCGTCTGGAAGGTCGCCCCGGCGCTGGCCGCCGGCAACTGCATCGTCCTGAAGCCCGCCTCCGCCACGCCGACCTCCATCATGGTGCTGACCGAGCTCATCGGGGACCTGCTCCCCGCTGGCGTGCTGAACGTCGTGACCGGCTCTGGCGGGGTGGCCGGCAAGGCGCTGGCATCCTCCAAGCGGATCCGCAAGATCGCCTTCACCGGCGAGACCACCACTGGTATCAAGATCAGTGAGTACGCGACCCCCAACCTCATCCCGGTGACCCTGGAGCTCGGCGGCAAGAGCCCCAACATCTTCTTCGCCGACGTGGCCGAGAAAAACGACAAGTTCTACGACAAGGCGCTGGAGGGCTTCACGCTCTACGCGTTCAACTCCGGCGAGGTCTGCACCTGCCCGTCCCGGGCCCTGGTCCAGGACTCCTTCTACGACGCGTTCATGGTCGACGCCGTGGCGCGCAGCGAGAAGATCGTCATGGGCAACCCGCTGGACACGAACACCCAGATGGGTGCCCAGGTCAGCGAGCAGCAGATGAACACGATCCTGGGCTACATCGAGATCGGCAAGAAGGAGGGGGCCACAGTCCTCACCGGCGGTGAGCGAGTGATCCTCGACGGCGATCTGGCCGGCGGCTTCTACATCAAGCCCACCCTTCTTGAGGGCACCAACGACATGCGGGTGTTCCAGGAAGAAATCTTCGGCCCGGTGCTCGCGGTGACCCGCTTCACCGACTACGACAACGCGATCTCCATCGCCAACGACACCCCGTACGGTCTGGGCGCCGGCGTCTGGTCACGTAACGGCAACGTCGCCTACCGGGCCGGTCGCGACATCCAGGCCGGCCGCGTCTGGGTGAACAACTACCACGCCTACCCGGCGCACTCCGCGTTCGGCGGTTACAAGTCCTCGGGTATGGGCCGCGAGACCCACCTGATGGTGATGAGTGCCTACCAGCAGACCAAGAACCTGCTGGTGAGCTACTCCGAGAATGCGCTCGGCTTCTTCTAGCCTCCGCTGAGAACCCGACCAGAGCCGTCGGGCGCACATGACCTTTCTGTTGCGCCCGGCGGCTCTGCCATTCCTGCACCAACGCTCGGCCCAGCCAAGCCTGGCCGCGGCGATACCCGTTACCCCATGCAGCTTCAGCAGAGAGACAAAACCAGATGACAACCATGAAAGCAGCGGTAGTTCACGCATTCGGCCAGAGCCTCACCATCGACGACGTTGCGGTGCCGACCCCCGGCCCCGGACAGGCGCTGGTGAAGCTCATCAGCAGCGGTGTCTGTCACACCGACCTGCACGCAGTGATGGGCGACTGGCCGGTCAAGCCGACCCCGCCGTTCATCCCCGGCCACGAGGGCGTCGGCAAAGTCGTCGCGCTGGGCGAGGGCGTCAAGAACATCAAGGTCGGCCAGCTGGTCGGCAACGCCTGGCTCTTCTCGGCCTGCGGTGAGTGCCGCTACTGCCGTACCGGCTGGGAGACGCTGTGCGAGAAGCAGGAAAACGCCGGCTACAGCGTCGACGGCTCCTTCGGCGAGTACATGCTGGTCGACGCCACGTACGCCGCGATCATCCCTGACGGCGCGGACCTGCTCGAGGTCGGCCCGGTCCTGTGCGCGGGCGTGACCGTCTACAAGGGCCTGAAGATGACCGGGACCAAGCCCGGCGAGTGGGTCGTCATCTCCGGCATCGGAGGCCTCGGCCACATCGCCGTGCAGTACGCCCACGCGATGGGCATGCGCGTGGCTGCTGTCGACATCGCCGACGACAAGCTGGCCCTGGCCAAGAAGCACGGCGCCGAGCTGCTGGTCAACGCGCTCGTCGACGACCCGGGTGAGGTCATCCAGCGCGAGACCCGCGGCGGCGCCGACGGCGTCCTGGTCACCGCCGTGCATCCCTCGGCCTTCGGACAGGCCATCCACATGGCACGCCGCGGCGGCACCATCGTCTTCAACGGCCTGCCGGCGGGCGACTTCCCGGCGTCGATCTTCGAGATCGTCCTGAAGGGGCTGACTGTCCGGGGCTCCATCGTCGGCACGCGCCAGGACCTGCATGAGGCCCTGAACTTCTATGCCCGCGGCCAGATCCACCCGACCTTCACCACCCGTCCGCTGGCCGACATCAACGCGGTCTTCGACGAGATGAAGCACGGCAAGATCGACGGCCGGGTCGTCATCAAGTACTGAGCACGATCTTGCGCCGGCAACCGGGCCTGACCGCCTCCTGCGGTCGGGCCCGGCTGTCGTCGGATTGGGTGGGCTGGGTTCTACTTAGGTGCATGGTCCCTGAGAATGTGCGCGCGCAGGTGGCCGAGTCGTGGTTTCGCTCGGCGGCCGCCGGCGTGCGGGCCGACACCGTCGACGCCCCGATCACGCTGCCCGGTGACGCGCTGCGGGACTACCGGGAGGCCCATCCGCTGGCCCAGGTGTTCCCCCTGCTCGATGACGTCCTCGGCCAGGCCGCGCGCGACTGCGACGCGATCATGGCAGTCTCCGATGCCGCCGGGCAGCTGCTCTGGATCTGCGGCTCCCCCGGCCTGCTGCGCCGGGCTGAGTCGATCGGTTTCGTGGAGGGCAGCAACTGGGACGAGCGAATGGCCGGCACCAATGCGCCCGGCATGGCCCTGGCTCTGGACGAGTCCGTGATAGTCGCCGGCGCCGAGCACTTCCGCCGTTCGATGCAGCACTGGAGCTGCGCGGCCACCCCGATCCATGACCCGGCCACCTCGTCGCTGCTCGGCGTCCTGGACATCACCGGCGGGGATGGCGTCGTGATGCCGCAGACGATGGCCATGGTGCGGGCGGCCGCGCGAATGGCCGAGGCCGAGCTGGCCCGGGACGTCCGCTCCTACGGGCTGAGGGATGGCCGCCATGGCACAGGAGGCACAGGAGGCACAGGCGGTACAGGAGGCACAGGAGGCGCAGGAGGCAGCGGGGTCTTCGTGGTTCTGGAGTCTCTGGGGCGGGCAGACTCCCTGCTGACCATCGTCAACGGTCTCGGCAAGCGGAAGTCGATGCGCCTGAGCCCCCGGCACAGTGAGATCCTGCTGCTCCTCGCGTCGGCGGCGCGAGGCCTGTCCGGGGACGAGCTCGCGGTGCTGCTCTACGAGGAGGACACCAGCGCTTCGACGCTGCGGTCCGAGCTCAACCGGCTCCGCAACCTGCTCGGCGAGGACCTGCTCGCCTCTCGTCCGTACCGGCTGGTGGCCGAGCTCACCGCCGACTGGCTGGCCGTCGAGTCCCAGCTCGCGGTGGGTGACGTGGCCAGTGCGATGCGTGCCTATCGCGGGCCCCTCCTGCCAGGCTCGACCGCCCCCGGCGTGGTGCGGCTTCGGGAGAGCATCCAGGCCTCTCTGCGTCAGGCGGTGCTCGACAGCGGCGAGCCGGACCTCATGTCCACCTGGACCCGCTCAGCCTGGGGCCTGGACGACTACCGGATGTGGCAGGCCCAGCTGTCCGCCCTGGGTCCGGGCTCACCGCTGCGGCCGCTGGCGAGCGGGCAGATCGCCCGGCTCGACCGCGAGATCGGTCTTGAGGGCTCTCAAGGTCGGACGGACAAGGCGAGCGAGACTGCCCAGGCCGGACATCCCGGCCACCGCGGCCATCCGGGAAAGGCCGACCATCCCGACCACGGCGCGGTGCTGGGGTCGGGCCGCAGATCCGGCGGGCGGCAGAAGGGCTAGACGAGACCGCCTGCGCGAGCATGAGCACGACGCTCCCCGTGCACCGGTGTCAGCCACGCGCCCAGGGCTGCGAACACCGCGACCGAGGCGAAGGCCCGGGCGAAGCCGAACGACCCGGCCAGGGCGCCGACCAGCGGTGCCGTAGCGAAGGCGGCGACATTCTGCATGGTGTTCTGCACTCCCAGGGCCCGGCCTGACCAGGCCCGTCCGGCGAGCTCGGCCGTCGCGGTGAAGCCCAGCCCGTTGTCGGCCACCGAGATGATCGAGCCGACCGCCAGCGCGAGGACCACCAGCGAGACCCCCGCCGACGCGGTCACCCCGACCAGCAGCATGGAC
>JBBRZQ010000133.1:0-12638 GCA_038236535.1 Actinomycetales bacterium
AACATGCGCACCTACCTCCTGCTCAAGGAGCGCGCCGCGTCGTTCCGGGCCGACCCCGAGGTTCAGGAGGCTCTCGCCGCCTCCCGGGTCGGCGAGATCAGGAACACCACCCTCGCCCCCGGGGAGAGCTGTGACGACCTTCTCGCCGACCGCGCCTCCTTCGAGGACTTCGACCCCGACGCCTACTTCGGCGGCAAGGGCTTCGGCTTCGTGCGGCTCAACCAGCTGGCTCTCGAGCACCTTCTCGGCGCGCGCTGACCGGCGCGCTGACCCGGCGCGCACCACGTTGGCGCTGACCCGGCGCCCGAATGCCAGGAGCTGTCTTGACCCTTGTCTGCGGTATCGACTCCTCGACCCAGAGCTGCAAGGTCGCCATCCGCGACCTGGCCACGGGAACACTGGTGCGCTCCGGCCGGGCCGGGCATCCCGAGGGCACCGAGGTGGATCCGGGCGTCTGGTGGGATGCCCTGCTCGCTGCCGTCAATGCCGGTGGGGGGCTTGAGGATGTCTCCGCAATCTCGATCGCCGGCCAGCAGCACGCCATGGTGGTCCTCGATCAGCTCGGGCGCGTCATCCGACCGGCATTGCTGTGGAACGACGTACGCAGCGCGCAGGCCGCCCTCGACCTGATCACCGAGGTCGGAGCCGGGGAGTACGCCCGCCGCACCGGAGCCGTGCCCGTGGCGTCCTTCACCGCGACCAAGCTGCGCTGGCTGCGGGACGCCGAGCCCGAGAACGCTGCCAGGGTCGCCGCCGTGGCACTGCCCCATGACTGGCTGACCTGGCGTCTTCGCGGCTACGGCCCCGCTGGCGAGAGCCCGCTGGGTCCGGTGCTTCAAGAACTGACGACCGACCGGTCCGAGGCCAGCGGCACCTCGTACTGGAGCCCGGCCACCGGCGGATACGACCTCGAGCTGTTCGAGCGAGCTCTCGGTCGCCCGGCCATCCTGCCCCGGGTCCTGGGACCCGCCGAGACCGCCGGCCGGACCGCGGGTCTGCCCCGGGTGCCAGCGGGCCTCGTGGTCGGCCCGGGCGCCGGCGACAACGCGGGCGCGGCGCTCGGCCTCGGCGCGGGTCCCGGGGATGTCATCGTCTCGATCGGCACCAGCGGAACCGTCTTTGCGGTGTCCGTCCGGCCGGCGATGGACCCGACGGGCGCGGTCGCCGGTTTCGCCGACGCCAGCGGGCTCTTCCTGCCGCTGGTCGCCACACTCAACGCCGCGCGCGTCCTGGGCTCCATCGCGGGGCTGCTGGGTGTTGACCACGACGGCCTTGCCCAGCTCGCCCTGGAGGCACAGCCCGGCTCGGCGGGAGTGGTCCTTATCCCCTACTTCGAGGGCGAACGCACCCCGAACCTCCCCGGGGCAACGGCCAGCTTCCACGGCCTCACGATCGCCTCCACCACCCGCGCCAACATCGCCCGGGCCGCCATCGAAGGCATGCTCTGCGGCCTGGCCACGGGCCTGGACGCAGTCCGCACGGTCGGCGTGCAGGACCAGCGCCTCCTGCTCATCGGCGGAGCCGCCCAGAACACCGCGCTACCGGCGATCGCGTCGCAGGTCTTCGACACACCCGTCGTTGTCCCGGCTCCCGGCGAGTATGTCGCGGACGGCGCAGCCGTCCAGGGCGCCTGGGCGCTGACCGGTGAGCGCCCCGTCTGGCCACTCCAGATCGTCAGCGAACCGGCCCCAGACCACCGTCCGGCCATCCGCGACCAGTGCAACCTTTACGCGGCTGACGTGGCCGGGGACCGGAATCTGGTGTCCCGCCCCAGCGGGCAGGCCGGGGCAGGACGCCAGGACTGAACTGGTTCGGTTCGATCAGGTCAGCGAGAAGGTCGCCAGCGCACCTGCCAGCGCACCGAGCCAGCCCTTGTCGCCCTCTTTCTCAAGCTTGCCACCGACACAGGATGGCCGCCGATGAGGACGCAACGTGGACGCCACTTGACCCAAGGACGCCTATGACCTGCATCTCCGCAGGTCAGTGACTGTCTTACGGTGCTGAGGGCGGGACTCGAACCGCACCATGCACGTCTGGCTACCTCCGGAGTCGGGTCTTGTGCTCAACAGTCGATCCTAGAGGGCACCGGTCGACGTCGGATGTGGACGCGGTCCACACCTTCTGAGCTCTGGCCCATCTGGCAACACACGTTCGAGACGTGCGTTACACGCAACGGAAGACGTGGCGGCGACCTTCGCGGTTGGCGGCGTCTTGGACGGCGACGGTGTCGCGGATGGTGGCGAGGGCGGGAGCCAGCGGGAGTGGGTGGTCAGCGACACGCATGGCGGGGTCAGTGACAGCGACTGGGTGCCACCAGATTCCGTCGGCGGTGATCGTGAGTTCGGGTTGGAGGGTGTCGATGCTCACCGGTTGACCGTGCTGGGCGAATCCCTGTTTGGCTACCGGTCGGATCAGCCGGTTGGCAGGCTCGATGTCCAGAGTGTCGAGCAATCTGTTGAGGCTGGCGGCGGTGTCGGCTTCGTGATCGTGCAGGGTAGCGGCTATTCGCACGGTGAAGCCAAGGTCGCGCGCATCCGCGATGCCGGCGAGAGTCTTGGCGTGGCTTCGTGGGCCGCGGTTTTGGTCGTGCAGCTCGGGTCCGGCCGAATCGAGGCTTACCTGAAGGGTGACTCGGTCGCGCGTCATGGCCTGCAGCGCCGTCCGGCGTGGGCCGCTGTGGAAGGTCATGGCGTTGGTGAGCAGGGTGACCGGGAGCCTGCGCGCGAGCTCGGTGATCATTACCTGGATCTGAGGGTGGAGGAACGGTTCGCCGCCGGTCACCAGGAGTTCGCGTCCGCCGAGAGCGCAGAACTCATCGGCGGCGCCGAGGGCGACGTCAAGGGGAAGCAACCGCTGGGACGCCTGCGGGGACGACTCAGCGCAGCAGTACGAGCAGGCCAGGTTGCAGTGGAAGTTGCTGTAGAGCCAGAGGCGATCACCGACGGGCGTCGCTGGCCCGCCGGTGAACACGTCGTCGGAAGCCCCCGCCTTCGGCGCTGGCGCAGACGGCGCCTCCCCGCGCCGAACCGAGACCCGCCAGGGACCCTGCGCTTGATCTGCTGTCGAGTCGACGATCTCGTGCCCGGCCAGCCGAGCCCAGTCCTGGAGGTCCGGTGGCACGGAGGGCTCCTCAGTATGTACGAGCAGCACCTGTCCGGTCTCGATCTTTCCGATGCTGCGCATCAACAGCAGCAGCAGCCCGCCGCCACAGTCCATCGTTCCGCCGTGCACTTCGGCAGCAGGTCGCTGCGACAGACTCATCCGACTAGTAGGAGATGGTCTGGGCGCCTGCGGCCATCAGCGCGACCACGGCCGCGCCGCCGGCGATGACGGATCCGTCGACGAGATCAGCCTGGGTGATGCCGCGCTTCTTCGCACAGGGGCTGCAGACGAGGATCTTCCCGCCCGCCTCGACGAAACCGGCCATCAGTTCGGTCAGCGGGGCGAACCCGTCTTCGTGGATCTTGTCGGCCTCGCCCTTCTTGCCAAGCCACGCGCCGTCCGCGGACAGGAACACGGTAGTGTCCTGGCCTGACGCCGCCGCAGCGCTGGCCACCACGAAGCCCACGGTGGCGCGGTCGGTGTTGTCGTGACTGCTGGCCAACGACACGAGGATGCTGCTCATCAAGTTGCCTCTTTCACAGGTAGGCGGTGCCAGGGACGGTCGGGGTCGATCGGGTTGGGTCGTTCGGCCAGCTCAATCAAGAAGGGCGAGCCGGCGTCGGTCGTTGCCGGTCCCCGGTAGTCATGACCGGTGAGATAACACCAGGCGGGAAGGTCGATCGCCGCAGCCGGGTCAGTCGTAGAGATGCCGATCATGGTGCCACCAGGTAGCGCGCGCACGCGCTTGTGCACCAAGATCAGCAACTCCCCGCAGCCGAGGTCCCCGCCCTCGATCAGCAGCATCGACTGCCAATCGCCAACAGTACCAACGGGAGCAGGTCCTCGGCCGGGTGCTCCGACAGGGAGCGACTGGCGTGCCATGGTGTCGGCGTCAGATCACCAAACTGTTGGCTGCAATCCACTTCTGAACTGTACCGTCCGGAGGTTCGTCCCGCCGGACGCGAAGAGTTCGGCGGCTCGCAGAGGTCGGCGATGCCGGCCAAACGTTCTTGGGCTTTCGCTGATCTCGGCGGGATCTCATCAATACCGACCACGGTCCTGCGCCCGCTGAGACATGCGCTCGAGTCGGCTGCGCCAGCAGTACGGCAGCGAAGTACAGCCGCGCCCCGCGTGCGCCAACGTCGGTTGGCAGGGTCAGACCGAACGTCCCGACAGGCGCAGCCTCTCGACCGCGCGCGCTGGGAAGGCCCCGGTGGCATCGACGTCTCAGGCATGTTCTGCGGCAGCTTTGAGGATGGGCCCAGAAGGTGAGGCAGGTCCATGCGGCGCTCCTTGGTTCGGTGCCTGGCGATGGTTCAAGGGGTCGAGGTCCGCGGTTGGTCGTGAGCCAGCCCGAGGAGCAGGAGGCCGACACCAAGGCCGACACAGAACGAGAGGGTTGAGCCGTCAACGTCCAGGAACGCACTCTCACCCCGGGTCACCAGTGCCAGCAGCACCACTGCCGCACTCGCCAGGAATCCGGCACCGGCCGCCAGCGTCAGCGCCCGGCTGGCACGCCGGCCCGCCACGACGGCCAGCAGTCCCAGCGCCAGCACCACGGCGACGGTATCGCCGCGGACCCGGATGAAACTGAAGTCACCGCGGACGAACACGAACACTGCGCTGGCAACGGCTACCGCGCCCAGCGTCGTCGTCGCCCGGTCCAGAGACCTTCCGGCCGCGGTCACGATGCCCTCACGAGCAGGCGATAGAGCGGTCTGGTCGACGACTGCCAATGTGGCCGCAGCAGCCCGTCGAGGCCGGCATACCGTCCTGCCGCGGTGGCGAAGACAGTTGCGTTCGCCATGAACATGAGCAGGTATGACCAGTGCCACTCATTGGGGGCGTTCAGGACCGACAGCGTGATCGCCATCGTCTGCGCAAGACCGACCAATGCCCAGAATCTGGTGGCCAGCCCGACCAGGAGAAAGGCGCCAAGTGACGCCTCGGCCAGGAGCACCATCCAGCCGAAGAACGCGAAGTTCGGCAGGATCAGATGCTCGACCAGCCAGGAGAACGGCGGGAACACAGGGTATTCAAGAGCGTAGTTGGTGAACTCAAACAGGCCTGTGGGCTGGGGCCCCTGGCCGAAGTCGGGCGGAACCTTCCAGCCGGCGTTCTGGATCCACAACAACGCCAGACCGACTCTCACCCCGGCCATGATCCCGCGGCTAAGGCGCGTGGACACGACAATCTCGCGGGTATCCGCTTGGGTGGACTCGGTGGTCATGGCGCGGCCCTGCTTTCGGCGAGTAGCGCGAGCGCATTGCTCCTGTCCCTCTCCCAGCGATTAAACACCAGATGAGGTGACTGAAACATCGGGTGAGCCTTACGAAATGCTGACGCCTCGACTGAACGACGTGTCAGGCTGAGAACGACCCATAGATCGCTCGTCCACGTACGTGTGAGGCGCTGCGCCTTGGTCACCAGATATTTGGACTATGAGAGCGCGGGCATCCAGTCCTGGCGCCGAACGCGCCGACCACACGGTGATGCGGCATCGGATGGCGTGACAGCCTGAGGGGGTGCGCATACTCATCACCGGCGGAGCCGGCTTCATCGGACAAGCCGTGGTCGCCGAGCTGGCCTCCGGGCAGGTCAATCAACCGCTCGCCTCGACAGACCACCTTGTGGTGCTCGACTCGCTGCGCGCGGACGTTCATCGCGACGGCGGGGCATCGGCGCGTGATCTCCTCGCGGGGCTGGGTGCCGAGCTGGTGGTGGGCGACGTCCGTGATGCGGGCGCCGTCACTGCCGCCCTGTCCGGGGTCGACGCGGTGATTCACCTCGCAGCCAAGGTGGGGCTGGGGGTTGGCATCGACGACATGGACGACTACGTCTCGAGCAACAACCTCGGGTCGGCGGCGCTGCTGCGTGCCATGGCTGCCGCGGACGTCGGGCGCTTCGTCCAGGCCAGCTCGATGGTGGTCTACGGCGAGGGCCGCTACATCTGCCCTGAGCACGGCGCGGTCTCGCCAGCTGCGAGAACGCGAGAAGCGTTGTCGCATGGTCATTTTGAGCCTCCTTGCCCGCTCTGCGGCAAGGGCCTGGTGCCGGGCATGGTGACCGAGGATGCAGCCATGGACCCTCGCAACACGTATGCCGCCAGCAAGGTCGCCCAAGAACACCTCGGCGCGATCTGGGCTCGGGAGACCGACGGCTCGGCGATCTCGCTGCGACTGCACAACGTCTACGGGCCTGGTATGCCGCGCAACACACCGTACGCAGGCGTCGCGTCGATCTTCTCGTCGGCACTGGACCGCGGAGAGGCGCCCCGGGTGTTCGAGGATGGTGGTCAACGACGGGACTTCGTCCACGTCCATGACGTCGCCCGCGCCTTCGTGACCGCCCTGACCGCCACGGATGGCCGGCCCGTTTCGCATCGTGCCTACAACGTCGGATCCGGGGTGGTTTCCAGCATCATGGATCTGGCCCGGGCGATGTCCGTCTCCCGGCAAGGGCCGGAGCCGGTCGTGACCGGGGACTTCCGGCTCGGAGACGTCCGCCACATCACCGCTTCCAGTCAGCGCATCCTGGCCGAACTTGGTTGGAGTGCAACGGTTTCCGTGACGGACGGCGTGTCTGGCCTGACCTTCGGCTAGGCGTGCGTCGCCAGCTCGACAACGGGCGATGGATCGGACGGGGCGCGTTCGTTCTTGGCTCCCTTATAGTGGCGAAGGTGCGAGGCGACACGATTGATGTGATCCTGCCCTGTCTCAACGAGGCGCAGGCGTTGCCCTGGGTCCTGGCCCGGATGCCGTCATGCGCTCGTCCGATCGTGGCGGACAACGGCTCGACAGATGGGTCTCCTGACATTGCCAGGTCGCTGGGTGCCAGGGTCGTCGAGGTCCGACAGCGGGGCTACGGCTCGGCCTGTCATGCCGGCCTTGAAGCGGCGACCGCTGATGTCGTTGCCTTCATGGACGCCGATGCCAGCCTGGATCCTTGCCAGCTCGACCGCCTCCGCGATGCGCTTGCCGCCGACGTCGACCTCGTCATCGGATGCCGTCGGCCGGTCGGCCGCGACGCGTGGCCCTGGCACCTGCAGATGGCCAACCGGGAGGTCTGCCGACGACTGCGCCGCCGCACCGGACTGCGTCTGGCAGACATCGGGCCCATGCGACTAGCACGCCGGGCTCCATTGCTTGGCCTACAGATCGAAGACCGACGATCCGGCTACCCGCTCGAGACGGTGTTCCGCGCCGCAGAGTCCCGCTGGCAGATCCGGTCGGTCGACGTGGACTACCTGCCACGCGCCGGACGATCCAAGGTCACCGGCACACCCATGGGCGCCATGAGGGCGGTCACGGACATGACCAGAGTCCTGAGGTCATGAACACCGTCGAGGAGACGCGGGGAACGCTCATCGTCATGGCCAAGTCGCCTGTGGCCGGACAGGTCAAGACACGGCTCACGACCGCCTTCACACCGGCGCAGGCAGCCGCTCTGGCCCAGGCGTCTCTGCGTGACATCCTCGACACTGTCGTCGCCACACCAGCGAGCCGTCGGGTGATCGCCTGGGAGGGCGCGCGCCGCGCCTGGCTTCCCGCGCCCGTCGACGTCTTGGGGCAGAGGGGTGCCGGCCTTGACGAACGGATCAGCCATGCCTTCCAGGAGGCGCTCAAAGAGTGCGGACACGCTCCGGCATTGCTCGTCGGGATGGACACGCCTCAGCTGAGGCCCGCCGACCTCGGACTCGAATGGGGGGACGCCGACGCCGTGCTGGGGCTGTGTCCGGATGGTGGCTACTGGGCGATGGGCCTTCGACGCTTTCATCCGGACGTCGTCAAAGGAGTGCCCATGTCGACGCCACAGACGGGCCGACTTCAGCTGGAACGGTTGCAGTCATTGGGGCTCCGGGTTCGGATGCTGCGAGTCATACGCGACGTCGACACACCGGCCGATGCGGCGGCGGTGGCCATGGTCGTGCCGGACAGCCGCTTCGGCCGCTTGTACCGACGGATCACCAGCGTCGACCGCTCCCCCATGGCGCCGTACGACGAGGCGCTCGGCAGGTGACCAGACTGCCCATCGGCGCCGCCGTGGTTGTTGCCGCCTATGCGACCATGCAGGCCCGCAGTGACAGCTCGCAGCGCACAGGGCTGCGGATCGCCACCACCCTGGCATTCTGGCTGATCTGCGTGGCGACGACGACGTGGGTGACGCGAGACCGCAGGCACCTCGGCCGTCCTGTTGTCACAGTGGCGCTGCTGGCGCTCGCCGTCCAGCTCCCGGGCGTCTGCACGCCTCCGCCCTCGGGCGGCGACGCCTGGCGTTACGTCTGGGACGGCCGGGTCCAGCTGTCCGGGACCTCGCCCTACCGATACGTCCCGCTGGACGACCACCTCGCCGGGCTGCGCGACCCTGTCCTGTTCCCCGGGCTGACCTCCGAGCAGCGTTCCGGCGTCACGACACAGCCACTGCCCGCAGATCGTGCCGAGCTGCAGGACCGTGCCCGGGACGACAGCCGCACCATGATCAACCGCCCGCGGGTCCCGACCATCTATCCGCCGGTTGCCCAGCTCTGGTTCGCCGCCGTGGCCACCGTGACCCCCTGGTCGGCCGGAACCCTGGGGATCCAGATCGGCAGCGCTCTGCTGGCAGTGGCAGTGGCTGCTGCGCTCGCCGCCTGGCTGCTGCGCCGCGGTCTCAACCCCCGCCAGGCCCTGTGGTGGGCATGGTGTCCGACCGTCATGCTCGAGGCGGGCAAGGGCGGGCACGTCGACATTCTCAGTGCGGCGTTCATCGTGGGAGCGGTCATCGCCGTGTCCACACGACAGGGACGCGCATCCTCGGCCTGGGTGGCCGGCATCCTGCTGGGCGCGGCTGCCTCGGTCAAGCTCACACCCCTGGTCCTGCTGCCGGCGTTCATACCGTTACCTCGCAATGGGTTCCCCCACGCCTGGAAGACACCTCTGGCGGCACTCGTCACGTTCGTGGCGACATACCTGCCCCACGTCCTGATCGTCGGGGGGCTGGTGCTCGGCTACCTGCCGGGCTACCTGGCTGAGGAGGGCGGAGGGGACCGCGCAGGACTTCTGCGGCTGTTGGTACCAGTCAACCTGCTGACCCCGGCAATGCTCGTGGTCATTTCGGGCGTCGCCATCTGGGCTCTGGCGACCACCACAGCCGAAGAGCCTCAGCGGGCGGCCGTGGTGCTGTTCGGGTCACTGCTTCTGGTGACCACGCCCAGCTACCCCTGGTATGCCGTGCCGCTCGTTGCGCTGGCCGTGATGTCCCGACGCCTCGAGTGGCTCGCCGTCGCTGCCGCGGGGTACTGGGCCCACGCCGGCGTCGGTGTACCAGCAGCCGGCTACGCCCTGGCTGCAGCGCTCGTGGTCATCGTGGCGATCGGCCGTCATCGTCGACACCTCGCTCCAGAACTGGCCGAACAGCCAGGATGACCTGCCCGGCAATCTCGGCCAGCACCACTGGCAGAGGCGAGCATCGGACGACTCACGGCCGTTCCTCTGCCGGAGCATCTCGCCACCAGCGGGCGAAGACTCCCTCAAGAGAGGGGCACCAACGTGGTGGTTGCCGGCTGGGCAACGCCGTCCTGTTCGGCTTGAGAGATGGCCCACGCGGCGTTGACCAGGCCGATGTGGCTAAAGGCCTGTGGCACGTTCCCGAGCTGCTCGCCTGCCTCACTGTCGAACTCCTCGGACAGGAGCCCGAGGTCGTTCGCGCAGTGCAGCGCCCGCTGGAAGGTCTCGCGGGCCCGGTCCGGCTGCCCGGCCAGGGCTTGGGCGTGGGCCAGCCAGAACGTACAGAAGACGAACGCCCCTTCGGTGCCTGCCAGGCCGTCGTCATCGCGGTAGCGGCTGAGCAGCCCGTGGTCGTCGCAGAGCTCGCGCGCCAGGACCTCGATGGTAGAGACCACGCGGGGATCGGTTCCGGGGAGCAGCCCGACGATGGGAATCATGAGTGCGCTGGCGTCGAGCCCTTCGCCGTCGAGGGTCTGGGTGAATGCTCCGAGCTTCTCGTTGTACCCCCGGTGGCAGATCGCTTCGGCTATCTCGTCCCGTGTCGCCGTCCAGGACGTCACCCGGTCGCCGGCATCGAGCGTCTCGGCGAGCTGGACCGCACGGTCCAGGGCGACCCAGCACATCAGGGCGGAATACAGAAAATGCTGCGGTTCACCGCGCATCTCCCAGATCCCGTGGTCGGGTTCGGTCCATCGGGTAGCGGCGGTGTCGGCGACCTCGATCAGGAACCGCCGGGTCGGCTCGTCAAGCTCGCCCAGCTGATCCCGTAGCCGGTGCACCGCAGACAGCAGCTCTCCGTAGACGTCGAGCTGGGTCTGGTTCCAGGCGCCGTTGCCCACCCGGACCGGACGGGCCCCCGACCAGCCGTCCAGGTGGGGCAGCTCGCGTTCGGTGAGGTCATGCTCGCCGCCAACCCCGTACATGATCTGCAGCGACCCCCCGTCACGGAGCCCACCTGAGGCGGCCCCGACGAGCCACGCCAAGAACTCGTAGGCTTCGTCCGGGCAGGCAGCGACCCACAAGGCGTCCAGGGTCATGGACGCATCACGGACCCAGGTGTACCGGTAGTCCCAGTTGCGTTCTCCGCCGCGAGCCTCGGGTAAAGAGGTCGTCGCCGCTGCCACGATCGCGGCCGACGGTTTGAATGTCAGACCCTGCAGCACGACGCCGGCGAAGCGCACCTCTTTGGCCCACGGCCCGTCATACCGCTGGTGCAGCTGCGCCCACGAGTCCCACGCGGCGACCGTGTCTTCCAGACGAGCCGCGGGAGCGAGGCCCGCATCCAGGACCGGGGATGCCTCCCACGCACGAGACCAGCCCAGCGCGAAGTCGAGCGTCTCCCCTGCCGTCATGGAGACCTCCGCTACCGCCTCCGACTCCCCTACCTCGAGCTGGTGGCTGCTCCACAGCGTCAGCCGGTCGGGTCCGCCGTGCGACACGATCACCCCGTCGCCGACTGCGCGCAGCAACGGCGCGACCAGACCGTATTCCGGCCGCGGCCGGTACTGCACGCGGACCGTCGCCGTCCCCTGCAGACACGCGACCTGCCGCACCATGACGTGGGGGGACGCGATCCCGAGATCATGGTGCCGCTCGCCGTCGCCCACGACCAGCCCGTCGGTCAGCTGCACCCGGCCGTGCGCGGTGGTGAACACGGTCCGAAGGACCAGGCTGCTGCCCAGGTAGGACCGAGTCACGTCCTGCACGTCGTCGGGAGTGACGAGCCAGTGCCCGGCGTTCTCGTCCAGGAGTCTGGCGAAGACGGCCGGTGAGTCGAACCGGGGGAAGCAGAGCCAGTCGATCGAACCCGCCCGGGTGACCATGGCCGCGCTGTGACAGTCGGACAGCAAGGCGTGGTCGGCGATGGGCACGTTGCTCATTGACGCCTCCCGCCGGCTTCGGTGGTGTTACCCATGTCGCGCTCCTCGGCTCGTACCAGCAACGGTAGGGCGATCATCGTGCTGAGGAACAATAAACTCAACCGGTGTGGACCACGCGCTCGTCTCCCCAGAACGCGACGCGGTTGGGTCAGTCTCCCCTGCGTACGCCCGGTCAGGAAGGGTTGACGTGGACACCACGCCAGAAGGCGACGTGCCCGGTGATCTGACGTGCCGCGGCCAGGGGATCCGGGTAGGACCAGGCAACATCCTCTCCGGCGGGCCCGGCGGCGCCCAGCGACCAGTAACGCGCCTGGCCCTTCCAGGGGCAGACGGTGCTCTTGCTGGATTCTGTCAACAGCTCCCAGTTGACCGACTCCGCGGGAAAGTAGTGGTTGCCTTCCACCACCACGGTCTGGTCGCTATCGGCGACGACAGTCCCGTTCCACGTTGCTCTCATTGGCCGTGCTCCTTGTATCTCGGTGTTGGTTCCGCACGGGTAACTCGCGAGGACAGCATGGAAATTCCCCAGAGTGATGGTCAGTTGCCAACTTGTAGAGCGGGCCGGGCAGGAGGCCCAGCACATCGACGGACCTGACGCCGCGGGCCAGCGCCCAGGCACGAGACCGACCGATCCGGGGTGCCTGGCCACCTGTACCGCGCTAGGGTCGCGATGGCCAATGCATCCGCCATCGCCAGGAAGGTGTAGAAGATGACCCGAGCGGACGCGCTCGTACTCTTCGGAGCGACCGGAGACCTCGCGCGCAAAAAGCTGTTTTCCGCCCTGTACCAGCTCGAAGCACGAAACCGCCTGGACCTGCCGGTGATCGGCGTCGCGCTCTCTGACTGGGACCACGAACAGTTCCGCGACCACGCACGCTCAGCGATCGGGGCCACGGTCACGGGCGCCGATCCGGTGGTCGTCCAGCGGTTGTGCCGGCGACTGACCCTGCTGGGCGGTGACTACGGGCAGGAGCAGACGTTCCAGTCGCTGGCCAGCCGCCTGCGCGGGCTCGGGTCACGGCGCGGCGTGTTCTACCTGGCGATCCCGCCTTCGATGTTCCCGCCGGTGGTGCAGGGCCTGGCGTCTGTGGGGCTCACCGACACCGCGAGGATCGTTGTCGAGAAGCCTTTCGGGCGGGACCTTGCCTCGGCCCATCAGCTCAACCGCGTC
>JBBRZQ010000134.1:0-12362 GCA_038236535.1 Actinomycetales bacterium
GAGGGTGTCAGATGGTCTGTGTAAGGGGCGGTTCCCAGATGCTGGCGTGAAGTCAGCATGAAGGAGACTCCAACCATGAACAAGACCACCAACTCGATGCCTTCTTGGGCGATGGACCAGACCAGGAGCATGACCCAGGATGGGCAGGTGCCCCCTGATATCCCTGACCGCAGAACTGGGTCTGAGAGCCCGGCTGCTCGGTTGAGCCGTGAGCTACTCAGCGACCAGGCAATTGATGAGCTGCTCGCCCAGTCCGGTGACGGGCAGGTCCGCCTGACCGGGGCGGGTGGGTTTTTGCCCGAGATGATCCGCCGCGTCCTGGAGCGCGGGATGGGCGCCGAGCTCAGCGATCACCTGGGTTACGACAAGGGCGACCCGGCCGGGCGGGGGTCGCTGAACTCCCGCAACGGGAGCACACCCAAGACCCTGTCGAGCGAGGTCGGGGACATCCCCATCGACACGCCGCGGGACCGTGCAGGCACGTTCGAGCCGCGTCTGGTGCCCAAAGGCACCCGGCGTCTGGACGGTCTTGATGCGATGATCATCTCGCTGTATGCGGGTGGGATGACGATCCGCGACATTCAGGCTCATCTGGCCCGGACCTTGGGCACCGACCTGTCCCACGAGACGATCGCGAACGTCACCGACGCGGTGCTGGAGGAGGTCAAGGCCTGGCAGACCCGGCCGCTGGACCCGGTGTGGCCGGTGGTGTTCCTGGACGCCCTGGTCGTGAAGGTCCGCGATGGCGCGCACGTGGTCAACCGGGCTGCGCACATCGCGGTCGGCGTCGATACCGACGGCGTCAAGCACGTGCTCGGGATCTGGATGCAGCAGAACGAGGGCGCCGCGTTCTGGGCCGGGGTCTGCTCGCAGCTGGCCAACCGGGGCGTGTCCGACGTGCTGATCGCCTGCTGCGACGGCCTACCGGGCCTACCCGAGGCGATCGAGGCGACCTGGCCGCATACCGTCGTGCAGACCTGCGTGGTCCACCTGATCCGGGCCGCGAACCGGTATGTGTCCTACAACGACCGCAAGGCCTTCTCCGCCGCACTGAAGCGGGTCTATACCGCGGCGGACGCCGATGCCGCCGAGACCGCCTTGCTCGAGCTCGCCGAGTCACCGCTGGGGCGCAAGTACCCCGCCGCGGTCGCAGTCTGGCAGCGGGCCTGGGAGCGGTTCACTCCGTTCCTGGCGTTCCCGCCCGCGGTCCGCCGCGTCATCTACACGACAAATTCGATTGAGTCGCTGAACTACCAGCTGCGCAAGATCATCAAAAACCGCGGCCACTTCCCCAGCGACGACGCCGTTGTCAAGCTGCTCTGGCTCGCCATCCGCGACATCGAGGACAAGCGGGCTCGAGCCCGAGCTAAGGAGCGAGGCAAGCCCGCCAACAAACGCAACGCCCCATCACGGCTCGTCGAGGGAGCCACCGTCCAAGGCTGGACAGCAGCCCTCAACCAGCTCGCACTGCTCTACCCCGACCGCCTCGCCGGCCGGATCAACTAACCAGATGAACTGCACTTACACAGAGAAGTTGACAAGCCCTCCTCGAACGGCACCGCCCACGCCCCCGCAAGCGGCCGACGCCGATCGACACCGCCCTCGGACACGTAGCCGACCTCAAAGTCTTCGACCGAGCCCAGGTCAGCCGTTCCACACTCGAGCGATAACGCCGCCATGGATCGACAGTCTCGACCGCAAACCCGTCCAGACCCGGCACCGACACGTAACCTTCACGCGAACATCGCAACATCGGCCTCAACCTTCACGCGAACATCGCAACCTTCACGCGAACAGGACAGGCACCAACCCAGATCACCGAACGTGCCCACAACCTCCGAATCCCGCACACCTCTTGCAAGTCGGCACATTTTGTCCCCGAGGGGGAACCGGCGACGCTTATCGGGGTGTGATGTCACTGCACAAACTCACGGCCGGGGACGGGTACACCTACCTGACCCGGCAGGTGGCGGCGGCGGATGCGACCGACAAAGGCCACACCAGCCTGGGCGACTACTACGCCCAGAAGGGCGAGTCCCCCGGCGTGTGGGTCGGGTCCGGGCTGTCCGGTTTGGCCGGGGTGGACGCCGGACAGGTGGTGTCTGCTGATCAGATGAAGGCGCTGTTCGGTGAGGGCCGCCACCCGAACGCGGACACGATCGCTGCGGCGATGATCGCCGCTGGGCACTCCCCCGCCCAGGCCCAGCGCGCATCGGCGCTAGGGCGGAAGTTCTACATCTACGACCAGGCGCCGCCGTTCCGGGTCGAGGTGGCCAAGCGGTACGTGGCGCACAACGAGGCCGTGGGTGCGCGCTGGGATGCCCCGATCCCCGCTACGGTGCGTGCCAGGATCCGCACCGACGTCGGCAACGCGATGTTCATCGACGAGTACGGGCGCCCGCCGCTGGGTGCGCGCGAGCTGTCCGGGTTCATCGCCAAGTCCTCCCGCCAGGCCACGACAGCGGTGGCTGGATACGACCTGACGTTCTCGCCCGTCAAGAGCGTGTCGGCGCTCTGGGCGGTCAGCCCACCGGATGTCGCCGCCCAGATCCAGCAAGCCCACCAGGCGGCAGTTGCCGACGCCCTGGGGTGGCTCGAGCGGACGGCTGCTTTCACCCGGGCAGGCACTGATGCGGTCCGCCAGATCGAGGTGACGGGTCTGATCGCGGTCGCATTCACCCATCGCGACTCGCGCTCGGGCGATCCCGACCTGCATACGCATGTGGCGATCTCCAACAAGGTCCAGACCCTGGATGGGGCCTGGATGGCCCTTGACGGCAGGATCCTGTTCAAGGCCACCGTCGCCGCCAGCGAGCGGTACAACACCCGGATCGAGGCCGAGCTGACCGCCCGCCTGGGGGCCACCTTCGAGGCCCGCGCGGGCGCCGACCACTCAAAGCGCGCCGTTCGTGAGGTGGTCGGCGTCGACCCACGTCTGAACGCTTTCTGGTCGTCGAGGCGGGCCGACATCGAGGTCCGTCGCGACGTGCTGTCCGCGACGTTCCAGATAGATCACGGCCGTCCTCCCACCGCCATCGAGTCCCTGCACCTGGCTCAACAGGCCACTTTGGAGACCCGACAGGACAAGCACAGCCCCCGCTCGTATGCCGAGCAGCGCGCCACCTGGGCGGCCCAGGCGAAGCAGGTCATGGGCGGTAGCGCAGCCGTCCAGGCCATGATCACCGCCGCTACTGGGAACCATCGGCAGAGGCAGAAGGTCACCGAGAAATGGGTCCGCGACACGGCAGCATCCGTCCTGGCGACGGTGTCTGGGTCGCGTTCGACCTGGCAGGTGTGGCATGTGCGCGCCGAAGCCGAGAGACGAGCCCGCACAGCCGGGGTTGGGCTCCTCGACCTCGACCGCGCCGTCGACCAGGTCGTGGCCCGAGCCCTGTCCCCCGCACTCTCGGTCTCTCTGGCCCGGACCGAGCCCGTCAAGGAGCCGGCCATCTTGCGTCGCCGTGACGGCTCCAGCGTGTACACGGTGTCCGGCGCAGCGCTGTTCACCTCCCGGGCGATCATGGACGCCGAGGCGGCACTGGTCGCGACCGCACTCCGCGCCGACGGGCCCGCCGTGGCTGAGGCCGTGGTCGATCTGGCGTTGCTGGAATCGGCGGCAAACGGGATAACCCTCAACCCTGCTCAGGCACAACTCGTCCGCCAGATGGCAACCTCAGGGGCCCGCCTGCAGTTGGCCATCGCCCCCGCAGGATCTGGCAAGACCACGGCAATGGCCGTCCTGGCCCGAGCCTGGACCGACGGCGGCGGCACCGTCATCGGCCTAGCCCCCTCCGCGGCGGCGGCCTCGGTTCTGGGTGAGCAGATCGGCTCGCCCGCCGAAACCCTGGCCAAGCTCACCTGGTCCCTGACCCACGGCCCCGTCCCCGGCTGGGTTCGCGGCATCGACGCCAAGACGCTCGTGATCATCGACGAGGCGGGCATGGCAGGCACCACCGATCTCGCCGCGGCCGTGGAATACATCACCGGCAACGGCGGGGCCGTGCGCCTGATCGGCGATGACCAGCAACTCGCCTCCGTAGCCGCTGGAGGCGTCCTGCGTGACATCGCGCAGACCGCAGGTGCCGTCACCCTCTCCGAGCTGATCCGGTTCAAGGACCCAGCGGAGGGCGCGGCCAGCCTGGCGCTGCGAGTCGGTGACGAAGCCGGGATCGGCTTCTACCTGGACAACGGCCGGGTCCACGTCGGCGACCTGAACACCGCGACCGACGCGGCCTACCGCGGCTGGTCGAGCGACCGGGCAGCCGGGCTCGACACGATCATGCTCGCCCCCACCCGCGACCTGGTCGCCACGTTGAATGCTCGCGCCCGCGCCGATCGCCTCCTGGCCGATTCCCGAGGCACCGGTCCTGAGGTGATCCTGGCCGACGGGAACCGGGCCAGCGCCGGGGACACCATCATCACCCGCGCCAACCAGCGCCGGCTGGTCATCTCCGCCTCCGACTGGGTCAAGAACGGGGACCGGTGGAACGTGACCCGGGTCCACCCAGGTGGCGCCCTGGACATCCAACACCTGCGGACCGCCCGGCACGTCACGCTGCCCGCCGGATACGTGAGCGCCTCCAGCGAGCTCGGGTACGCCTCCACCGTCCACGGCGCCCAGGGCGTCACCACCGACACCTGCCACAGCGTCGGCACCGGAGATCAGTCGCGGCAGCTGTTCTATGTCGCCATGACGCGCGGCCGAACAGGCAACGACGTGTACCTGGCCGTAGCAGGAGATGGCGACCCGCACAGTGTCATCAAACCGGAAACGGTGCGCCCGCCGACCGCCACCGACATCCTGATCGGCATCCTGGGCCGAGACGACAGGGCACACTCGGCGAGCACCATAGCTCGCGAACTGGCCTGCCCGGAA
This sequence comes from Actinomycetales bacterium, assembly GCA_038236535.1. Taxonomy (GTDB): domain Bacteria; phylum Actinomycetota; class Actinomycetes; order Actinomycetales; family Dermatophilaceae; genus UBA4719. The sequence continues at coordinate 4,877 of JBBRZQ010000134.1, forward strand.
ACACTGTTGACCCATGCAGTTGCCCGCTATCACGACAGCCTCGCCGTCATCGCACAGACCGTCATCGGGGCCGAGGTCCTGGACGGCCTCGACCGGGTCGCCGAGGAACTGCACACCGGCTTGACCACCAGCCCGGCCTATCCGATCCTGCGGGCGCACCTGGCAATCCTCAGCGCCGAAGGGCAGGACCCGATCGATGCTTTGAGAATCGTGGCGGGCGGCCGCGAGCTTGGCACCGCAGCCGACCCTGCCGCCGTTCTGGACTGGCGCCTGGACCTCGCTGGCAGGCACAGCTCAAACCGCCGGCCGGTGCCCTGGCTACCCGGCATACCGGCCCGACTTGCCGAACATGAGCAGTACGGCGGCTATTTGAGCGCCCAGGCCGACCTGATCGGCGCCCTTGTGGCCGACGTGCGCGCCGAAACCGCGGGGTACACGCCAACCACTGCGCCACCATGGGCGGTGCACCTGGTGGATCCTGACCAACAGCTGCTCGGCGACCTAGCCGTATGGCGGGCAGCCACAGGCGTGCCTCCAATGGATCGGCGCCCTACAGGCCCGCCCCAGTTTGCCGCGGCGGCTGCCCGGACCCAACACCAGCTGGACGCCCGGACCGCTGCAGCCCAGGGCGACCCACGCGCCCCGGCCAGGCAATGGGCGCCGCTGGCCATCCGGCTGGGACTCGACATCAGCCACGACCCATTCTGGCCCGAGCTGGCCGACCGTCTGAGCGCGCTGAGCCGTTCGGGCCGCAACGTGGCAGGCATGGCCACCGCGGCAGCCGCGGAAAAGCCACTGCCGGACGATCAAGCAGCGGCTGCCCTCTGGTGGCGTCTGTCGCGACACCTGTCCCCCGCTGCGCTCGCTGCCGTCGGCGGCTCCGGTGCTGCGACCCTTCGACTCCCGTGGACCCCAGATCTGGCAGCCAGCCTTGGGAAGCAGCGAGCCGACCGGGTCATGGCCGACCCGGCTTGGCCGCCGCTGGTCGCCACCGTCAACAGCGCCATTCGCGCCGGCTGGCTCCCCCGGCAGCTGCTCGGCGACATCCACGCAGACATCGATGCCGGCCACGGGCAGCTCATGCCGGCTGCCGATCTTGCCGAGGCCCTGGTGTGGCGGGTAGCCGCGCTGACCGACCCCGACCCCCTGCACTGGATGGAGCCGCCACCGGACCCGGCCGGACAGGTCGCACCCGAGGACCTTCATCTGCTGGACGTCGACGACCGCGACCTCTATGCCTGCGCCACCATCGACGTGGGTGGCGCGCTGCCGCGAAGGATCAACGTGTCGTCCCGGGACGGAGCCTGGCCGGACGTCGTGGATGATCGCGAGGCGCTCTTCCACGCCGCACGGCAGCGCGAGTTTGCGCTAGCCCCGGACCTGGACTCCTTCGACACGGAACGGCAGGCGGTCGAGGCGAACAAGTGGGACCACGCGCCAGTCCCGCAAGCACGGTTGCTCGAGGTGAACACGATGGCCGCTGATTTCTTCACCGCCGGCTACGCCGACTCCTGGGCGCCGCATTACGTCAGCGGCCGGCTCGGCACCGACCTGGCAGACCACCCCGCGTTCCGGCCCGGGTACGCCCCCGCCGGGTGGACGAACCTGACCGACCACCTGCGTCGTCTGGGTGTCCGCGACGAGGAGATCCTCGCCGCAGGGCTCGGACGGGTAGCCAGCACCGGCCGCGTCATCGACCAGTTCCGTGACCGCCTCGTGCTGCCCATCCGCAACGGGGGCGAGGTGCACGGGTTCATCGGCCGTCGTCACCCCGCCCTGGCCGACGACGGCAAGGCCGGACCCAAGTACCTCAATACACCTCAGACCGACCTGTTCGACAAGAGCGCCCAGCTGTTCGGGCTCTCCGAAGGACGAACCGCGCTCGACGCGGGCGCGACGCCGGTCCTGGTCGAGGGGTTCCTTGACGCCATCGCCGTCACCCTTGCCGGAAACGGCGAGTATGTCGGCGTCGCCTCGCTGGGCACGTCATTCACCACGGCCCAAGCCAATCAGCTACGCCCCTACATCGGCCAGCAGCACCCCGGGATCATCGTGGCCACCGACGCCGACCTCCCCGGTGAGATCGCCGCACAGCGAGCCTTCTGGATGCTGGCCGCGCGCGGCGACACTCCGAGACACCTGCTCCTTCCCGCGGGCGAGGACCCCGCCGAGGTCCTCCAGAACGGCGGACCCACAGTGCTGCGAGCCTGCCTGGACGACGCGCTGCCTCTGGCCACACATCTGCTCGACGAGCGACGTAACCACCTCAGCACCACTACCCAGGGAATGGGTGACTGCGCCGCCGTCATCGCCGCGCAGCCCCCGCACACCTGGGCGGACCAGATCGACTACGCCACAACTTCCATCAACACTGGGCAAGCTGCAATTGAACGGGCGGTCGCCGACGCAGCCCAGCGATGGACCCTCGACCCGCTCGGCGGCGCCCAGGCTCAAATCAGTGACCTTTCGGCAGTCCGGACCCGGCTCCACCGCGCCGCCCAGGTGCCCCTGTCGGATGAGGGGCAGGCCGAGCTCGTCTCCACAGCAACGGCCGCTGCCGCGCGCCGCCTTCGCAGCATGCAGTCAGGGGAACCAAACTCCAACGGCGCACCAAGATCAGCAGGCACCACCACTCAGGAGCCACCACCGCTGCAGGCGTGGCAACAGCTAGCTCGGTCCATCGACTCCCGGCTCACCGACGACCAGGACTGGCCGATGCTCTCCCGAGCGATCCAGGAGGCCGACACTGCCGGCTACGACGTGGCCCGCGAACTCGCTCAGCTCACAGATGACCGACCCCTGTCGACCGAGCACCCAGCAGCTGAACTCGCATACCAACTGCGTGCTGCGACGAGGACCTTCAACGACACTGAGCCAACCCTGGACCCCGACACGAAGCAGGCAGCGGCCGGTTCAGCCGTGCGCGTTCAGTTGGACTCTCGGCCATCCCGGCAGCCCCCCAGCCCGGCAGTGCGGTGACCGCGGGCGTGAGTCCACGACTACACGGCCGATACGTCGGCGTCCTCAGTGGCTGGACATGTCGATTCCGCAATTGGGGCGCCTGGCAACCACGAAGAGCTACCGGATAGGCGATGAGCGAGCGCGTCTTTCCGCCCAGAAAGACGCGGGCCTCGGCACGGGCCCGACCTGAAGATCCAGTACTTGGGCGCGGGAGCGGTGTTCACGGCTCGTTCACGCGGCATTCGTGTCAGGTGCACCGTTCGCTGCAAGGCTGCGGGTCCCATCCAGCCCAGACTCGAGGTACTCATGCGTGCACAAACCCGTGTCGTCCTTGTCGCCACGGTCCTCGCGCTCGGCGTTGCCACCGCGACTTCCGCGTCGGCCAGCCAACACGGTCGCGACAGCGACCACGACTCCGGCGCGTTCAGCTACGCCGTCTATGGAGACGCGCCGTACGGCACGTCTTCCGCCGACACCAGCGAGACCGAGGCCACCCCGGCGTTCATTCGCGCAGTGAATGCCGACAGGGCCGTATCCACGGTGCTGCACGTCGGCGACATCCACTCCGGCAAACAGTTCTGCACCCAGGCCTACGACCAGCAGGTCGCCGACCTGTGGGCCGGCTTCGCTGACCCCATGGTCTACACACCCGGTGACAACGAGTGGACCGACTGCCACAAGAGCAAGGAAGGCGGAGGTGCCTTCAACGCCGCCACAGGGCAGATTGACTACGTCAGGGGCGCCGACGGCAACCTGGTCGACTACGCCGGCGGCAACCCGGTCGACAACCTCGCCCTCGTGCGGTCGATCTTCTTCGCGACGCCCGGTGGCACCCTGGGCAGCGGCCGCCTGCGGGTGCTCTCCCAGGCGCAGGTCGACAACCATGCGCACCCTACTGACAGTCAGTATGTGGAGAACGTGATGTGGCAGCGCGACGGCGTCCTGTTCGCCGCCGTCAACGTGCCGGGCGGCTCCAACAACGACGCCGACCCCTGGTACGGCGCCCCCACTGCCTCACCGCAGCAAGCCACCGAGGCCGCCAACCGCACCGGTGCCGCGCTGCGCTGGCTCGACCGTGCATTCAGCACGGCCAGCACGGTTCACGCACGTTCTGTCGTGGTCATGACCCAGGCCGACATATGGGACCTCGATGGCAAGGATGTCAGTCACCTGGCCAACTACGAGCCCATCGTGAGCAGCCTCGCGACCCACACGAAGGCTTACGCCAAGCCCGTCCTGTTGCTCAACGGCGATTCGCACGTCTACCGCTCCGACAACCCGTTGCAGAAGGCGTCGATGTGCACCGGAGACGAGGGCGTCTGCTCCTACGACGCGTGGGACAGCCACCCGTCCTACGACGTGTCAAACTTCCACCGCATCGTGGTCCACGGGAGCACCGTCCCGCTGGAGTACCTGCGCCTGAAGGCCAACACGAAGAACCAGCCCACGACAGTCACCACGTTTGGACCCTTCTCCTGGCAGCGAGTCACCCAGTGACACCCAGCACCTGCTGAGCCGGTTCGGCAGCGTAGGCCCGGACCCGAATCCTGACCGGGCCACCGGAGAGTCCCTCACGCGATGTGTGGTACTTGGTCAGTGCGGGTTCGGCCGCCGAGCGGTATCCGCTGGTGGGCGGACCTGCTCGGCTGGTTCACGTTCGGTGACCGAGTTGCGACCTATGCCCACGGACTGCGCCGCACTCAAGGCCTGGGTCGCGATCCTGAATAGGGATGAGCTCATGGCGCTGACGCAGCAGGTGGCCAGCGGCGCGTTGACCGGCCGAGCTCCAAGCCAGAGCCGGCCACCGCGTCAGCCTGCGGTGGGGCGGCCAGGAATCGGCCATCAGTAGCAGGCGTCATCGCATGCCTCACTGGCTGGTTCTGTGATTATTGCGACATTTCGGGCTGATGCTTGGAGGGGCGGGTCGGGTGGGCCGCGACTAGCGTTCGGATATGGCTAGTTCCACCGTGTCTGACCCCCGCCAACAGAGGCCCAACATCAACGCAGACCTCAGCGATGTCGCCCAGCGGGTTCACGAGGAGTTCGACGAGCGGCTGGATCCGCGGGCAGTGGACGAATGCCTGACCCGGGTGTCAGCCAAGTTCGACAATGCCAAGGTCCGCTCTTTCGTCCCCCTGCTGGTTCGGCGCTATGTCCGCGATGAGCTCAACGAGCTCCTCTACTGCGCGTAGTGACCACCATGAACGAGTCAGGCAGACGAAAGCTCGCTGGCACCGTTGTCCGCGACGAGATCGCCCACCAGGGGAAGACCCAGGACTGGGCGGCTGAGCAGATGGGCATGGCAACTTCCAGCCTGCACGCCATCATTCTCGGCGAGGCCGGGGTGACACCGATGAGGCTGCGCTCGATCGCAGGAACCCTCGGTCTGCCCCGACGTCTCCTGACCTGCATCGTGGACGGCGACGTCGCACAGATCCGGTTCATCGGCGACGACGAGATGCGACCAAGCCAGCGTCGAACGATCCTCGAAGGACTCGGCCGCATCGAAGACGCGCAGTACAGGGCGCGCTTTCGGTAGTCACGGCAGCTGTCGACTTGTCTCCGCCCGGTGATCAGCGCCGCTACACGTCGATGTCCCGCCTAGTCCCGCCCACAGATGGCGACCTATCCGGCAGGGCGGGACTCGACCTTCTAGAGTCATGGCTGTGATCCTTGTGCGCCACGCTCAGGCTGGGAACAAGGCGAATTGGCGCCAGGATGATGGGCTGCGCCCGCTAACAAGGCAGGGCTTCGCCCAGGCCTCGTCCCTGGTTGCCACGTTTGCCGAGGACGACATCTCGGTGGTGTGGTCTAGTCCCACGGTGCGTTGCCGGCAGACCGTGCAGCCGTTGGCCGCCCAACGGAGTCTGACCGTGCAAGACCACCTGCTGCTGGCCAAGGACGCGCCCGTTGATGCCCTGTTGTCCTGGCTGCTGGCCAATCAGCGCGCCCCGTGGGTGCTTTGTACCCACGGCGAGGTATTCCGGGCGTTGCTCCGCGCCGCTCGCGCCTCTGGTTTGGTCACCGTGCCGGTAGTGGTCACCGAAAAGGGCGCCGCCTGGCGCGTCAAACGATCCGAGGACGGGGCCACGGACCTGGAGTACGTGCCCCCATTCTTGCTCTGACGACCACAGCATCCCCGGCGGCTGGTTCCGCGGCCGGCTGCGGGGGCCGGCTTGGCTATTGGCCGTCCCAGGAGTGGATCCGCCGCATCAGGGTCCGGCTCTTGCGCTGCACCTCGCCCATTCGTTCCAGGATGTCGTCCAGCGCCCGGATCGCTTCGTGGATATGGGGTCCTTTGTTGAGCATGACGCATTCGGAGCGTTGGGCCGCTGCGGCGTCGGTGATCTCGGCACGGGACGGTTGCCCGGTCTTGGCCAGGGTCTCCAGGACCTGGGTGGCCCAGATGGCCGGCACGTGGGCCGCCTCGCACAGGGCGAGGATCTGGCGGGGGACCTCCGAGAGGCGCTCGAAGCCGATCTCGACGGCCAGGTCGCCGCGGGCGATCATCAGGCCCAGCCGGCGGCGGCGCATCGCGGCGAGCATGATCGAGGGGAGCTCGACGAAGCCCTGGGCCGTCTCGATCTTGACGACCAGCCCGAGGCGGTCGGCGCCGACGTCGTCCAGCGCCTTGGTGATGATGTCGATGTCGGCTACCGACCGGACGAAGGAGACAGCGACCAGGTCGGCGTGGGCGGCGATGAACGGCAGGTAGGACACATCCTCGGCCGTCAGTGCCGGTAGCAGCACGGTGGTCTGCGGGATGTTGATGCCTTTCTCGGCCCCGAGGCGTTGGCCACCTGGTTTGGTCCGGGTGACGACCAGGGTGGCTTCGTAGGCGGCGGTCGACTCCACGACGGCCTCGATCGCTCCGTCGTCGAACAGCACCGGCTGCCCAGGCTGGAAGGCCACCACGGCCTCTGGCAGCGTGCAGCCGATCCGGGCGACCTGCCCGCGGGCGGGCAGGTCCACCGGGGTGAGGTCGCAGGTCAGTACGAGCCGGTCTCCGGCTGCCAGTGACAGGCGCCGTGGCAGCGGCGGGATGCCACCTGCCGTAGTTGTGCGGCCTGCGGACTCCAACAGCGTCCCGTTGGCGACGTAGGCGCCGCGCTCACCGGTGGCCAGGGCCCCTTCGGGCGTGGCCTGGGAGATGGTGAACACCCGGCGGCGTCCTCGGGCGTCGCGCAGTCGGACCAGCTGCCCTGCGCGCAGGTCGGCCAGCCAGGCGGCGTCCACCTCGATGGTCAACGCCTCGCGGCCACCCGGCACGACCGGGGCCGGCCGGGCCGTAGTGCGCCCAGAGGGGAGCAGCCACAGGGCGGCCGGGGCGGTCAGTCGTCCGGCTTGGTCTCGGACCACCCGGGCCCGGCCCACCGCGGGCCCGTCGCAGATGGGGCCGGTCCGCAGCTTGGGGCCGGCCAGGTCCATCGAGACCACGACCGGCCGCCCGGCTGCGGCGGCGGCGGCCCGGATGTGGGCAATCATGCGGGCCCACTGCGGTGGTCCGTCATGGGCGCAGTTGATC
>JBBRZQ010000135.1:0-12335 GCA_038236535.1 Actinomycetales bacterium
GGTTGGCGTGAGAACCGCCAAACCTAGGTCACCGTCCGTGCGCGTCCTGCAACCAGCCCCCGAACCGCAGCTCCCCCTTCACCCCAACGCATTCCCCGCCCTGAGTCCAACATCCGACCCACACTCATGCCGGGAGAGCCGTACTTCCTCGATCGCAGCCACCCCACCGCTCTGGAGCAGGTGTTCACCGTCTGCTGGTGGGAACAGCGGGGGGCCGGCCTCTCCTACCGCGCCGCCCGTGCCTCGACCCCGATCACAGTGGACCAGATCGTCGACGACACGCTGGCCGTCACCGACTACCTGCAGCGCCGGTTCGAGGTGCCCAAGATCTACCTGATGGGCCACTCCTGGGGCAGCTTCATCGGGATCCAGGCCGCGGCCCGAGCCCCGCAGCGCTACCACGCCTACATCGGGGTCGGCCAGCTCTGCCGACAACTCTAATCGGAGGCCGAGGCATACGCATACCTCCTCGAGGAGCTCCCGCGACGCGGGCACACCCGTCTGGCGCGCAAGGTGGCGGCCACTGCACCGCCCACCGGGATCCCGCTCTCGAGGGCCTACCTCCGGGTCCGCGACCCGGCCATGCATCAGCTCGGCGTCGGGACCACGCGGGACATGCGCGCAGTGTTCACGGGCGTGTTCCTGCAGGTCTGGCGCAACCGCGCCTACACCGTCCGCGAGAAGATCGACCTCTGGCGCGGCAAGTGGTCACCTTGGTCGACCGCGATGTGGAACGAGATGCTCGCGGCGGACCTCGTCAGGACCATCCCGCGGCTCGAGGTCCCCGTCCACCTCTTCCACGGCCGCCACGACCGCACCTGCTCCTACCGCCAGGCCCAGGCGTTCTGCGACCAGCTCGACGCCCCTGTCAAGGGCTTTTACACCTTCCCCGGGTCAGCGCACAGCCCCGTCTTCGAGGAGCCCGCGCACGCAGGCCTCCTCCTCATGACCGACGTCCTCCACGGCACGGCTGAGCACTGCGACAAGGGCGACCACGACCCCCGTAGCTGACTGACCACTCACGCCGTTCACGCTCATGGCATTCCGGACGCGGCGGTTGACGATTCTCTGCCGTCTCACGGGCTGCCGGGGCTGACGATGCCGTTCTCGTAGGCGAGCATGACCAGTTGGGCCCGGTCGCGGACCTCGAGCTTGGTCAGGAGGCGGCTGACGTGGGTCTTGGCGGTTGCGTAGCTGATGAACAGCTCGGCGGCGATCTCCGCGTTTGAGCGCCCGTGCGCCACGGCGCGCAGTACCTCAGTCTCGCGATCGGTGAGCAGGTCCAGACCCGCGGGCGGCGCGGTGGGCCCACGGGGGGATCGTCGTACGAACTCTTCGATGAGGCGACGGGTCACCGCGGGTGCCAGGAGGGCGTCACCGCCTGCGACCACATGGATGGCTGAGAGGAGTTGGTCGGGTGGGGTGTCCTTGAGCAGGAAACCACTGGCGCCGGCTCGGATTGCCGCGAAGACGTACTCGTCCTGGTCGAAGGTCGTCAGGATCAGCACTCGGGTCGAGGCGGTTCCCGGGTCTGACATCAGCGTCCGGGTGGCGGTGAGGCCATCGGTCTCCGGCATCCGGATGTCCATGAGCAGGACGTCGGGCCGTTCCCGGCGCACGAGGGCGACCGCGGCTGCCCCGTCAGCGGCCTCGCCGACCACTTCCAACTCGGGCTCGAGGCGCAGCAGCAGGGTGAGGCCCCGGCGCACGAGAGCCTCGTCGTCGACCACTGCGACCCGGATCATCTGCTGTCCTGGTCGGCGTAGGGCAGTCGTGCGGTGACGCGGTACCCGCCACACGGGCGCGGCCCGGTCGTCAGTGATCCACCCCACACCGCGACCCGCTCGCGCATCCCGAGCTGGCCGTGCCCTGAAGCGGCGCTTCCGGTCGTGGCCGGCGGCCCCTGTCCGTCGTCGACCACCTCGAGGACCAGCGCTCCGGGCTGGTAGCGGATGGTGACCTGCGCGCGGGCCGGGCCGGCGTGCTTGAGGACGTTGGTCAGCGACTCCTGCACGAGGCGGTATGCCGTCAGCGCCAGGGCTGCTGGAACCCCGTCGCGCTCGCCCTCGAGGTGAACGTCGACGGGCAGTCCCGCTGCCGTCAGCTCCGCAGCGAGGTCCCCAACAGCGTCCAGTCCCGGTGGTGGGTGATATGTGGCGGGGTTGTCCTGACCACGTAGCGCGCCAAGGATCCGGCGAACCTCGGTGAGCGCAGACCGGCTCGTCTCCGCGACCGCCACGAGGGAGGCCTTGGCCTCGACTGGGTCGATGTCGATCACGTGTGCTCCAACGCCGGCCTGTAGCGCGATGACACCCAACGAGTGGGCCAGGACGTCGTGGAGCTCCTGGGCGATCCGTAACCGTTCGTCGGCCACCGCAAGCTGGGCCTTCTCAACCCGCGCGTCCTCGGCGAGTGCCGCACGCTCTTGCAGCATCCTGAGGTTCTGCCGGCGGTCGTTCGCGCTGCGCCCCAGCGCGAAGGCCCCGATGAACAGTGCCGCGTCCGTCGCGAGCTCTCCGAACGGCATGGAGCGCGGGGCGAGGGCTACCACCAACGCGAGCAGGACCGCGACGTACCCGGCCGCGAAGGCGGTGATCCGGGTGCCCGACCAGGCGGCCACCGTGTAGGCCGCGAGGAACAAACCGGACCCGATCACCGCCGAGCCGTAGCCCAGGGCGATCATGGCGAGGACGGGGACGGTGGCGAGCACCAGGACCGGGAGAGGGGCCCGGCGGCGCAGGGCGTACGGCGCGGAACCGACGGCAAGCAGCAGGTAGAAGGTGGCGTCGGGGAGGCGGGCATTCGGACCTGGAGAGGCCGCCGAGAGCCACGCTCCCAGGAACAGCAGTACGGCAAGGACGGTGTCCAGGACCCATGGGCGCAGCGCGTCGACTTTCCGCAGCCGCGCCCATGTCGTCATCACGTCCTCGACGCTAGCCCCTGCGGGGTTGCGGGCCGTCGGGCCTGAGACCTGTGCCGGCATACATCTCCAGACCCATTCAGGCAGTCCCCAGGTCCGGCGCGGGCAGCACCGGTGATTCGTTCCCGGGCCCGACGACACAACCAGCGGCAGCCTCGACTCTGGGATGAGAGGGCATACCACCGAAAAGAGACCCCGCCATGAGAACCAGAACCACCCCGACCGGACGCCGGCTCAGCTACGGCCTGGCCGTCCTCGTCGCCGTCGTCGGTGTGACAACCGCCGCACTATGGGGGGTCACCGGTGTCGTCGACCAGGTCCAGCAACCCGAGGGGTTCGTCCGAGCCGACGTTTCCCACAGCCTCTCCGTCACCCTGACTCAAGTCGGCCCACACGTCATCTACTACGAAGGCGCCGACCCGACCGCGGTGTCGGCCGACCAGCTGCAGGTCGTCGACGCAGCCCAGCAGGCCGTGCCCGTCCGCCCGTACGGCCTGGACCTGCGCTACGACGTGCCTGGCAGGCCAGGCACCCTGGGCACCGCCATCGGCGTGTTCGACGCGGACCGCACCGGTTCCTTCGTGGTCCGCACGGATGCCACGGTCCAGGACGCCCAAGCCCAGCTGGCTGTCGGCGACGACCTCGCCCCCGGCATGGTCCGAGCCATCGCCATCCCCGGGCTCGCCGCCCTGCTCAGCATCTTCGCCGCCATCACACTCGCCGCCGGGACCTGGTCTCGGCGGGAACGGAGGTCACAGCCATGAGTTCCCTGATCCACCGCCGCTACCGTCTCACCCGTCCCGGCCGCGTCGCAGCGGCCGCCTTGGCCGTGGCGTCCGCCGGCCTGGTCCTCGGGCTCGTCATGCCCCGGAGTCCGGTGTCCACGTTCGAGGGGCTCGCCGCGATGTGCCTCGGGCTGCTGGTCGGGCTTGTCGCGGGGCTCCTGCTCCGCTCCCGGTGGGCCATGCTGGTGGCTCCGGCCACCTTCGCGGGGGTCTTCGAGCTGGTCCGCCTCGGCGCCTCGGGGCCCACGGTGGACGGGATTGACCTGGGCAGCACCTACGGCATCCTCGCGTTCGCCACAGGCCGCGGCGTCCACGGCCTGCTGGCGCTGTTGCCGATGGTCCTGGGAGCTGCCCTGGGCGCGGCACGCGCCCGTCGCCGACTGCCGCCCGCCCGCCCGCGAAGGGGCTTTCTCAGCGGGCTCGGTCTGTGGCTGCGCCGCGGTGTCGCCATCACCACCGGGGTGGTGCTCGTGGCCACCGCTGCCTTCGTCGCCCGCCCCGCGGCGACCGACCCCATCGTCGACGCGCACGGTCAGACGCTCGCCGGCAGCGTCGCAGAACTGACCCGGGTCGAGATCGGCGGGCATGACCTCGCGATGATGATCCGTGGGCGCAGCGCGCAGAATCCGGTGCTGCTGTTCCTGGCCGGCGGCCCCGGCGGTAGCGAGCTGGGTGCGATGCGACGCCACAGCCGGGCACTCGAAGAGGACTTCGTGGTCGTCACCCTCGACCAGCGCGGCACCGGCAAGTCCTACGACCAGCTCGACCCCACCTCGACACTGACCCTCGACCAGGCCGTCGAGGACACCCTGCAGGTCACCACCTATCTGCGCGACCGGTTCGGCCGGGACAAGGTCTACCTGGCCGGCCAGTCGTGGGGCACCGTCCTGGGAGTCCTCGCCGTGCAACGCCAACCGCAGCTGTTCTCAGCGTTCATCGGCGTGGGCCAGATGGTCAGCCCAGCAGCGACCGACCAGGTCTTCTACCGCGACACCCTGGCCTGGGCCCGCGAGAGCGGCAACACCGCGGTCGTGGACAAGCTGACCCGCAGCGGACCGCCACCGTATACCCGGATGCTCGACTACGAGCCGGCGTTGTCCCACGAGCAGGAGGTCTACCCCTACAACCACGCGGGGAACTCCGAAGGCGCCGGAGGGATGAGCGAGAACCTCTTCGTCGGCGAGTACACCCTGCTCGAACAGCTCCACATCTTCGGGGGGTTCATGGACACCTTCTCGGTGCTGTACCCCCAGATCCAGGACCTCGACTTCCGCACCCAGGCCACCAGCCTGGACGTCCCGGTGTACCTGGTCGAGGGCAGCCACGAGGCACCCGGTCGGGCCCAGCTGGCGAAACAGTGGTTTGCGTTGCTCGAGGCGCCCAGCAAGAAGCTCGTCACCCTCGACAGCTCCGGACACCGCCCCCTGTGGGAGCAACCCGCACAGTTCCACGACCTGATGACCAACACCGTCCTGGCCGAGACAGCGCCCACCTCGTGAGATCGGCACCACCGAAGGGAAGCCCGACCATGTACTCGCTGGAGATCGAACACCTCACCAAGAGCTACGGCCACGAGATGGCGGTCGACGACCTCACCTTCACCGTCGCGCCCGGACGAGTCACCTGCTTCCTGGGGCCCAACGGCGCCGGGAAGTCCACGACGATGAAGATCCTGCTCGACCTGGCGAAGGCGGACCACGGCCACGCCACGATCGGCGGGAAGCGGTACCGCGAGCTGCAGGATCCGTCCCGCTGCGTCGGCGTGGCGCTCGAACCGAACGCCTTCCACCCCGGACGCAGCGGTAGAGACCACCTGAGAGTCCTCACCGACGGCGCCGGCATCCCCGCGGGGCGCATCGAGCAGATGCTGGACATGGTCGAGCTGACGCATGCCGCGGACCGCCACGTCGGCGGGTACTCCCTCGGGATGCGACAGCGGCTCGGGCTGGCCGCCGCGCTGCTCGGCGACCCCCCGGTGCTCGTGCTCGACGAGCCCGGCAACGGACTCGACCCGCAGGGCATCCGCTGGCTGCGTGACCTGCTTCGGGAACGTGCCGGGTCAGGGGGCACGGTGTTCGTGTCCAGCCACCTGCTGGCCGAGGTAGAACACCTCGCCGACGATGTCGTCGTGCTCAGCCACGGGCAGCTCGTCGCCGCCGGCGCCCTGGCCACCCTGCAGCGAGGCGGGACGTCGGTGCGCACCCCCGAACCTGGGCGGCTCACCCAGCTGCTGACGTCGGCCGGCGCCACCGTCCACACCGGCAGCGACGACACGCTCGTCGTCCGAGGCGTCCGGATCGCCGAGATCGGCGACCGCGCCTGCGCCGCCGGGATCGCGCTTCACGAGCTGATCTCCCAGGCCGGCTCACTCGAGGAGCTGTTCCTGGACTGGACGAGCACCGACAACACCCCAAGCAACGGCGCCGAGCGCGCCGAGGCAACCCAGACCGAGAGGCAGGCAGTACCGCGATGACATGGCTACGACTCGTGCGAGGAGAGATCCGCAAGCTCACCACCACGAAGATGCCGTGGGGGTTCCTCGCGGCGCTGGTCGTCATCGGCGGCCTGAACGCGGCCGTCGTCGCGTACGGCACGGACATGGGCGGCAGCAAGGCGTTCGTCGCCACCGCAGCCGATCAGCAGTCCCTGATGGCGTTCGCCTTCAACGCGATGCTGGGCACCGCACTGTTCGGCGCCATCGCCGCGGCTCGCGAGTACGGACACGGCACCGTCGTGCCGACCTTCCTGACGTGCCCCAAACGCCCGCGGGCCGTCTTGGCCCAACTCGCCGCAGTTCTCCTCGCGGGCGCGGCGCTGGCGCTGGTCGGTCAGGCGTTGATGATCACCGCGGTCGCCCTGGCACTGCGCAGCACCCAGTACGGCCTCATGGTCGCGGCCGGTGACATCACCCAGCTCCTGGCGGCCTCAGCGTGGGCCGGAGCCATCGGCGCAGTCCTGGGCGCCGGGCTCGCAGCCGTCATCCGCAATGTCGGGGGCGCAGTCACGACAGCCGTGCTGGTGCTGTTCGTGATCCCGCCGCTGGCCGTGCAACTGGTCAACGACGCGGGGTCCTGGACCCCACCGGCCCTCTTTGGTGTGATCTCCGGGATCAGTACCGACGTCAGCATGTCGGCGGCCCTGATAGCGGTCGCCGCATGGGCGCTGGTCCCGACTGCCGCCGGACTCATGGCCATCCAACGACGAGACGTCGTGTAGCGATGACGGAAGAACGCGAACCAGGCGCCGACCTCATGACTTCGACGCGGTACCCGAGTGGTGAGGCCACCATCCCCGTGAGCGGGTACGAGCCCACTGTGGTGGCTTCCGGCCTGACGAAGCTCCTCGGCAGTCGGGAGGTCGTATCGGAGCTGTCGTTCCAAGCGTCCACTGGTCGAGCCTTCGGACTGCTCGGACCCAACGGTGCTGGCAAGACCACCACGGTGCGACTGTTGACGGGCCTGCTGATCCCGACCCGCGGTTCAGTGACGCTGTTCGGAGAAGCGCTCTCCCGTGCCAACGCTGATGAGCTGCGGGCAAGAATCGGTGTGCAGACCGACACCAACCTCTACGAAGCGCTGAGCGTTCGCGACAACCTGAGGACCTGGGGCGAACTGTACGGACTGACCTCCCTCGCCGTGGAGCGGAGAATCGACGAGGTTGTCCAAGTACTTGGCCTGTCGGATCGCGCCGACTCTCTCGTCGGGGAACTGAGCAAGGGCATGCGGCAGAAGCTCTCGGTCGGGCGCGCTGTGCTCCACGAACCCGATCTGCTCTTCCTGGACGAGCCGACCGCCGGACTCGACCCGGAGGCATCCGCCGATCTGATCGCCTACCTCAAGGAGATGATCCGAACACTTCACACCACCGTGATCATCTGCACCCATCAGCTCCAAGGACTCGAATCACTCTGCGACGACATCGGCATCCTCAAGAACGGCCGCCTCGTTGCAGCAGGTGAGGTCCGACAGCTTCTGCATCAACGATGGCCCGAACGCCGATACCTCCTTATCGTCGCCGGGGACCTCGCCGCCGCCCAGAAGATCGTCATCCCGCTGGTCGGCGGATCGGTGGAAGTCCATGCCACCGACGGCACCCTGCGCTTCTGCGTGGCGAACGAGGAGACCATCTCGGCGGTAGTGGCTGCACTGGTCCGTAACCAGATCCGGATACGAGCCGTCATCCCCCAGCAGCCGACAATCCAAGACCTCTACTTCGCCACCATCAACGACGGGAAGCACCCATGATCAACCGTCAACGGATCCGGGCGCTGATGCGCAAGGACTGGCGCGAACTCGCGCGCAACAAACAGGCTGTGGCCCCATTGGTCATCATCCCGCTCCTGTTCGCCGTCATCATTCCGACAGCCATCATCGTCTTGGGCAACAACGCCGCCCTCGCATCATCGGTCACCGGTCTGCGAGGATTCCTGGACAACCTCCCCGAACGGGTCATCCCCGCCGGATTCTCAACAGCACAGACCGTGGTCTACGCCGTCATCGTCTACTTCATGGCCCCGTTCTTTCTCGTCATCCCCGTGATGGTCGCGAGCATCACGGCGAGCTCCAGCTTCGTCGGCGAGAAGGAACGCCGCACCATTGAAGGGCTCCTCTACACGCCGATCACTGATCGCGAACTGGTACTGGCAAAGGTGCTCGTGTCCGTGATCCCATCCGTGCTGCTCACCTGGGTCTCGTTCGTTACCTACACCGTCCTCGTAAACGCACTCGGGGACCCCCTCATGGGCGGCCTCTTCTTCCCGACCTGGACGTGGGCGATCATCATCCTCGCGATGGTCCCACTCGTGGCCTTCCTGGCGACCTCCCTCATCGTGGCCATCTCCGGGCGTTCCACGACGATGCAAGGCGCTCAAAGCTCAGCAGTGCTCATCATGTTTCCGGTCATTGCCCTCGTCGTCGGCCAGGCGACCGGACTACTACTGTTCGACATCTCCATCGCGATCCTCGCGTCAGCCATGCTCCTTGTCATCGATGTCGCGGTCTTCACGGTGGTCGTCGGACGTTTCCAGCGGGAAGGCATCGTCACCCGCCTATAGGCGGCTCGAACGAGAGGAACCCGCACGACCCGCCTTCGCTGACCCGGCCCCCGGCCACGGTGCCGCTCCGCAACCTGCGGCGCCAGCCCTGATCCCAATGAGCGCTCATCGGCATGTGCGTCCGTATGGTTGCCCGGCTCGCGGCGAAGTGACGCGCACCGAGGACGCGCGACCAGCGGCAGATGCAGTGACCGCCGGGAAGGAGTCACCATTCTTGTGGGAGGTCCACCGCGCTCGTCACGGCTTCGCGGGTCAGCACCGGGTGGGGTGCACCACCCAGACGTTCGGCTCGACGTATGCCGCGACTCCGTGTTCGACGTCGCAGTGGACGGGGGTGAGGGCCTGAGGCACGAGGACCGGGCCGGTCTCGTCGAAGGGGAGCCCGGTCCACTGACGCCACTCCTGGAGGGTGCCGGGGATGACCATCGAGCGCGGGGCCACCTTGGTGATGCGGCCCCCGGCCCGCACGTGCACCCGGAGCCAGGGGTCGACGGGCAGGCCGTCCTCGCGTACCCGGAGCGCGTACGTCGACATCGGTTCGTGGGCGTCGGCCTTGCCGTTGGGACGGACCGGCGCGAGGAGCTCGGCAAAACCGAGCCGGGCGGCGTTGTCGCGCATCGCTGCGAGCATCTGCCGGGAGATCCCGGTGCCTTGGTGGTGGGGACGGACGGCGATCTCGACCGCGGAGATCGCGTCGGGTTCCTGGCCGCGCAGGCTGGCCAGCAACGCGTTGCGGATCACGAAGTCCCATCCGTTGTCGGGCAGGGCGCCGTCGCCGAGCACGAAGGGGACGGAGTACGCGCAGGCGACGACGTCGCCTGCATCGTCCTGAGCGATGAGGACGAACTCGGCGAAACGCGTCTCGACGTTGCCGTAGTACAGCCCGCCGATCGGGTCGTGGCGCATGAACTCCGGCCACGAGTTGGGCATGTTCCACATGGCCTCGGCGAGGTCAGGCTGGTCGGCGAGGAGGGAGATCGTGAGTGGCACACCGACATCGTGCCCGGTGCCCGGGCTCAGGTCACGGCGATTACCCCTCCCCCGATCACCCGCAAGACCCGCAGCACGGGGTTGCGGGTGAGTCCGCGTTCCCGGACCACGCACCACCGGCGGGCGGATGCAGAGCAGTACTCGTTGCCGACCGCGAGGCGACGCTCCCCTCATTGGACCCGGCACCACTGCGCGCCGCGACGGTTCACGGCCGCGGCTGCGTGGCGCGCCGGGCGACTGCCACCATGCCGGAACATCCTCGAGCACTTGGTGCCCGCCGAGGGTCTCGAGGAGTGCAACCGGCACATCATCGGCATTATCGACGCCGTGGGCCGAGTTCAGCAGCGCCCGACAGGCTGCAATAGGACATGGCCGCTTACGCGGCGGAGTGGGTCACATCCCCGGGTTGATCAGTGGCACGGACGACGGCTGCCACACCAATCGCACATGGCCCTGGTCGGCAACCGCCCAGATGTGGACGCCCAGCTTAGTGCGAATCCATTCCGGCACCCTAAGAGCGGCAGGGACGGCCGATTCGGGGACGACGACGACTCCCAAGGACGGAACCCGCGGCTTCGTCCGGCAGGCGGCGCAGGAGCTGCCCGTAGAGGGTGTCAACATCCAGGCCGATCGAGGACGTTCGACCCTTGGCCTCTGCGTAGAGGGCCTGCGACCCCTCGTTGCCATCACGTCGACGAACTGCACCTCACGCTGGACATCCCAACCATCGTTCTGCAAGTGCTTGCAGAACGCCTCGACCACCCGGGTCTCGTCACCCCTCATGAGTGCCTCTATCCTCTGATGCGACCATCATGCTCCAGGGCAGAGCTCTCCGCCGATATACTGAGGCTTCCCTCGCGGCTACTAGATACTTCCTTGCAGGATCGGTGTCTGGCCAGACTCGGTCCAGGTGCCCGGCGGGTGGCTCTCTTTGCGGCTGGCCACCCAGCTCAAGGGTGTGGCTCTCTTTCGGTCTGCAGCCCGCCGAGCACCGTTGACGAGGCGTGGCTCAAGAAGGGACTGCCCTGCTCGTAGTAGCACTGCCCACCTCGTCGTCCCCATCGGCACGCGCACAGGCGGGAGCAGCAAAGAATGCACCAGACGGAACACGTCATCATCGGGGTCGACCCACACAAGCTGTCGGCGACGATCGAGGTCGTCGACCATCAGGAGCATCGGCTCGGCTCGGGCCGGTTTACCACCGACCGGGCCGGCTACACGGCGATGCGGACCTACGCGAAGGGGTGGCCCGAGCGGGTGTGGGCGGTCGAGGGCGCCAACGGCGCGGGCCGGCCCCTAGCGCAGCGACTCCTCGAAGCCGGCGAGATCGTCGTCGACGTCCCGGCGAAGCTGGCCGCTCGGGTCCGGCTCTTCGACACCGGGCACAACCGCAAGACCGACGCGCTCGATGCGCACTCGATCGCGGTCGTCGCGGTCCGCACCCAGGGACTTCGAGTCCTGCAGGTCGACGGGGAGCTCGAAGCGCTACGGATGCTCACCGACCGCCGTGAAGCCCTGACCCGCCGCCGGATCCAGACCGTCAACCGGCTCCAGGCCCTGCTCGCCGAGCTGCTGCCCGGACAGGCGAAGAAGGACATCACCCCGCTCCAGGCCAAGGCGATGCTGTCCACCGTCCGACCCCGCGACCTCGCCGGCAAAACCCGTCGCCGGATCGCCGCCGAGGAGCTCGCCGAGCTGGTCGCAGTCGACGCGAAGATCAAGAAAGCCACCGCCGAACTCAAGGCGATGGTCCTGGCCCGCGACTCACGGCTGATGGACCTGCACGGTGTCGGCCCCGTGGTAGCAGCCCGGGTCCTGGCCGACGTCGGTGACGTCACCAGGTTCACCGACCGCAACCGGTTCGCGTCCTGGACCGGCACCGCACCCCTCGACGCCTCCTCCGGGGAGCACAACCGGCACCGGCTCTCCCGGGCCGGGAACCGCCGGATGAACCACATGATCCACATCGCCGCGGTCACCCAGATCCGACTCGACACCGTCGGCCGGACCTACTACCGACGCAAGC
Source organism: Actinomycetales bacterium (assembly GCA_038236535.1). GTDB lineage: Bacteria > Actinomycetota > Actinomycetes > Actinomycetales > Dermatophilaceae > UBA4719. The sequence continues at coordinate 11,775 of JBBRZQ010000135.1, forward strand.
GCGCCGAAGGCAAGAAACCCCTCGAGGCGATGCGCTGCCTCAAGCGCAGGATCTCCGACGCCCTCTATCGCCAACTGCTCGCCGACCACCAGCCCACGGCTGATCTCGAGCTTGGAGCGGGTCCGGGAGGGCACTGCGGGGCGTCTCAAACATCCAGCGCGGTCGACCCACCCCCGCACATCGACACTTCGGATCAGCCACTTCCCGGACCCGCATTCCAGACGCTACCGGCCCGCACGACTCGTGCGATACCCCACCCGGGCTCGGCCCCCCAGCCCACGCGCCGACGCGCCGGAGCCGTCAAGGTGGAGCGCCCCACCGGACGAACGACCTTGACGGCGACAAGCGCCGGCGCACACTCCAAGGAGCCGATTCCGGCCACTTGACAACAGAGGGGAGCCGGAAGGACGCGGGTGCGAGACGTCCGGTCACGCCGGGTCCCCTTCGGGCCGGCTCTTGCTCCCCACGGGAACTGGGGGACGGTCTTGGTGGTTTGATCGACACATGCGCATCTTCTTCACCGGGGGCAGCGGCAAGGCCGGCAAGCACGTCGCGACATAC
>JBBRZQ010000136.1:0-12332 GCA_038236535.1 Actinomycetales bacterium
GCCCCGGCGGCGGGGTCCGCGCGGTCGGCGCGGGCGAGGGCGAGCAGGCCGTCGACGAGCCGCGACAGGCGCCGGGTCTCCGCCAAGGAGGCCTCGAGGTCCTGGGCCATGCGCGGGTTGGTGGCGCCGTGCTCCGCGAGCGCCGACTGCTGCACGAGGTTCTCCTCTTGCAGGTTCTCGATCCGGAGCCGGAGGGCGGTCAGCGGGGTGCGCAGCTGGTGGGAGGCATCCGAGGCGAAGTCACGCTCGGAGGCCAGTGAGCGGGTCATCTGATGCGCGCTACGCGCCAGTACCTCCGAGACACGGTCAACCTCGAGGATGCCGGTCACCAGTGGCTGGAACTGGGACTCGCCAGCACCCAGACGCTCGGCCCGGTCGACCAGCTGAGTCATCGGTTCCGCGAGCTTACGAGCCTCCAGCGAGGCGACCCACACCCCGGCGAGCACCGCAATCACCGCGATCACCGACAGCGCCGCCATGATCCCCAGCCACAGAACCGTCTGCCCCGGGAGCTGTGACGCCGGGCCGAGCCAGCCGCGCAGCTGCCTGAAGTCGCCGGTTGTCACCCACCACAGCGCCACCCCCACCGGCAGGACGACTATCAGCACCGAGAGCAGCACGGCGGCGAAGGTGGACCGCACCAGCTGACGGCGCATTCCTGAGGTCAGCCTCGCTCGGGGCGCTCAAAACGGAAACCGACACCACGCACGGTCGAGATGAAGCGAGGCTGGGTGGCGTCGTCACCCAGCTTCCGGCGCAACACGGAGATATGCATGTCGAGGGTCTTGGTGGATCCGAACCACACGGTCTCCCAGATCTCACGCATCAGCTGCTCACGGGAGACCACCTTGCCCTGTTCCCGCACCAGGACCCGCAGCAGGTCGAACTCCTTGGCGGTCAGGTGCAGCTCTTCCTCGTTGAAGAACGCACGGCGGGCGTCCGGGTCGACCCGGACCACCGCATCCTCAGCGCCGGCCTCGGGGGTCTGCCTGCGAAGCAGCGCCCGGACCCTGGCCAGTAGCTCGGCCAGGCGGAAGGGTTTGGTGACGTAGTCGTCGGCGCCTGCGTCAAGGCCGACCACCAGGTCCACCTCGTCGGCCCGGGCCGTGAGAATCAGGACCGGCACCTTGCTGCCATCGGCGCGGATCCGCCGGCAGACCTCCAGTCCGTCGACGTGTGGCAGGCCAAGGTCGAGCACCACCATGTCGGGCTTGTTGTTGGCGCCCTCGAGCGCGGCGCGGCCGTCGGCTCGGACGTCAACGTCGTACCCTTCCCGACGCAGCGCCCGCGCGAGGGGTTCGGAGATCGCCGGGTCATCTTCTGCCAGAAGAACACGGGTCATAACAACATCGTAAGGACCTTTGTGCCGATCAGCGACCGGGCCACTCAGGCAATCGCTTTTCGATGAAGGCCGCCACACCCTCGGCACGGTCGCCCGAGAAGGCGGTGGCCCGCCAGCAACCATCCTCGACCTCGAGCCCCGTGGCCAGGTCGACGTCCCCGCCAAGTCGCATCGCGCGTTTCGCCTGGCGAAGACCGACGGGTGAGTTTGCCGCGATCTGGGCAGCCAGCTCCAGCGCCCGGTCCCTGGCTGCACCGGCCTCGAGGACCTCATCGACCACACCCAGCGCGGCAGCCTCGGCGGCCGGCATCCGGCGCGCGGTGAAGATCATCCCGGCAGCCCTGGACCAACCGACCCGCCGGGTCAGCAGCTGGGTACCGCCACCCCCGGGAATGACCCCGACGGACACCTCTGGGAGGCCGACGACTGCCGCCGAACCGGCGATGATGAGGTCGCAGGACAGCGCAATCTCGAAGCCGCCACCGAGCGCAAACCCCTCGACCACGGCAATTACCGGAACCGGCAGGCTCAGCACCCCGTGGTATGCGGCGCGCGCCACGGGCCGCTGGGCCATCAGGTCTGCATCGGTGAAGGAGTCACGCTCCTTGAGGTCGGCGCCGACGCAGAAAGCCCTCGGGTGCGTGCTCGTGATCAGCACCACCCTCACCTGGTGGTCGGCGCCGAGCTGGGCGCAGGCGCCAGCCAGGTCGAGGGCCATCTGTGTCGACACGGCGTTCATCGCCTCCGGCCGGTCCAGGGCCAGCTCGGCAATGTGACCGCCGGTGCCATGCCTTGTGATCGTCACCATCGACGGGGTCGAGGTGTGTGGCTCACCACTCATTGGTCCAGGTCTCCTTGGTCAAAAGCCGTAGTCCATGTCTTATGGGTGACGCTCGTCACCGGGGTGAGGCTCGTTGACACCCTCAGGCTCTGCATCGCCGTCACGCTCGCGGTTGCCGTCAGGCCTCTGGTCGCCGTCAGGCCCAGCCGCCCGACGCTCGCCCATGGTGCGTCGGCGCCCGCCGGGCTCGGCTCGTCGCAGGACCCGGGGTGTCACCGGACCGATGCCCCGCAGCATCCGGCGACGCAGGGCGTACACCTCGAAACCAGACGTGCGCTCAAGAGCAGCAGCGATCGCATCATCGATCAGGACTGTCCGGGGCCTGGCGACGGCCGTCAGCCGGCTGGCCCGGTTCACCGTGGTCCCGAAGACGTCACCGAGACGCGAGATGACCCTCCCGCTGGCCATCCCCACCCGAACATCCGGGAGCACGTCGTCCTGCGCCATGGCCTCGACCAGGTCAAGGGCGATCGCAGCGGCCGGAGCGGCGCCTATCGCCACGAAGAGCACCTCGTCCCCCACGGTCTTGATGACCCGGCCGCCGTGCGCCGTCACGACATCGGAAGCCAGTGCCTCGAACCGCTGGACGACCTGCGCGAGCTCGCGCTCCGACAGCCGGCGCACCAGGCGGGTGAAGGCGACAAGATCGGCAAAACCCACGGCGCGCACGACACCCCGCTGGTCCTCGATCGGCTCCGCGTCGGTGACCATCCGCGAGATCGCGGCCGAGAGGTGACGGCGCCAGGCATAGACCAGCAGCGGCTCCAGCTCGTCGGCGATGTCGGCCAGCTTCGACGCTGCGGCTCGCGCCGTCGCCGCGTCCGGCATGGCCCTGCTCAGGTCCTGGCCGGGGCCGGCCCCCTGGTCCTCAGGCCTCCCGTTGGCCCTTCCGGGCGGCGACAGCTCACCGATGGCCTCGGCCATCAGCTGGACCTGCCAGACAGCCAGGCGATCGGTGGTCCGGGCAAAGGCGCGCGTCATCCCCAGCGCCGTCTGCTCGGTGAAGACACCGTCGCGCACCAGGGCGGCCATGGACTGGAGGGCAAACAGGTCGGCCTCGGTGAAGACCGTCTCGTCGTCCTCGACGTTGGGGAACCCGAGGGCATGCCAGAACTTACGGGCGCTGAGGATCGAGACCGACGCCTTGGCGCTGACCTCGCGCGAGCGCATCGAGCGGGGCTGACCGAGCAGCCTGGTCTCGACGTCCTCAGCCACCGGCGAGAACCCGTTTGCGAGCACCACCGGAACATCCGCACGATGACGGCCCGCTGGGGGCGTCTCGCCGTCGCCCGGGGTCACCGAAGAGTCGGCCATGGCCTCGATCATGCCGTGTGCCCCCCGTCGTGCTGTGCCCGGCGTACGTGCACCACATCGCCAGCGGCGTGCGCCCTGCTCGACCCGCCGGCCGCCACCACCAGCCGACCTGTCTCGTCGACCCCGGTCGCGACACCCCGGGCGACCTGCCCGTCAGGCTGGTGCACGTCCACCTCCAGCCCGATCGTCAGGCACCACGAGCGGTATGCCGTGCGCAGGGCGGCCAGCCCTGACCCGCCCGCCGACCAGGTCCGGTGGAGGTCAGCCAGCTCCCCGAGGTAGGCCGCGACCACCTCCTCGCGGCGGACGTTCAGCGCACCGCACAGCGCCAGGGACGTGGCCGTCTCCACCGGAAGCTCACTGCGCTCCTGTGAGATGTTGGCCCCGGCGCCGATCACCACGAGCTCTCCACCGGGCACCATCTCGCACAGGACACCCGAGATCTTGAGCCAGCGACCTCCCTGCACGGATCCCGGGTGACCAGCCTCCTGAACCATCACGTCGTTCGGCCACTTGAGCCGGCCCGCCACTTTGCCCACCTGTGCCAGCGCGGCACGCATCGCCATACCGCTGAGCAGTGGCAGCCAGCCAAGATCGGCAGCACGACCGGCGGGCACGGGGACAACAGCGGACACGGCGATCGAGGTGCCGGCCGGCGCCTGCCACTGACGGGCGAGGCGTCCACGACCCTCGCTCTGGTGATCGGCCACCACGACCCGCCACGGGCTGGGGTCCCGCAGCGCCTCGAGATTGGTGGAGTCGACCGACGCACGAACGTCGACCATCTGCCAAGGGTTTGGCACAGTGATCAACGCCGCTTCCACCAAATGAGAATCAAGAGCCGTCCGCACGGACCTAAGGCTATGCTCCCCGCCATGGGTGATGTAGTTCTCAATGGCGACTCTGTGTCCGGCCCCGACATCCACACGACGGCGGGCAAGCTGGCTGACCTGGTCCGGCGCAACGAAGCAGCGGTGCATGCCGGGTCGGCCAAAGCGGTCGACAAACGGCATGCCCAGGGCAAGAAGACCGCACGGGAGCGGATCGAGGCGCTGATGGACGAGGACTCGTTCATCGAGGTCGACCAGCTGGGCCGCCACCGGTCGACCGCGTTCGACCAGCAGAACAACCGTCCGTACGGCGACGGCGTGATCACCGGTTTTGGCACGATCGACGGCCGGCCGGTCTGCGTCTTCTCCCAGGACTTCACGGTCTTCGGCGGGTCCCTGGGCGAGGTGTTCGGCGAGAAGATCGTCAAGATCATGGACCTGGCGATGAAGACCGGCTGCCCGGTCATCGGCATCAACGACTCGGGCGGCGCCCGCATCCAGGAGGGCGTGGTGGCGCTCGGGCTGTATGCGGAGATCTTCCGGCGCAACGTCCACTCCTCCGGCGTCATCCCCCAGATCTCCCTGGTCATGGGCCCCTGCGCAGGCGGGGCGGTCTACTCGCCGGCGATCACCGACTTCACGGTGATGGTGGACCAGACCTCGCACATGTTCATCACCGGCCCGGACGTCATCAAGACGGTCACCGGCGAGGACATCGGCATGGAGGAGCTCGGCGGGGCACTGACGCACAACTCCAAGTCCGGCGTGGCGCACTACATGGGCCATGACGAGGACGACGCCATGGACTACGTCAAGGCGCTGCTGTCCTACCTTCCGTCCAACAACCTCGAGGATGCGCCCGCGTTCGACTGGGACACCGACGGCTCAGCCGCGGAGACAGCGGACGACGCCTTCCTGGACACCTTCATCCCGGACTCGGCCAACCAGCCTTATGACATGCACACGGTCATCGAGCACATCGTCGACGGCAACCAGGACGGGTCCGCCGACTTCCTCGAAGTTCACGCCCTCTTCGCCCAGAACATCATCTGCGGCTTCGGCCGGGTCGAGGGCCGCTCCGTGGGCGTGGTCGCCAACCAGCCCATGCAGCTCGCCGGCTGCCTGGACATCGATGCCTCCGAGAAGGCCGCGCGGTTTGTGAGGACGTGTGACGCCTTCAACATCCCGGTACTCACGTTCGTGGACGTCCCGGGCTTCCTCCCGGGCACGGACCAGGAATGGAACGGCATCATCCGCCGCGGTGCCAAGCTCCTCTACGCCTATGCCGAGGCCACCGTCCCGATGGTGACGGTCATCACCCGCAAAGCCTACGGCGGCGCGTATGACGTCATGGGTTCCAAACACCTCGGTGCCGACATGAACCTTGCCTGGCCGACGGCGCAGATCGCGGTCATGGGGGCCCAGGGCGCGGTCAACATTCTCTACCGCAAGGAGATCGCCGAGGTCACCGCCGCGGGCGGAGACGTCGAGGCGGCCCGCCAGGAGTTCATCACCCAGTACGAAGACACGCTGGCCAACCCCTACATCGCGGCTGAACGTGGCTACGTCGACACGGTGATCTCACCGTCCCATACCCGCGCCTGGGTCATCCGGGCCCTGCACGCGCTACACAACAAGCGCGAGACGCTGCCGCCCAAGAAGCACGGGAACATACCGCTATGACCGAGCCGAACCCAGTGGCTGGCGCCGCACCCCAGGATCTGCCGGGCTCCGAAGCGCACGGCGTCCAGCCGGGGCAGCTCCCCGCTGCGCCGATCCGGCTCGTCCGCGGCAACGCGTCCCCGGAGGAGCTCTCCGCGCTCATCACAGTCTTCGCCGTCCTGGCCAGCGCCGCCGCCAACGACGAGAGCGACTCCGGCTCGGGCGAGTCGGAACGGCCCTCCTGGGGTGGCGGGACGTCCTCCCGGTCGCGCTGGGGCTCACCAGCGCGTCTGGTGAGAAGAACCCACCCGCACGGGCCAGGCGGGTGGCGCCGGTCCGGCGCTCCGCGCACTGACTCGTCAACCCGTCCCGCGGGCTGACCCGACGATCTCAGGACTGTCGATCCTGACGGCGGGCTGCCTGCCCAACGTCTCCTGAGGTACGTTCGCCGGGTGACCATAGACGCTCACGCGCGGCTAGCGCGCCCCACCACAGACGTCGACTGCATCGCCAACGACTATCTCGACGCCCTCGTGGGGCTCAGTCCCATCACGGCGACCTACCTGGGGATCGGCGGTTACGAGGGGGACCTCGACGACTTCTCACCAGCCGGCGCTGCGGCGCAGTCGGAGCTTCGCAGAAAGACCCTGGACGCCCTCGCTGATGCTACGGCGGTCGACGACATCGACCGGGTCACGCTCGCTGCGATGCGAGAGCGCCTTGGCCTGGACGAAGAGACCCACGCCGCCGGCCTCGACCTGATGTCCCTCAACGTCCTGGCATCCCCGCTCCAGGCGATTCGCGACGTCTTCGACCTGATGCCCAACGAGTCGGTGCAGGACCGGGCGACCTTCACGACCCGGATGGCCAAGATCCCGGCGGCACTCGACAGCTACGTCGCCTCCCTGCGTGAGGCCGCGCTCAGCGGCCTGGTGAGTCCGAGACGTCAGGTCGAGGCCTGTGCAGCCCAGTGCGACAGGCTCACCGCTGGGGACGGCTACTTCGCCCACCTGCTGAGCTCGAGCCTGCCCGGCTCAGGTTCGCCCCAGGCCCACGAGGAGGGCGGAGGCGGCCTCGGAGACTCCGCAGCGGAATCCCTGCGCCACGCGGTCGGCGAGGCGTCGTCGGCCTACGCGCGGATCGGCGACTTCCTGCGCAACGAGCTGCTCCCCCAGGCGCCGGAGGCCGACGCCTGCGGCCGGGATCGATACCAGCTGCTGTCGCGGTTCTTCCTCGGCGCCACCGTCGACCTCGATGAGACGTACCAGTGGGGTCAGCAGGAGCTGGCCCGGATCACAGCCGAGATGACGGCCATAGCCGGGCTGATCGCGCCGGGTGCCGACGTCAAGGCGGCCATCGCGATCCTGGATGCCGACCCGGCCTACCAGCTGCACGGCACTGATGAGCTCAAGTCGTGGATGCAGGGTAAGGCTGACGAGGCAATAGGCCACCTCGCCGGCACCCACTTCGACATCCCGGAGCCGGCGCACACCATCGAGTGCCTGATCGCGCCGACACAGACCGGCGGCATCTACTACACCGGGCCGTCCGAGGACTTCAGCCGGCCAGGTCGCATGTGGTGGTCGGTGCCCAGGGGAGTCACCGAGTTCGCCACCTGGCGAGAGCTGACGACCGTCTACCACGAGGGCGTTCCGGGGCATCACCTGCAGATTGCCCAGACGGTCTTCCGCTCCGAACTGCTCAACCGCTGGCGCCGCCTGAGCGCGTGGACCTCTGGTCATGGTGAGGGCTGGGCTCTTTACGCCGAGCGTCTGATGGCCGAGCTCGGCTACCTGGACGACCCGGGGAACCGTCTCGGCATGCTTGACGGGCAGTCGCTTCGGGCGGCGCGGGTGGTTCTCGACATCGGTGTCCACTGTGGCTTCGAGGCTCCTGCCGAGGTCGGTGGAGGCGCGTGGACCTACGACAAGGCATGGCAGTTCCTGCAAGCTCACGCCAACATGGCCGAGGACTTCCTCCGCTTCGAGCTTGATCGCTATCTGGGCTGGCCCGGGCAGGCGCCGGCCTACAAGATCGGCGAACGTCTCTGGCTCGAGCTCCGCGACGAGGTGCATGCCCGGGAAGGCGATGCCTTTGAGATCAAGGCCTTTCACCGCCGGGCGCTCGATATCGGCGGGGTCGGCCTCGACACGCTCCGTGAGGCCGTTCTGGGCACTGACCACAGACCCACCCGCTGACGCCACCTGCGCCATCCCGCTCGGATAGCCTTCGCGAATGGTTTCCACGAGCGTGCCCCTCATCCTCGGCTCTGCCTCCCCGGCCCGACTGGCCACGCTGCAGCGGGCCGGGGTGACGCCCTACGTCCTGGTCAGCGAGGTTGACGAGGACTCCGTCGTGCAGGAGAGCATCTCCCGGTACGGCGCGCTTGCCCCTGAGGACGTGGCACTCGTTCTCGCCCGCGCCAAGTGCGAGGCGGTGGCGACGCGCCTGGCTTCGGATGACAGCTGTCCTTCGGACGCCCCCGTTGGCGCACTGGTCCTCGGCTGCGACTCCGTGCTCGATCTCGATGGAGAGGTGCACGGCAAGCCGGTCGATGAGGCCGAAGCCGTCTCCCGGTGGCAGAGGATGCGAGGCAGGTCGGGCGTCCTGCATACCGCCCACTGGCTGATCGACGACCGGGATGACGGCGACGGTGGCACCGGCGCGACGATCGGCGAGGTGGCGTCGACCATCGTCCACTTCGCGAAGGTCACTGACGAAGAGATCACGGCCTATGTCGCCAGCGGTGAGCCCCTTCAGGTGGCCGGAGCATTCACGATCGACGGCCTGGGCGGGCCTTTCATCTCCGGGATCGAGGGCGACCATCACAACGTCGTCGGGATCAGCCTTCCCCTGCTGCGCGAGATGCTCGCCGAGATCAATGTGAGCTGGTCCGACCTCTGCTCCTAGCACCAGGGGCCTTCACGGAGATCGTTCCTTCGTCAGGGCCTCGCCGCGATCAGCCTCAGACCCTGCCCACAGCGGCGAGCACGGCTGCCCTGGCGTCGCCGGCGGCGCCCATATGCGCGGGCAGGCCCATCGCTTCGAGGGTGCGCACCATGCCGTCGCCCATATGGTTGGCGACCACCGCCTCGATCTGGTGCTCACGCAGGAAGGTGACCACCCGCGCGTGGTGCGAACCTGGCGTGCCCTCGTCGTGCAGCCGGCTCCAGGAGACATCGATCTCCCGCCAGGCCAGGATCTTGGTGTCGACGACCTCGGCCACCGCCACCCGGTCGGCCTTGCCCCAACGGGGGTCGACCATCCCGTCATCAGTCACTGGAATGCACACCATCATCTGCGAAGCACCTTTCGTCGTAGCGCCAGAGGCCCCCCACCACCGAGGGACCTCTCAGTCACCGCTGCACCCCATCAGTGTCCAGCACCCATACCTGCCGGCAGCACCCGGAGCCAGCGTTTTTGCCTCGCGCCGCCATTTCGCAACGATTCCAGGCACAGCTGGCGGAGTTCCTGGAGCCCAATGGGTCGGGCAGAGCCGGCCGCCCTAGTCCTTGCGACGCAGACCACTCACCTCAAGAAGCGGCCCCCGACGGCTGCGAGGCGCGGGCGCTCACCGTCGTGTCGTCCACACAGAGCAAAGCCTGCTCTTCGGTGGTCAACAGGGGCTGACCCTGCAGAAAGCGGTCGATGGAGCGCGCAGCCGTCTGTCCGGCGCCCATCGCCAGGATGACCGTGGCCGAGCCAGTGACGATGTCACCGCCGGCGAAGACACCGTTCTTGCTGGTCGCCAGCGTGTGCTCGTCAGCGACGATGTTGCCACGCTTGTTGAGATCAAGCCCTACCGTGCTCTTGGTCAGCAGCGGATTGGCTTTGGTGCCGACCGAGACGATGACCGCATCCACCTGGATCCGCCGCTCCGAGCCCAGCTTCGGTACCGGACGCCGGCGACCGCTGTCATCCGGTTCGCCGAGCTCCATGTCGATGACCTCGATCTCGTGGACCCACCCCCGTTCGTCCCCGATGATCTGCGTCGGGTTGGCCAGCAGGTCGAGGATGATGCCCTCTTCCTCGGCGTGGTGAATCTCCTCGTTCCGCGCCGGCATCTCCTCGTGGGAGCGACGGTAGATGAGGTGCACCTCGGCACCCAGCCGCAGGGCTGTGCGCGCCGAGTCCATGGCAACGTTCCCGGCCCCGATGACGGCGACCTTCTTGCCCACCGTGATCGGGGTGTCGTACTCCGGGAAACGGTAGGCCTTCATGAGGTTCGACCGAGTCAGGAACTCGTTGGCCGAGTAAACTCCATTCAGGTTCTCACCGGGAATGTTCATGAATGAGGGCAGGCCCGCCCCATTGGCCAGGAAGATGGCGTCGTGGCCATTCTCGAGCATCTGGTCAACAGTCAGCGTGCGGCCGATCACGTAGTCGAGTTTGAACTCCACGCCCAGGGACGCCACGTAGTCACACTCCCGCTGCACGATCGCCTTGGGCAGCCGGAACTCGGGAATACCGTAGACGAGTACACCACCAGGCTTGTGCAGGGCCTCGTAGATGGTGACGTCATAGCCCATCTTGGCCAGCTCACCAGCGCAGGTAAGGCCAGCGGGACCGGACCCGACCACGCCCACCTTCTTGCCCCTCCTGGGCGCTGTGGACGGCTGGCTGGCTCCACCGTGGGCAAACTCCCAGTCGGCGGCATAACGCTCGAGTCGGCCGATGGCGAGCGGCTCCTGCTTCACGCCCAGGATGCAATGCTGCTCGCACTGCTCCTCTTGCGGGCAGACACGCCCGCAGACGGCCGGGAAGCTGGTGGTCTCCTTGAGCTTGGCAATAGCGCCGGCAGGATCACCCTCTTCGATCAGCTTGACGAAGGCACCGATGTCGATGCCGACGGGGCAGCCGAGCACGCACTTGGGCTTCTTGCACTGCAAGCAGCGGCTCGCCTCCAGCCTGGCCATATCGTCGTTGTAGCCAAGGGTTACTTCCTCAAAATTGGCCGCCCTCGCGCTCGCGGACTGCTCGGGCATTGCCGTGCGAGGCAGCTTCGGCCTCTTGGGCTTCCGCACGGCTCTCTCGGCGCGCGTTTCCGGCGTGATGTCAGGTGTCGTCATGTCAGGCAACTTTCGTCACCGCAGCAGTCGACTGGTAGGCGTCCAGCGACTCCTTCTCCTGGGGCAGGTACTGGCGCTGCCGGGCTAGCAGCAGGTCGAAGTCGACCTGGTGACCGTCGAACTCGGGCCCGTCAACGCAGACGAACTTGGTCTCGCCGCCGACGCTGCAGCGGCAGGCGCCGCACATGCCGGTGCCGTCAACCATGATTGAGTTGAGGCTGACGAGGGTCTTGACGCCAAAGGGTTGGGTGGTCTTGGCACAGAACTTCATCATGACCCCGGGGCCGATGGCGTACACGAGGTCAACGTTGCCGGCCTCGCACAGCTCCTTCAGTGGCTCGGTGACCAGGCAGTGGCGGCCACGACTGCCGTCATCAGTGGTCACGATGAGCTCGTCACTGATCTCCCGCATCCGGTCCTCCCACAACAACAGGGTGCTGTTGCGGGCGGCAACGATGGAGATGATCTTGTTGCCGGCTTCCTTCAACGCCCTGGCGATGGGATAGATCGGTGCCACTCCGATGCCCCCGCCAGCACAGACGACAGTGCCCACCTTCTCAATCTCACTGGGTACGCCCAGCGGACCGATGAAGTTGGCCAGTGCGTCGCCCTTGCCCAGCTTCTGCAGCTGACGCGTCGACTTGCCGATCGCCTGGACGACGATGGTGATGGTTCCTGCCTCGCGGTCGAAGTCGGCAATGGTGAGCGGGATCCGCTCTCCCTCTTCGTCGATCCTCAGGATGATGAACTGTCCTGGCTGGCAAGCCGCGGCGACAGCCGGAGCCTCGATGACCTGCATATAGACGTCATCGGAATAGTCGACTCGCTCAAGTATCTTGTACATGTCCGTCTCTTACACCAAAGCAGGGGAGGGCTTGCCCGTGGCCGCCCTCATCGAACGACGGCGCTGCACAACTCAGCTGCGGTAGTAGGTCCCTGTCCACCCCGGCCAAGATGCGGACCTGGAACACTGGCGATCACCACCTCTCAGACCACATCACGTGACCCCGACAAGGCTAGTGAACGTCGAACAGCTTGCTGCGGGACAGTGCCGAAGGTCCCGGATCCTCATCAACGCAGGGCCTGGCCCTCGCAATCTATTTGGATACGCGAAAGAGCCCCGACCAGAACTTCGCCGGTCAGGGCTCTTTCACAATGTATGTCCGGCGGCGTCCTACTCTCCCACACCGTCACCAGTGCAGTACCATCGGCGCTGAAGGGCTTAGCTTCCGGGTTCGGAATGGAGCCGGGCGTTTCCCCTTCGCTATGACCGC
>JBBRZQ010000137.1:0-12250 GCA_038236535.1 Actinomycetales bacterium
GGCTCACGCCATTGTCATAGGCATGCCGCTGCGTCGCGAGATCGCGAAGCTGGACCGGGCCGCTCACCGCATCGAGGCGTTGGCCTACTTCGGGCTCGAGGATCACCGTCCGACGGTGCTGGTCACCGGTGGGTCCCTGGGGGCTCAGCGGCTGAATGCGGCTTTCGGGTCACGGGTGGACTCGTTGCGCGCCCACGGCATACAGGTGCTGCATGTCAGCGGGCTGGGCAAGGAGTTCGTCCACGACTCGGCGGTTGACGGGCCGCCGTACGTGGTTGCCGGGTACGTCGACCGGATGGACCTGGCCTACGCCGCGGCTGACCTCGTGGTGGCCCGGTCCGGGGCCAACACGGTCTGCGAGCTGACCGCGGTGGGGCTGCCGGCTGTCTATGTGCCGCTGCCGATCGGCAACGGCGAGCAGCGGTTCAACGCTACCGACGTGGTCGCGGCCGGTGGCGGCATCCTGGTCGACGACTCGGGCCTGACGCCCCAGTGGGTCGACGAGACGCTGATCCCGCTGGCCGGCGACGGGTTGCGGCTTGCCGGGATGGCAGCCGCCGCGGCCACCGTCGGGGTGCGTGAGGCAGACGAACGGCTGGCTGATCTCGTGATGACTGCAGCCGGATCCAGGGGTGCCCGATGAGCCCCTCGACGCGTGACGTCCGGTCACGGTCTCCGTACGCCCATGCCGCAGACGGGTCGAACAGCCGTTTCGACTTCACCACAGAGGTGCCGGCTGCGAGCACTCTGGGCGCCGTCCACTTCATCGCCATCGGGGGGGCCGGGATGTCCGGGGTCGCGCGGGTGATGCTGGCCCGGGGGCTGGCGGTCAGCGGGTCCGACGCCAAGAAGTCCCTTGTCCTGTCCGCCCTGGTCGCTGAGGGAGCCCAGGTCCACCTCGGCCACGACGCCGCGAACCTCGGCGATGCTGACACGGTCGTCATCTCCTCGGCCATCCGTGAGGACAACGTCGAGCTGATGGAGGCCCGCCTTCGCGGTCTCAGGGTTCTGCACCGGTCTCAGGCCCTGGCCTCGGTCATGCAGGGGACCCGGCGGGTCGCCGTGGCCGGCGCCAACGGCAAGACCACGACGACGTCGATGCTGGTGGTTGCGCTGCAGCAGTGTGGCGTCGACCCCTCGTTCGCGGTCGGCGGAGAGCTGGCCAAGCACGGCACCAATGCGCACCACGGCACCGGTGACATCTTTGTGGCCGAGGCTGACGAGAGCGATGGGTCCTTCCTGGTGTACCGGCCAGAGGTGGCCATCGTGACCAATGTCCAGCCTGACCACCTCGACTTCTACGGCACCTTCGCGGCGGTCCAGGCGGCCTATGCCAGATTCGCCGCCACCGTGCTGCCCGGCGGTCTGCTGGTGACCTGCGCGGATGACCAGGGGTCTCGTGACCTGTCTGAGGTGGCCACCGCGGCCGGCACACGGGTGATCACCTACGGCTTGTCGGCGGATGCCGATGTGCGCCTCACGGAGGTGGGTGGTGCCGGAATGCACGCACACGCGCAGCTGAGCGGCCCGGCGGCCGGGGCCGGCAGGGCCGCCCTGGGACGCCTTGACCTCGGTATACCGGGGCGTCACAACCTGCTCAACGCGGCAGCCGCGTTCGTGGCTGCCACCGAGGGACTGGGCAAGGATCCGGACCGGGTTCTGAAGGGGCTCGCCGGATTCACCGGCACCCGTCGCCGGTTCGAGCCCAAGGGTGAGGTGGCGGGCGTGCGGGTGGTGGACGACTACGCACACAATCCCGGCAAGGTGACGGCAGTGGTCGATACCGCCTTGCTGCTGGCAGCCCCCGGACGGCTCATCGTCGTGTTCCAGCCCCATCTCTACTCCAGGACCCGCGACTTCGCGGCCGAGCTGGCAGCAGCGCTCGCACCGGCGGACGTCATCATCGTGATGGACGTCTACGCCGCGCGCGAGGACCCGATGCCGGGCGTGAGCGGGGCGCTGATCACCGACCAGCTTCTGGCGCGGTCAGGGCAGGGCGCAACCGGCGGCGGGGTCAGGCCTCTCCTCGAGGCAGCCAGGCTTGCTGACACCCCGACACCCGACGCCCCGACACCTACCTTTGCGGGCTACCTGCCGTCCTGGTCGGAGGTCGCACCCGTGGTGGTGCAGATTGCCAGGGCCGGTGACCTGGTACTGACGGTGGGCGCGGGCGACGTCACCATGATCGGGCCGGAGGTCCTGCGTCTGCTGGGTCCGGGCACGAAGGCGGTTGCTCCCACGCAGGACTCGGTATGAGTGCGTTCCGGCGTCGAGGCCGGCCGAAGCCTGGCCGCGGGCGTTCGCCCGGGCGATCCGCGGGACTACCGAGCTCGCGGGCCAGGTTCGATGCCCGGGCGGCCCGGGTCCGTCGTCGCCCCTGGTTCCTGGCCGCCTGGCTTGCCGTGGTTCTTGCCCTGGTGGCGGCGGGGGTGTGGCTGGTGGAGTACAGCCCGGTACTGGTCGCGAAGACGGTGCGAGTCGAGGGTTTGCCGCCAGGGGAGGTGGCCGCCATCGTGGGCCGGGCCGCCGTGCCGTTGGGCACTCCACTGGTGAAGATCGACACGAGCGCGATCGCCCGCCGAGTAGTCGGGGCGGCGACGCTGGCCGAGGTCACGGTGAGCCGCTCCTACCCCGGGACCATTCTCATCGCAGCGCGCCGAAGGGTGCCCGTTCTTGCCGTGAGGAACCCTCAAGGTCAAGTACAGGTTGTGGATTCTGAGGGTATTGCCTATGCGACGGTGACCGAGGTGCCCAAGGGCGTGCCGTTGGTCAATACCGTTGAGAGCCCAGCAAGTCTGGAGTCGATGCGTGCCGCCATGGTCGTTCTCAAGGCCCTTTCCTCGGGGCAGCGCGGCCAGGTCACCGACGTCACGGTGATGGGGCCCAACATGGTCACTCTCAAGCTGGGTGACGTCAAGGTCGTCTGGGGCGGGGCATCCCAACCTGAGCTGAAGGTCAAGGTCATGACGGCCCTGCTGAGGCAGAAGGACGTCGGGACGATCGATGTGAGCGCCCCGCGCGCGCCCGTCGTCAGATGAGTCACCCGACACGCCGAAGTCAGGGTTGATCGAGGGGGTCGCAGGCAATACGGTCATCGTGGACAGGGTTGGATCGTCCGTAACCCTATAGTTCACATCGAGATTCAGTCGATGTGCAGGACAACACACTACGATGCCTGAACAGCATCCCCACTGACCTAGCACAGCAATAACCAAGGAGAGGCCAATCGACGTGGCAGCACCGCAGAACTACCTAGCCGTTATCAAGGTCGTCGGCATTGGCGGAGGCGGTGTCAATGCGATCAACCGGATGATCGAAGTCGGTCTCAAGGGCGTGGAGTTCATTGCCATCAACACCGACGCCCAAGCGCTCTTGATGAGTGACGCCGACGTGAAGCTCGACGTGGGCCGTGAGCTGACCCGGGGTCTGGGCGCCGGCGCCGATCCCGAGGTGGGCAAGAAGGCTGCCGAGGATCACGCCGAAGAGATCGAAGAGGTCCTCAAGGGCGCCGACATGGTGTTCGTCACCGCTGGCGAGGGAGGCGGCACCGGCACCGGGGGTGCGCCTGTCATTGCCAAGATCGCCAAGTCCATCGGTGCCCTCACCATCGGCGTGGTCACCCGGCCGTTCACCTTCGAGGGACGCCGCCGCGCCAACCAGGCTGAGACCGGTATCGCCAGCCTCCGCGAGGAGGTCGACACTCTCATCATCATTCCGAACGACCGTCTCCTGTCGATCAGTGACCGTGCGGTCAGCATGCTCGACGCCTTCCGCAGCGCGGACCAGGTCCTGCTCTCCGGCGTTCAGGGCATCACCGACCTGATCACCACACCCGGCCTGATCAACCTCGACTTCGCTGACGTCAAGGCCGTCATGCAAGGGGCCGGCTCGGCCCTGATGGGCATCGGCTCGGCACGTGGTGATGACCGCGCTGTCCAGGCCGCTGAGCTGGCGATCTCGTCGCCGTTGCTCGAAGCCAGCATCGACGGCGCGCACGGCGTCCTCCTGTCGATTCAGGGTGGCTCGGACCTCGGGCTGTTCGAGATCAACGAGGCTGCGCGACTGGTCCAGGAAGCCGCTCACCCCGAGGCCAATATCATCTTCGGCACCGTGATCGACGATGCCCTCGGTGATGAGGTCAGGGTGACTGTCATCGCCGCCGGTTTCGACGGCGGCGGCCCTGTCCGGCGCAACGACGACCGGGCTCTGGGCCAGGTCGCGGGTTCGACCCAGCGCGCGGGTGTGACACCTCAGCCGGCCCAGCAGCCACGCGTGGTCCAGCCGGCCCAGCAGGCGCCCGTGGTCCAGCCGGGCCAGGCTGCGGCTGCCCCTCAGACGCCGGCAGCACACGCTCCGGCCAACGGCGGCCAGTCCTCGGCGGGTCACCAGCCGGCGCCTGAGCCCGTGCCGGTGGCGGTGGCCCGGCCTCCGCGCACCGTCACCTTCGACGACAACGACGACCTGGATGTCCCTGACTTCCTGAAGTAGCAGGGGCCCTGCCCCCGGCCCTCTCCTCGGCAGGTGATCGCTTTTGCGGTCACCTGCCGGGAACCGGGCAGGCATCGCCACGGGGCAGACCTCACCCGGGGGCTGACTGGGCTAGCGTGGCCTCTGTGTTCCATTGGCGTGAGCAGGGCCCGGCCGTCGGTGGTCGAGGTGTCGACTGGGGGTTCACCTCCGCGAGAGGCGGATCCAGCACAGGGGACTTCGCGGGCCTCAACCTGGGTGGGCATGTCGGCGATGATCCCGCCGCGGTCGAGGCCAACCGCGCGCTGGTGGCCGACACGTTCCACGTCCAGCGAGATCACCTCCTGTTCATGCGTCAGTGTCACGGCTCGGACATCGCGGTGGTCGATGGCCCGTGGCGCGGGGTGCCGCCCGCCGCGGATGGCCTGGTGACGACCTCCGCCGACCTTGCCCTCGCCGTCCTTGTCGCTGACTGCACGCCGGTCCTGCTGGTGGACCGGGTCGCCGGGGTCGCCGCCGCGGTGCATGCGGGGCGTCCGGGGATGATGCTGGGAGTAGTCGGACGTGCCGTCGACGCGATGACCGATCTGGGGGCGAGGTCGATCAGTGCGGTGGTCGGCCCCTCGGTGTGCGGACGCTGCTACGAGGTGCCGGAGGCGATGCGGGCGCAGGCCGCCGAGATCAGCCCGGTGGTGGCCGCCATCTCCTGGCAGGGGACGCCGGCCATAGATGTCGCGGCCGGCGTTGTCGCCCAGCTGCGCGCGAGATCTGTTGCAGTGCAGTGGATCCAGGGGTGTACTCGTGAGTCCGGGGGGCTCTTCTCCTACCGTCGCCAGCACCGGACGGGTCGCTTTGCCGGGGTCGTCCGGCTGCTGGAACCTGACACCGAAGGAGACCTATGACGTCCGCCCAGGTAGCGGCTGCCCGGCGTGAGGAGCTGTCTGCCAGTCTGAGTCACGTCCGGGAGCGGATCGGATCCGCCTGCAAGGCGGCCGGCCGCCGGCGCGAGGATATCGCCCTGATCGTGGTGACGAAGTTCTTCCCGGGCTCGGACATCGAGCTGCTCAGTGAGCTCGGGGTGACCGATATCGGGGAGAACCGCGACCAGGAGGCCTCGGCCAAGGTTGCCGGTCTTCCGGCCGAGGTGCGGCAGCGACTGCAGGTCCACTTCATCGGACAGCTCCAGTCCAACAAGGCTGCCTCGCTGGCGTCCTACGTCGACACGGTTCATTCGATCGACCGGGACAAGCTGGTGCGTGCCCTCGACCGGGCTGCCACCTCAGCCGGGCGGGACCTCGGCGTGCTGATCCAGGTGAGTCTGGCCGGGGACACGCCCGGGGGCGGGCGCGGCGGCATACCGCCTGACGGGGTCAGTGACCTGGCAAGCTCGGTGGCGGCTGCGTCGCATCTGAGGTTCCGGGGGCTGATGGCGGTGGCCCCGCTGGGAGTCGACCCGGCTGTTGCCTTCGCGGAGCTGGCGACCGTGGCGCGCGGAGTCCGTCTGGAGCACCCCGAGGCGACGTGGATCTCCGCCGGGATGAGCGCGGACCTTGAGGCCGCCGTGGCAAACGGTGCGACACACCTGCGTGTCGGCAGCGCAATCCTCGGTTCCCGCCCGCCGTTTGGGTAGTTTTGAAGAGAACGTCCGTCCGATGCACGAAGAACCCGACATGCAGACTGACCTGATGAACCCGATGACCGCAGAACGTAGGTAAGGAGCTCGCGATGGCTGGGGCACTACGCAAGACCATGGTGTATCTCGGGCTTGCTGAGGACGAGCGTCACGACGGCTACGAGTCGTATGACGACGACTACGACGAGCCCGCAGCCCGCCAGGACCCGGCCTCGCGGAACGAACGTTCCGCGGCCGTGACGCCGCTGCCGGCGCGCACGCCGGTGGCCCGGGTGGTCCGCGATGTCGAGGTCGGCGCGCTGAACCGCATCTCGACCATCCACCCGCGGACGTACAACGAGGCCAAGAACATCGGTGAGAGCTTCCGTGAGGGCACCCCGGTGATCATGAACCTGACCGATCTGGACGACGCGGACGCCAAGCGCCTGGTGGACTTCGCCGCGGGCCTGGTGTTCGGTCTGCACGGCTCCATCGAGCGAGTCACCAGCAAGGTGTTCCTGCTGTCGCCGGCTCACGTGGAGGTGACGGCCAACGAGGTGGCGCCGCCCAAGGCGGCCTCGCGTGGCTTCTTCAACCAGAGCTGATCGGGCCCACCGGGTGCCCGGGCCGACCCGCTGGCATGATCCTCAGCAACGACAGGCATGCTGGGCATTGTGAAGTTCGTCTTGAGTTTCGTCCTGAACCTGTTTTTCGCTGCCCTCATCTGCCGCCTCGTGCTGGACTGGATCCAGGTGCTGGCCAGGGAGTGGCGGCCGCAGGGGCCGATCCTGTTCTTTGCCGAAGCGGTTTACACTGTGACTGACCCGCCGTTGAAGTTTCTGAGGCGCTTCATCCCGCCGTTGTCTCTGGGATCGGTTCGGCTTGATCTGGCGTTTCTGGTGTTGATCCTGGTTGTCGGGTTCCTCCAGTCGGTGGTCGCGCGACTCCCCTGACGGAGTCGTCGATGACCTCGCTGTCATACCACAGATAGCCGACGTGAACGCCGTACGGAGATTACGGACATCGGCGGGGTCAGTTATAAGGTGATGCGGCCCCCCGAACGAATCGACCGAGGTGACTACATGGCGTTCATGCCCGAGGATGTCCTCAACAAGAATTTCACCGCGACTCAGTTTCGTCGTGGTTACGACGAGCACGAAGTTGACGACTTCCTCGATGAGATCGTTGTCGAGCTGCGCCGTCTCACCAGCGAGAACGAGGATCTGAGCAAGCAGCTCAAGATCTGCCAGGAAGACAAAGGCGTCATTCCATCTGGGGCCAAGGACAAGATTGCGGCGGCCAGGGTGTCTGCTGAGCAGGCGGAGAGGGACTCTGCCGCGCGGATCGCGAAGGCAAATGCCGACGCCGAGCACGCCGAGTCGCAGGCCGCTGAGCGGGTGAAGGCCGAGAAGGACTCCGGCGTTCGTATCGCCAGGGCGAACGCGGACGCTGAACGAGCCGAGGCAGTGGCCGGCGAGCGCAAGACGGCGGCCGAGACAGCCGCGAAGGAGATCGCCAAGTCGTCCATGGCCGTTCCGGCAGCCGCCAAGGAAGCATCAAAAGCCCCGGTCGAGGTCGGCGGAGCGGCACCAGCTGGCCTAGGCTCGGCGGCTGGTGTGCTTGCCCTTGCCGAGAGGTTGCACGCGGAGTATGTCTCCGAGGGGCAGAAGACCCGTGAGCGGCTGATCGGTGAGGGGCAGCTGCGCCATGACCAGGTCATCGGCGAGGCGAACGCCAAGCGCGAGGAGCTCCGGTACACCGGTCAGGCCAAGCATGACGCCCTCATTGCCGAGGCCACGTCGAGGCATGAGCAGATGATCACCGAGGCGCGTGAGCGTGCCACCGGAATGGTCGCCGAGGCGCAGCAGAAGCGTGCTGAGGTGCTGCAGACGCTCGGCCACGAGCGAAGCCTCCTGCAGCAGAAGATCGACGAGCTGAGAACCTTCGAACGCGACTACCGCTCGCGTCTGAAGTCTCACCTGGAGGGTCAGCTGCAGGAGCTGGAGCAGATCGGTTCCAAGGAGACGGCGTCAAGCTGATAGTGAAAAGCTGACGGCGACAAGCTGGCAGAGGGCCGCAGCGCTGACTGGTCAGGCAGTGGTTGTTCGTCTGCTCGCGGGCCACTGACTCGCAAGCCACCGGAGCGGGGCCCCGACCGTCAGGTGGGGGCCCCGCTCCTGCTCACTCCGGCTGGCGGTGACCGGTTCGGGGGTCTTGTCCGGGTTAATCGAGTCCATGGCGGCGTTTCGCCATTGAGAACTCTGCCGGATGGCCTTATCCTCACCGACACCTGTCCGTGTTCCGTGGGGACGATGCAATGCCATCTTGAAGGGGCCGAGCATGGCTGTGAAGAAGGTGAGCTCAGGCAAGAGGGGGGTGCCGCCGAAGGAGGCCGCCCCCGACAAGGCTGCCCCGAAGAAGGCGCCTGCGCCGAGGACCAGCGCCACCAAGCCAGCGGCGAAGGCGTCGGTCCAGGGAACGGCCAAGAGGACGGGGACCAAGACCGCGGTGAAGAGGGCTGCGGCAAAGACGGGTGCGGCCGGGCCGGCGACACGGCGCGTGGCCAAGACCGCGACGTCGTCAAGGAGGGCGAAGGCCGCGTCGACGACAGTGACCGCGAAGAGGACGGGGACCACAAGAGTGACGGCGACGAAGTCGGCCGCGACCAGTGTGACGTCGAGGGGGGTCGCGAAATCGGCCGTGCCCAAAGCCGGTGGTGCCGGTGCCGTCTCCGGCCCGAGGCCGCAGTCGCAGCGGCTGCGGGTCCGTGAGAATGAAAAGCCCTGGACCGTCAGCGAGCTCTCGGCGGTCCGTGCCGAGCTCGAGGCTGATCTAGCCCGGCTGAGGAGGGAGATCTCGCTGGCTGAGCTTGACCTCGCCGGCCTCATGCGTGATGTCGGTGACGGCGCCGGTGACGACCCGGCCGACGCGGGCACGGCGACCTTCGAACGCGAGCAGGAGATCTCGCTGGCCAACAACGCCCGTGAGGTGTTTGAGCAGAGTGCCCGTGCGCTGACGCGGCTCGTCGCCGGGACTTATGGCGTCTGCGAGTCCTGTGGCAACCCGATTGGCAAGAATCGTCTGCAGGCCTTCCCGCGTGCGACCCTGTGTTTAACATGCAAATCGAAGCAGGAGCGCCGCTAATCACTTCACCGCCCGCGAACGAGTCCAAGAGTGGGCAGTCGACACCGAGACGGATGCTGTATCTCGCACTGGTCCTCGTCGCGGTGACGGTCTACGTTGGCGACCAGCTGACCAAGGTCTGGGTCGTCGCCAACATTCAGCCGGGTCAGCCTCGGTCCGTGATCGGGTCGGTGCTCCGGCTCAACCTGATCCGCAACTCCGGGGCTGCCTTCTCGATCGGCACCGGGGCGACCTGGCTCCTGACGGCGATCGCCTGCTCGGTGGTTCTGTTCGTCATCTTCACTGCCCGCCGTCTGGGCAGCCGCGGCTGGGCGCTGGCGCTGGGGCTGCTGCTCGGCGGATCGCTGGGCAACCTGACCGACCGCATGTTCCGGGCTCCCGGGCCCGGTCGCGGCCACGTGGTGGACTTCGTGCAGCTGCCGCACTTCGCCATCTTCAACGTCGCCGACTCCGCCATCGTCACTGCGGCCGCCCTGATTGCCCTGCTGGCCTTCCGCGGGGTCGGCATCGACGGGGTCCGGGTGCCCGGCAAGACGCCAGCGCACGAAGAGTCAGGACACGAGCAGCCTGAGCACGACTCGGCCGAGTACGGCGAGCCCCAGCAGGACAAGCCCGAGCAGGACAAGCCCGAGAGCTCAGCAAGGACCGATCACGATGTCTGACACCCGCTCCCTGTCGGTTCCTGATGGCCTCGAGGGGGAACGTGTCGACGCGGCGCTCGCTCGCCTGTTCGGCCTGTCCCGCACCAAGGCTGCGGACCTCGCCACGGCCGGTGCGGTGACCGTCGACCAGCGGCCAGTGGGCAAGTCGGACCGGGTACGTGCGGGCTCCTGGCTCGAGGTGACCCTGCCCAGCCCGCCTGCGCTGGCCGGGCTGGCGGTCATTGCGGAACCTGTGCCGGGGATGGCCGTGATCTACGACGACGACGACCTGGTGGTGGTCGACAAACCCGTCGGCGTGGCCGCCCATCCCAGCGTCGGCTGGACCGGGCCCACCGTGATCGGCGGGCTGGCCGCGGCCGGCTACCGCATCTCGACATCCGGGGCGGAGGAACGCCGGGGGGTCGTTCATCGCCTCGACGTGGGGACCAGCGGCCTGATGGTCGTTGCCAAGAGCGAGCACGCCTACACCGTCCTGAAAAGGGCCTTCAAGGAGCGAACGGTCGACAAGACCTACCACGCGCTGGTCCAGGGTCTGCCGGACCCGCTGACCGGCACCATCGATGCCCCGATCGGGCGCCACCCCAACCACGACTACAAGTTCGCGGTGGTCGCCAGCGGCAAGGCGAGCGTTACCCACTACGAGGTCATCGAGGCGTTCCGGTCCGGATCGCTCGTGGAGGTCCACCTCGAGACCGGGCGCACCCACCAGATCCGGGTTCACTTCTCCGCGCTTCATCATCCGTGCGTGGGGGACCTGACCTATGGCGCGGACCCGGCACTGGCCAGGAGGCTCGGACTGGGGCGCCAGTGGCTGCACGCGGTCGGGCTGGGGTTCCAGCACCCCGGCAGTGGCGAGCGGGTCGACTTCCGCAGCGCCTATCCGCAGGATCTGCAGACCGCGCTCGACCGGATCAGCAGCTGAGACCTGCGGCCCACAGTGCTGCGCTGAGCGGGTTCTGCAGTGATGACGGGGTCCGAAACGCGCCCTGAGAGGGCAAAGACCCAGGTTGCCGCGCGCCCGCTTCGTGGCGTCAGTGGCCCGGCATAGACTCATCCCCGATGTCATCTCAGCCAGCCTCCGACCCGAGCTTCGTTCACCTGCACGTGCACACCGAGTACTCCATGCTCGACGGGGCCGCCCGGATCGACGAGCTGTTCGAGACCGCCGCGCAGATGGGCATGCCGGCCGTGGCCACCACGGACCACGGTTACATCTTCGGGGCCTACGAGTTCTGGTCCAAGGCGCGCAAGCACGGGATCAAGCCGATCATCGGGCTGGAGGCGTACCTCACGCCGGGCACCCATCGCACCGACAAGACCCGGGTCCAGTTCGGCGACGGCGGTCGCGATGATGTCTCGGGTTCGGGCGCCTACACCCATATGACCCTGCTGGCCCGCAACACGGGGGGCATGCACAACCTCTTCCGGATGAGCTCGCTGGCCTCGATGGAGGGTTACTACTTCAAGCCGCGGATCGACCGTGAGCTGCTGGCCACCTACGGCGAGGGCCTGATCGGCACGACGGGGTGCGCCGGTGGCGAGATCCAGACCCGGCTGCGCCAGGGGCAGTACCGCGAGGCGGTCGAGGCGGCGTCCGAGTTCCGGGACATCATCGGCGCGGAGAACTTCTACTGCGAGGTCATGGACCACGGCATCGAGATCGAGCGCCGGACCATGAAGGACCTGCTGAGACTGTCCAAGGACCTCGGGCTGCCCCTGCTGGCGACCAACGACCTGCACTACACCAAGGCCGAGGACGCCAAGGCCCACGCGGCGCTGCTGTGCGTCCAGTCCGGCTCGACCCTGATGGACCCGAACCGCTTCAAGTTCGACGCGGACGAGTTCTACCTCAAGAGCCCGCAGCAGATGCGTCACCTGTGGCGAGAGCTGCCCGAGGCCTGCGACAACACGCTGCTGATCGCGGAGCGCTGCAACGTGAGCTTCACCGAGAACGAGGGCGCCTACATGCCTCGCTTCCCGTGCCCCGAGGGTGAGGACGAGACCTCCTGGTTCATCAAGGAGGTCGAGCGCGGCCTGCATGTGCGCTACCCGGAGGGCGTCCCCGACGCGGTCCGACGGCAGGCCGAGTACGAGACCGGGGTCATCGTCTCCAAGGGTTACCCGGGCTACTTCCTGGTGGTGGCCGACTTCATCGGCTGGTCCAAGAAGAACGGGATCCGGGTCGGTCCGGGGCGTGGGTCGGGCGCGGGCTCGATGTGCGCCTACGTCATGGAGATCACCGACCTGGACCCGCTGAAGCACGGGCTGATCTTCGAGCGGTTCCTCAACCCGGAGCGTGAGTCGCTGCCCGACTTCGACATCGACTTCGACGAGCGTCGCCGGGGCGAGGTGATCCACTACGTCA
>JBBRZQ010000138.1:0-12224 GCA_038236535.1 Actinomycetales bacterium
CCGTCGGCTTCTTCGCCGACGGCGAGGCGCGCGTGCCCGCGGCGCACGTGATCCTCGAACGACTCGCGGACGTCGGTCTCGGCTACCTCAGCCTCGGCCAGCCGTTGCCCACGCTGTCCGGCGGCGAGCGGCAGCGGCTCAAGCTGGCGGCGCGGATGGTCGAGAAGGACAGTGTCTCCCAGGTCTATGTCCTGGACGAGCCGACCAACGGCCTGCACCTCGCCGATGTCGAACAGCTGCTCGGCCTGCTCGACCGGCTCGTCGACTCCGGCAAGTCGGTCATCGTCATCGAGCACCACCAGGCGGTCATGGCGCATGCCGACTGGATCATCGACCTCGGGCCCGGTGCCGGCCACGACGGCGGCCGGATCGTCTTCGAGGGCACACCCGCTGACCTGGTCGCCGCCCGCTGCACCCTCACCGGTGAGCACCTCGCGGCCTACGTCGGCCGCTGAGCGAAGCCCGTGTGATCAGCATCAGGCCGCCGCCGAGGGCGATCATCCCCTCGCTGGAGGCCCTGACGCCGCGCCGGTCGAGCGCACGGTGACTCCTGGGTCAGGCGACCGGGTGGCTCCCGGGCTTGGGCGGACACCGGACGGCAGTAGCTCCGCCCTCGCTCCGGGCGTCGGTCCTGCGTGACATCTCCTCCGTCTGGCCGAGACTGCGGCTGCGACTGCTGCGGCCGTCAGCAGCAGCCCGACGGCGGTGTTGACCCTGGTGCCGATGCCCCCCGGGTCGAAAGGTCCGGGGAGAACGGCAGTCGGCGTGATCGCCAGGATCGGGAAGGCTTCTGCCAGGACGTCCACCTCGTCGTCGCTGCGGCCCTGGACATCGCCGAGGGTGAGCCGGCCGACCACCCCCATGGAGTCGATCAGGGCGCGAAAGGCCGCGCGTCGAGCGTCCGGCTGGGTGATCTCGTCGGCCCGCCCGGCGATCAGCGCTCCCGGCAGCAGCACCTCGACCTCGGGGTTGGCCAGGGCGTTGCGGAACCAGTGCGCGCCGCGCCCGTAGCCGGCCACCACGACGACCCGGCCGTTGATCACCGAGTAGCCCAGCGGTGCCTCACGGATCAGCCCGGTCTTGCGCCCGGTGGTTCTGAGCAGCAGGATCGAGCCGGCCACCGGGGTGGTCAGCAGCGGTCCGCCGCCGGCCCGGATCAGCGGGGCGGCGACCCAGCGGTTGACCACCAGGAACCCCCGGCGCAGCGGGGCGAGCAGGGCCGTGACAGCCGGGCTGTACGGCAGGGGAGCGGTCACCCGCCAAGCCTAGGCTGACCGGCGGCTGACCGGGGGTTGAGTCCGGCAGCCATCGGGGGCGTTCTGAGGGGCCGCGACCGGTGGAAACGATCAGCTCTGTGCAGAGCCGTTGCCGGCCGGCAGGCTGATCCGGAACTGGGTGCCACTCGGGTCGCTCGTCAGTGTCAGCGTGCCGCCGTGCGCCTTCACCACGGCGTGCGCGATGGCAAGTCCCAGACCGGTGCTGCCCTTGGCCCGCGAGCGCGAGTCGTCGGCGCGGACGAAACGTTCGAAGACCTTGGCCTGCAGCTCGGGGGGGATACCAGGCCCGTTGTCGCTGACCGTCAGCAGGACCCGGTGGTCCGAGAGCGGATCGGTGGCCAGCCTGACCACTACGGCGGTGCCGGCGGGGGTGTGGATGCGCGCGTTGGAGAGCAGGTTGCCCACCACGTGATGGAGGCGTTGCTCATCGCCGCGGACGATGACCGGCTCGTCGGGCAGGTCCAGCGACCAGCGGTGTTCGGGGCCGGCCACCCGGGCGTCGCTGGTCACCTCTATGACCATCCGGGACAGGTCGACGTCGTTCTGCTCCAGCGGGCGGCCGGCATCCAGCCGGGCGAGCAGCAGCAGGTCGTCAACGAGCAGGCCCATCCGGACGGCTTCGGACTCTACCCGGCCCAGGGCGTGGCTCACCTCGTCTGGGACCTCCTCGGTGCTGCGCCGGGCCAGCTCGGCATAGCTGCGGATGCCGGCCAGCGGGGTGCGCAGCTCATGGCTCGCGTCCGCCACGAAGCGGCGCAGCCGGGCCTCGCTGCCCTCGCGCTGCTCAAGGGCGGTCTCCACGTGTCCGAGCATCTGGTTGAAGGCGGCGCCGAGCTGACCGACCTCGGTGCGCGGGTCGGTCTCGGGCACCCGGTGCGGGAGCTCGACGGCGCCGCTGGCCAGGGGCAGCGAGGTGACCTCGCGGGCTGTGCTGGTGACCCGGCGCAGCGGCCGCAGCGACAGGGTGACCCAGCCGGCGGCGGCGATACCGGTCACCAGCAGGGCGATGGCGAAGACGATCAGCTCGGTGGCCTGGAGCCGGTGCACTGTCGAGTCGATGTCCTGCAGCGGCAGGCCGGTGATGTGGATCTCGTCGTCCTGGCCCTTGGTGGCCAGGAGCCGGTAGTCGCCGAGGGCGGACAGGTGGGTGGAGACCGGCGTGCCGTCGGGGACCAGCTGCATCATCGCCGAACGGTCCGCGTGGTACAGGGTCACATTGCTGAGGCTGACCTCGCCGGCCGTGTCGCGGACGACGACCGCCTGGGAGATCGCCCCATTCCTGATCCTGGCCGCCAGGGTCCCCACGGCCTGCCCCTGGACTCCGGGTGAGCCGGCGGGAGCGGGCCCGTCGGCACCGTCGGGGTGGTCGGGCTGTTCTCGGCTCACGTCGAGCCGGCTGCCGGCCTCACCCAGCTGCTGGTCCAGCCGGCTGACCAGGAAGCCCTCCAGGGTGATGCTGGTGGCGAACCCGATGCCGATACAGGACACCGCCAGCAGGACCACGACCCCGGAGATGAGCCGGGTCCGCAGAGTCCGGCCGGCCAGCCAGCCGCGGACGCTCACGTCGCGGTCTTGAGGACGTACCCGACGCCGCGCACGGTATGGATGAGCGGCTCGTGGCCCGCGTCGACCTTCTTTCGCAGGTAGCTGATGTAGAGCTCGACCACGTGGGCCTGGCCGCCGAAGTCGTAGTTCCAGACGCGGTCGAGGATCTGGGCCTTGCTGAGCACCCGCCGCGGGTTGCGCAGCAGGAAGCGCAGCAGCTCGAACTCGGTGGCGGTGAGCTCGATGAGCTCACCGGCCCGGCGTACCTCGCGGGCCTCCTCGTCCATCGTCAGGTTGTCGAAGGCCAGCCGGGTGTTGCTGTTGTTGTCGCTCATCCCGGCGCGGCGCAGCATCCCGCGCAGGCGGGCCAGCACCTCCTCGAGGCTGAAGGGCTTGGTCACGTAGTCGTCGCCGCCGGCCGTGATCCCGGCGATCCGGTCCTCGACCGCGTCGCGGGCGGTCAGGAAGAGCACACCGACCCGGGGGTTGTCCTCGCGGAGCCGGCGCATCACCTCGAGGCCGTCGAAGTCCGGCAGCATCATGTCGAGCACGACCGCGTCCGGCCGGAACTCGCGACCGGTCCGCACGGCGGTCATCCCGGTGCCGGCGCTCTGAACGTCCCAGCCCTCGTGCCGCAGCACGCTGGACAGGACCTCGGCGAGGTTCGGCTCGTCGTCCACGACCAGCACCCGCACCGGCGTGCCGTCCGGGCGGCTCAGACCTTTCATCCCCGGGATCTGGGCGGTCGGTGCGGTGCTGTCGTGTTCGGTCATCGGGTTCAGCTGTCCTGCACCAGGGTCAGGGCTAGCACGGGGCAGTCGTTCACCGCGCGCCGGGCCAGCGCGCGCAGACCCCTGGGGACAGGCTTGCCGGACAGCAGCGGGTAGCCCCACTCGTCCAGGTCGATCTGCTCGGGGAGCAGCTCTGCGCACAGGCCGTGGCCGGTACACAGGATCGGGTTGACGCGCAGTCGTTCGTCCATGTCAGCTCCAGTCGTCCTTGTGCTGGGGGGATCCGGCCGGGATGGGCAGGAAGGGCTCGTGGGAGCCGGCGCTGCACTGTCCGGCCTCGTGCAGCCTGACCTCGTCAGCGAAGACGGTCAGCGCGCTGCGCAGGAAGCGCACGGTGCCATCGGGGTGATGGCACGCGCCGCGGCGTTCCACCAGCTGGGACCAGCGTCTCAGATCCCCGCGGGCTGCGGGGGTCGACCGGCGGTCGGCGAGCTGCGAGAGGGTGGCCGCGATCAGCGGCAGGCCGTTCAGGCACGGCCCGCACTGGCCGGCCGACTCCAGGGCCAGGTACCGGACCACCCGGGCCGACTCGACCAGGCCGCAACGATCCTGCGGCAGCGCAGCCACCACGCCGGCGCCGACGGCCGCTCCGAGCGGGCGCAGGTCGGCGTTGCTGAGAGTGAGCGCTCCGGCCTGCGCCGGGGTGAGCCAGGCGCCGTGGTATCCGCCGACCAGGACGGCCCGCGCGGGATGCTGGGCCAGCTGCAGCAGCTGGGAGATCGGGATGCCGACCGGGGCTTCGCGGACCGTGTGCAGGCCGTCGGCCCGCCGCAGCGTGGTGAGCATGCTGCCGGGCTCCGCGTCGGTGCCGACGGAGCGGAACCACTCCGCGCCGTATCGCGAGATCAGCGCCAGCTGGGCGAGGGTCTCGACGTTCTGGACCAGGGTCGGTGCCCCGTTGACACCACGTTCGAAGATCCGCGGAGGGGTGAACCGGGGCAGGGCGGGGCGGCCCTCGACCCGGTTCGCCAGGGCCGACTCCTCGCCTGCCAGGAAACGGGGCGGGGCTTCGACCAGGTTGACCCTGATCCGGTCGGTGCCGTGGTTCTCCCGCTCGGCGATCGCCGAGCGCAGCCGCCCGACCAGCCGTGGCTCGCGGTGGACGTAGAGGTGGGCCTTGCGGGCGCCGACCGCCTCGGCGGCAAGCTGGAGCCCGTCCAGGACCAGGTGGGGGGAGGACCACAGCAGCGTCTTGTCCTTGTCGCTGGCTGGCTCGCCCTCGGCACCGTTGCCGACGACGACCGGGTTGCCCTTCTGGCCGGCGACGGCGCTGAGCTTGCGGTGGGTCGGGAACGCAGCCCCGCCTCGCCCGGTCAGGCCGGCGGTCTCGATGCTGTGGATGAGCAGGCCGGGGCCGCCCCGGTAGGGCGTCTGGCCATGCGTCTGGAGGTGAGCCGCCAGGTCCGCCGGCTGCCCGGTGGCGCTCAGCAGCCGGGGTAGCCGGGTGGCATCGTCGGGCAGCTGACTGCCGCTGACAGGTCCTGGTGTGGCGTCCCGTGCGGCGTCTCGGACGGCTCGGCTCATCGCAGGCTTCCTGCCTTCTCTGCTCGACGCTCTCGTGCCGTGACCTGGTCAGCGTGAACGAGCTGCTGGGGCACCCGGCTGGAGCGAGGGACGGCTGCCTTCGCGGCCAGGACCCGGTAGCCGATGGCGGTGACCACCGCAAACACCGTAGCCATGGTGAGCGCGAGCAGCCACCCGGAACGCAGGTCCTTGTAGGCGCCCATGCTGTGCAGCACGACCACGGGGTAGCAGAGGTAGGAGAGCCAGTGCACCGCACGCCAGAGCGCAGGGCGGAGGCGGTCCCGGAGCAGGCTGGTGACGATGACTGCGCCGAGAAGGTCGATCGCGACGGCGCCGAGCCCGATCCAGAAGCGCTCGTAGCCGGAGGTGAACGGCACGATGGTCGACAGCCACGGGATGTGCGCGTACCCGTCGACGATCGCGGTGACGATGTGCATGCCGAGGAAGGCGACCGTGAGCAGTGACAGGTTGCGGTGCAGCCCGGTCACTGCAAACCGGGGGAGCCCGGGAAGGCGGCCCTGCCGGTTGACCAGAATGCCCATGATCGCGACGAGCGAGAAGAGGATGAGGCTGATCACGCCGGTGGCCCGGCTGGCGAACCAGAAGGCGCTTCCCGTGGTCATCAGGAGACCCCCGGCCAGCCGGCGAGCGTGGTCACTGAACCGTCGATGGCGACCAGGCGGGCCGGAAGCCCCAGCTGGGTCAGCCAGCCGGTGGCGCCCGACCCGCGGATGATGGCGGCGGTGCTGGAGATGTTGGCGTCCAGCGCAGACCCGGCTGCTACCGAGACGGTGCGCCAGTCGCTGTCGGCAGGCCGGCCGGTCCGCGGGTCGAGGATGTGGTGCATCAGGTCGCCGCCGCGCCGCCACCTGCGGGCGCTGGTGCTGGAGGTGGCCAGCCCGCCCTCGCGGATGGAGATGACGCTGGCGGGTCCCTCGGCGGGAGCCAGCGGGTCGCCGGTGATGTCCTGGACCCGGATCGGCCAGCCACCGGGTGGCACCTCGCCGGCCACGGCGATGTCGCCGCCGAGGCTGACCAGC
Source organism: Actinomycetales bacterium (assembly GCA_038236535.1). Classification (GTDB taxonomy): domain Bacteria; phylum Actinomycetota; class Actinomycetes; order Actinomycetales; family Dermatophilaceae; genus UBA4719. The sequence continues at coordinate 6,178 of JBBRZQ010000138.1, forward strand.
ACGCCGCAGCCGAGCACCCGGGAGATACCCTCGGCGGACCGGTCTGCAGCCCACGCCTTGGCGGTGGCTCCGAGGTCGAGCCGCACACCGGCGGGCACCGTGAGCGTCTTGGTGGAGTCGTCGAGCTTGATCTGCCTCCACTGCGGCACGTGCCGGACGGTGACCCGCAGGGCCCCGCCCAGGGCCGGCACCGAGGCGAAGTCGCGGTCATACCCGTTGGCCTCCATGGCCCGGCCCACCGTGGGGTCGACCAGGCCGTCGCTGAGCTGAGCGCCCCTCAGCGAGGCGCGAACCGCTCCGGCCAGCAGCGCGCTGACGATGGTCGGCCGGCCGTCCCGCTCGTCGAGCCGGATCAGCTCGGAGTCCGGGCGGAAGCGGCTGCATGCGGCGTCGAGGGCGGCGAGGTCATCCTCGAGCATCCTTCGTGCGGCGTCGAGCCGGGCCTCGTCGGTGACCACGACCCGGATCGTCGTGCCGATGGCATGCCAGTCAGCCGATCGAAGCTGCTCCGGCGCTGCTTGTTCCGGCGCTGCTTGTTCCGGCACTGTCTGTTCCGGCACTGTCTGCTCCAGGGTTGAGGTCTCACTCATCATGATCCTCCTGAGGTGGCGGCGGGGGGGTTGTTCGAGGGAGCAGGGGGCGGGGCCGCCTGCAGCGGTGCCGCCGGGGCCGCCTGCAGCGGTGCCGCCGGGGCCGCCTGCTGCGGCGAGCTGGCGCCTGAGCTGTCGTCGTCCCCGTCGCCGTTGTTCTGGCCTTCTTCCGGCTGCGAGGCGGCGGGCGCCCTCGCGGGCGTGCGCTCTGCCACGGTCGTCGTGGCGGCTGACGCAGACTGCGGGCGGGGCAGGGTGATCGCGATGGCGGCAGCGCCGAGGACACCGGCCGCACCTGCCCCCACGGTGAGCGCCGACACCCAGGCCAGGCCCTTGTTGCGGGCAAGCTGTCGGCTCGAGCCGGAGGTGGGGGCACCGTTCGGCGTGCGCTGGTCCCGGTAGGCGGGTCGCTGGCGGCTGCTCTGTTCGTGGTCCATGGCTTGAGGTTCCATCACGCGCCTGTGCGCCCTGTTGGTGCTTCCTCTGAATTGTCTATGAGACCCAGCACACACACCAGGAGGGGGCGGGCACCTGCCGCATACCCGCCTGAAAGCGGCATCTTGTCACCCCCGGAGCCGGTCAGTACCGAGCCTCATCCGAATGGTCGGGAATGCGTTTGCGAAAGGCCGGGAAAGTGATGATGAATGGCTGGCGGCATATGCCTCGCGCCGTCGGGCTATATCAACCGGCGCACTCTGGGAGCGTTGGAGGCCCGCATTCTTGCCGGGCCGACTCCGAGGTGCACAGGGCAGGTGTGCCCTCCCTGTGCAGGTCGGGGGATGGGCGGAATCTGAGGCTCCAATCAGCCTAGTTCTTATCTGCTGGGTCGCTTCGGAATCTCCGGAGGCGTTACCCATAATCCGCTTAGGTCACCCATACACAGCAGGATCCGGACCACGAGAGCCGCGATCCATGAAGGAGCTCACGACAATGGAAACGAACAGCCTGAAGAAGGCCCACACCATGAAGCGAAAGGCCACCCCCAAGATCGCCGTTCTCGCCACCGGTCTGGCGGCTTCGGTCATGGTGGTCACGATGAACCCCGCGCTGCCCGCACAGGCACTGCCCAGCTACCACCAGGCCTGCAATGCGTGCCACGGGTCAGTGGCCGCAGGCGTCAGCACGGCGGTGCCCAGCGCGACCAGCATGCTGCCGGGCGCCTCATACACCGTCCAGGTCACCTTCGCGGCCGGAGGCTCCGGTCTCACCGGCTTCTGGATCGAGGGTCTCGGAGGGGTCGCCGGCGGGCCCTCCTCGGCAACGTCCTACCGGGCGACGATGAAAGCCCCGGCGACCGTCGGGGTCAAGAGCTACAAGGTGTGGACCCGCAGAGGTGGCCAGGTGGGCTCCGTGCCCTACACGATCACCGTGAAGGCGGCCCCGGTCAGTCCTATCCAGTTCGGCCGGCTCCAGTTCGACTCCCCGGGGGTGGACCGGGCCACCAACCTCAGCATCAACGGCGAGTACGTGGTGATCCAGAACCGCGGGGCGGTGGCCAAGGCGCTGACCGGCTGGACCGTGCGTGACGCCCAGGCGCACGTCTACAAGTTCGGCGCCTTCACCCTCGGTGCGCACAAGAGCGTCGTGCTGCGAACCGGTAAGGGCCGCAACACCGCTGCCACCCGGTTCTGGGGCCTGACCTACCACGTCTGGGGCAACGCCACCGACCGGGCGTATCTGCGCAACGCCGCCGGGGCTGCCACCGACTACTGCGCCTGGACCGTACGGGGTGCCGGGTACAAGGTCTGCTAGCACGTCGACGAGCTCAGCGTCGCCGGTGGTCGGCTGCGCCTGCTCCGGACATTGCCTGTCCGGAGCAGGCGGGCCGACCGTAAGGTCTTGAGGTATGAGCAGAGTCACGGTTCGCCGAAAAGTCCTCCGCCTGACAGTGGGGGGGTCCCCGGTGATGGCCGAGGATGCGCTGGCCGCTGAGGAGCCGCTCGAGATCCGGGTGGGGGGCCGCCCGCTGGCCGTGACGATGCGCACGCCCGGTCACGACGTCGACCTGGCCGCCGGGTTCCTGGTCTCCGAGGGGGTCATCACTGCCGGCGAGCAGCTCAGCGCCGCGCGGTACTGCGCCGGGGTCAACGACGAGGGGCTGAACACCTACAACGTCCTGGATGTCACCCTGGCGCCTGGGGTGCCGCCGCCGGAGCCCAGCCTGGAACGGTCGTTCTACACGACCAGCGCGTGCGGGCTGTGTGGCAAGGCGAGCATCGACGCGGTCCGGACCCAGTCGGCCTACCCGGTGCGCGATGACGGGCTGCGCGTCGACGCCGGGGTGCTGAGCGGCTTTCCCGGGAGGCTGCGATCAGGGCAGGACGTGTTCGAGAAGACCGGCGGGCTGCACGCGGCCGCCCTGTTCGACGGCGGCAGCGGGCAGATGCTGGTGATCCGTGAGGACGTGGGACGGCACAACGCGGTGGACAAGGTGGTCGGCTGGGCGCTCAAGGACGATCGGCTGCCGCTGCGGGGCACCGTCCTGCTGGTCTCGGGCCGGGCGAGCTTCGAGCTGACCCAGAAGGCCCTGATGGCCGGCATCCCGGCACTGGCCGCCATCTCGGCGCCCTCGTCCCTGGCAGCGGAGCTGGCCACCGAGGTGGGGATGACCCTGGTGGGCTTCCTGCGGGGGGACTCGATGGTGATCTATGCCGGGGCCGAACGCGTCGCCGCCCCGCGCAGTGTCTCGGCGGCCGCGGCGGCCAGCGGGGTCAGGCCGGGTCCGCCGCCATCGAGGTAGGCGACCAGGTCGGCGCGCATGGCCGGCGGCCACGAGGCCCGCAGGTGCGCGGTGATCTCGGCGAGCGCCCGGTCGCGGGGGTGGTGGGCGACGTGGGCCGCGGTCTGGTTGACCATCCGCACCAGGCCCGCCACGTAGGCGACCCGCTGCACCGCGACCGGCTCGGCGGTGCGCCCGGCCAGACTGTTGTCGCTGACCGGCACCTGTGAGGTGGGCATCACCTGAACCGCGGTGACCTTGTACTCCGGGCAGTTGGTGGCCCAGTCGGAGTTCTCCGTGGTGACGATGTTGGCGCCGCTGCCGGGGTAGTGGAACGTGGTGTAGACCACGCCCTGCGGCATCCGGTCGGAGATCCGGGCGCGGACAACCGTCTCGCCCATCCGGCTGGTGATCGCGACGACAGCTCCCTCGACGATGCCGCGCTGCTCGGCGTCGTGCGGGTGGATCTCCAGGACGTCCTCGCTGTGCCACTGCACGTTGGGCGTCCTGCGGGTCTGGGCGCCCACGTTGTACTGGCTCAGGATCCGCCCGGTGGTCAGGATCAGCGGGAACCGGCGGCTGGTGCGCTCGTCGGTCGGTACGAAGGGCGTGTCCACGAACCGTCCCCGGCCCCGGACGAACCCGCCCACGTGCATGGTCGGTGTCCCGTCGGGCGCGGCGGCGTTGCACGGCCACTGCAGGCTGCCCATCTCGTCCAGCCTGGCGAACGAGACCCCGGCGAAGGTGGGCGTCGTGGCGGCGATCTCGTCCATGATCTGGGCGCCGTCGTCGTAGTGCATCGGGTAGCCCATGGCGGTCGCCAGGTCGCAGGCCACCTGCCACTCCTGCTTGCCACACCTCGGCTCCATCACCGGCCGGACCCGGTTGATCCGCCGTTCGGCGTTGGTGAACGTGCCGTCCTTCTCCAGGAACGAGGTCCCCGGCAGGAAGACGTGGGCGAACGCGGCGGTCTCGTTCAGGAACAGGTCCTGGACCACGAGCAGCTCCAGGGCGCCAAGGGCGGCCTTGACGTGCTTGACGTTCGGGTCGGACTGAGCGATGTCCTCACCCTGGATGAACATGCCGCGGTAGCTGCCGGCGATGGCCGCGTCGAGCATGTTCGGGATCCGCAGGCCGGGCTCAGGGTCCAGGGTGCGCCCCCACAGCTGCTCGAACACCCCCCGGGCGGTGTCGTCGCTGACGTGGCGGTACCCGGGCAGCTCGTGCGGGAACGAGCCCAGGTCACAGGAGCCCTGCACGTTGTTCTGGCCGCGCAGCGGGTTGATCCCGACGCCCTCGCGGCCGATGTTGCCGGTGGCCATCGCGAGGTTCGCCATGCCCATCACCGTGGTCGAGCCCTGGCTGTGCTCGGTCACCCCGAGGCCGTAGTAGATCGCGCCGTTGCCTGCAGTGGCGTACAGCCGTGCCGCCGCCCGCACCTGCTCTGCGGGCACGCCGGTAATCTGTTCGGTCGCCTCGGGGCTGTTCTCCGGGCGAGCGATGAACGCCTCCCAGCTGGCGAACGAGTCTGCCGCGCAGCGCTGCCGGACGAAGGCCCGGTCGACCAGTCCCTCGCTGACCACGACATGGCCGAGGGCGTTGACGATGGCGACGTTCGTCCCGGGGCTCAGCTGCAGGTGGTGCGCGGCCTCGACGTGCGGGCTGCGGACCAGGTCGATCCGGCGCGGGTCGACAACGACCAGGGCCGCGCCCTGACGAAGCCGCTGCTTGAGCCGGGAGGCGAACACCGGGTGCCCGTCGGTGGGGTTGGCACCGATCAGCAGGACGACGTCGGCCTGCCCGACCGACCTGAAGTCCTGCGTTCCGGCCGAGGTGCCGAAGGTCCGGCTCAGCCCGTAGCCGGTCGGTGCGTGGCAGACCCGGGCACAGGTGTCGACGTTGTTGTTGCCGAAAGCCGCCCGGATCATCTTCTGGACGACGAAGACCTCTTCGTTGGTGCAGCGCGAGGAGGTGATCCCGCCGATGGACCCGATGCCGTGCCTGGCCTGGATCGCGCTGAGCCGTGACCCGGCATACCTGATCGCCTCGTCCCAGGACACCGGGAGCCAGGGGTCGGTGATCGACTCGCGCACCATCGGCGACAGCTGGCGGTCCCGGTGGGAGGCGTAGCCCCAGGCGAACCGGCCCTTGACGCAGGAGTGGCCCTCGTTGGCGCCGCCGGCCTTCTGCGGGACCATCCGGACGACCTCGTCGCCGCGCAGCTCGGCCCGGAAGGAGCAGCCGACCCCGCAGTAGGCGCAGGTGGTCAGCACCGAGCGCTGCGGCGGGCCCAGCTCGATGACCGTCTTCTCCTGCAGCGCCGGGGTCGGGCAGGCCTGCACGCAGGCGCCGCAGGACACACACTCGGACGCCATGAACGACTCACCGGCCGACGCCGAGACCGTCGAGCCGAATCCGCGGCCGGCGATGGTCAGCGCGAACGTGCCCTGCACCTCGTCGCAGGCCCGCACGCAGCGGGAGCACGCGATGCACTCGGCCGGGTCGAAGGTGAAGTAGGGGTTGCTCTCGTCCTTCACCGCGTCGAGGTGGTTGCGGCCCGCGAAGCCGTAACGCACCTCGCGCAGTCCCACGGTCGCCGCCATCGCCGCCAGCTCGCAGTCACCGTGGCCCGTCGGGCGCTCGTCGGCTGTGCTGTGGTCGGCTGTGCTGTGGTCGGCTGTGCTGTGGTCGGCTGTGCTGTGGTCGGCCATGCTGGTGCTGGCGCCCGCGCTGTCGCC
>JBBRZQ010000139.1:0-12147 GCA_038236535.1 Actinomycetales bacterium
ACAGAAAGGGCCGCCGACCTGTTTTCGCAGGTCAGAGGCCCTCTTTTTAAGTGTCCGGAGGGGGACTTGAACCCCCACGCCCGTTAGGGCACTAGCACCTCAAGCTAGCGCGTCTGCCATTCCGCCACCCGGACAGGGTGAAACAAGGCGCCTTTGAGAGCACCTGCAACGAGGGGGAACGATAGCACGCACGAAGGCCGGCCTCCGAACCGCCAACTACGCTTGCGCCTATGACCGACGCCATCACGCCCGAAGCCGAAGTCGTCCGCATCTGCCGGGACCTGATCCGGATCGACTCGAGCAACTACGGCGACGGCTCCGGCCCCGGCGAGCGAGCCGCGGCGGAGTACGTCATGGCGGAGCTCAGCGAGGTCGGCCTGGATCCCTGGTATGTCGAGAGCGCACCCGGGCGGGCCAGTGTCGTTGTCCGCATTGAGGGTTCGGACCGGAGCCGTCCCGCGCTCGCCGTGCACGGGCATCTGGACGTGGTGCCTGCCAACGCGGTCGACTGGCAGGTGGACCCGTTCGCCGCCCAGCTCAGCGACGGCTGCATCTGGGGTCGGGGCGCGATCGACATGAAGGACATGGACGCGATGATCCTGGCCAACATCCGCCACCTCGCCCGATCCGGGGCCAGACCGCCGCGGGACGTGGTCTTCTGCTTCTTCGCGGACGAGGAGGCCGGGGGAGCGCTGGGCAGCCACTGGGTCGTCGACCACCACCCGGAGGTGTTCGAGGGAGTCAGCGAGGCGATCAGCGAGGTCGGCGGCTTCAGCGTCACCGTGCCGGCCCGCGGCAGCGGTGCGCCGACCCGCGCGTACCTCCTGCAGACCGCTGAGAAGGGGATGGTCTGGCTGCGGCTGACCGCCCATGGCCGGGCCGGGCACGGCTCGGTGCCCAACGACGAGAACTCGATCGTGCGGCTGGCCGCCGCGATCGGCCGGATCGACGCGCACGCGTGGCCGCGTGAGTACATCGCCTCGGTGCGCCACTTGCTCGAGGGGCTCAGCGAGATCACTGGCACCCCGTTTGACGTTGGATCGCCGGAGCAGCTCCTGGCCCACCTGGGAGGAGCTCGCGGGTTCGTGCTGGCCACCCTGCAGGACACCGCCACGGCGACGATGCTCGACGCCGGGTACAAGCACAACGTCATTCCGCAGAGCGCCACGGCGTGCCTCGACTGTCGCTTCCTGCCGGGTCACGAGGACGACCTGATGACCACGATCGCCGAGCTGGCCGGGGAGCAGGTGACCGTCGAGGTGCTGCATCGCGACATCTCGCTGGATGTCCCGTTCGGCGGCGATCTGGTCGACACGATGAAGCGGGCCCTGCGGGCTGAGGACCCCGGCGCGTCGATCCTGCCGTACTGCCTCTCGGCCGGCACGGACAACAAGGCGCTCAGCACGTTGGGCATCACCGGCTACGGCTTCGTCCCGCTCCGCCTGCCCGCGGACCTCGACTTCGCCCCCATGTTCCACGGCATCGATGAGCGGGTCCCGGTGGACTCCCTGGAGTTCGGCACCCGGGTCCTGAAGCGCTTCCTGGAAACCTGTTAGATCCGGTGCGGCCGGCCACCAGCCGGCCGGCCGGTTCCGAACTACCAACCGGCCGCTCGCCAGTGCCGGTCAGCCCCGTGAGGGTCGCTCACTCCAGCTGGGCTACCTGTCCGTTCCAGACGGTGCGTTCGACCCGGATGATCTTGCGTCGCAGCCAGACCTTGCGCCGGCCGCCGAAATACAGGAGCAGCCTGGAGAGCTCCCAATGGCCGTACTCGGCCTCCTGGGCGATCGCGCGACTGAGGTCCCCGGGGGACATTCCGCTCGGGAAGACCATGACGCGGTACTGATACTCGACCATCGTTGGCCATTGTGTCGCAGAAGGCGGTACCTTCGAGGCATGAAAGCCGACCCGCGTGCCGCGCTGGCCACACTGACCGCTTCTCTCGAGAGGCATCTTGAAGCCTCAGCCTCGCGCCGGGGTGAGAACGACCCGACGGTTGTGGCCGCCTATCAGGCGGTCGCCGACGCCTTCGACCTCTATGACGACGCGCTGCTCGAGTCGTATGGCGAGGTCACCCCCCTGGAGATCTACAGCGGCGACGGCGACGAAGTTGACGAAGACGACGATGACGACGATGACGACGATGACGAGATCGACGAGGTTGACGGGGTGCTGGACGACCACGGCGACGAAGAGGGCGACAGCAGCGTCTACCTGGGCCTGGACGACAGCGACTACGACGAAGAGCCATCACGCACCAAGAAGTAGCCACCAGGCGTGAGCGGGCAGGTACTCGATCTCATTGGCCACCATCGGGATCCGGCTCGCGGGGGACCAGGCCGCCGGGCATCGTGCCCAGTGCACCGAGAGCCCGGGCTGTCCCCTCCGCCTGTGTCGCATGTCTCGGTACGTTGGCGGCGCCGGGACCTGCCCAACGGGGCAGCCCGCCGATAGCCTCGCCCAATGAAACTTGGTCTCAATCTCGGTTACTGGGGTATGGGCAACGACGCGGACAACATCGCGCTGGCGCAGGAGGCTGACCGGACCGGATACTCGGTGGTCTGGGCCGCTGAGGCCTACGGCTCGGACACCGCCACGGTGCTGGCCTGGGTGGGGGCGCTGACCCAGAACGTGGACCTGGGGTCCGCCGTGATGCAGATCCCGGCCAGGACCCCGGCGATGACGGCGATGACCGCGGCGACCCTGGACACCCTGTCGGGCGGGCGGTTCCGGCTCGGGCTGGGAGTCTCCGGCCCGCAGGTGAGCGAGGGCTGGCACGGCGTCAGGTTCGCCGCACCCCTGGGACGTACCCGCGAGTACGTCGACATCGTCCAGATGGCCCTTCGCCGGGAGACCGTCGCCTACCAGGGCAAGCACTGGACGTTGCCCCTGCCCGACGGCCCGGGCAAGGCCCTGAGGATGACGATTCACCCGGTGCGCGAGCATCTGCCGATCTACCTGGCCGCGGTGGGCCCCAAGAACCTTGAGCTGGCCGGCGAGATCGCCGATGGCTGGCTGGCGGTGTTCTTCAGCCCCGAGTACTCCGCTGACCTGCTCGCCTCGCTGAAGGCCGGCCGGGTCAGGGCCGGTCGTGGCACCGCGCAGGATCGTCTGGCCGGCTTCGATGTCGTGCCAACGGTCCCCGTCATCTTCAACGACGATGTGGAGATGGCTGCTGTGCCGCTGCGGGCCTACTCGGCGCTGTACCTCGGCGGCATGGGCTCCCGGGAGAAGAACTTCTACAACGCACTGGCCGTCCGGATGGGCTTCGAGGAAGGCGCGGCAAAGGTCCAGGATCTCTTCCTGGCCCGCCAGCACCGTGAAGCCGCTGCCGCCGTACCCCTGGAGTTCATCGACCAAACCGCCCTTATCGGCCCCCGTGAACGGGTCAGGGACAGGTTGAGCCGCTACGCTGCATCCGGTGTCACGACGCTGACCATCGCCGCCGAGGGTGCCTCGCTGGACGAACGTCTGCATGTGGTGCGCACGATGGCCGAGCTCCTGGATGAGTCCGGGCTGGGTGACTGACCGACCGGACCTCACGAAAGAAGCGCTGTGCTCACCTATTTCGACGCGATCATTCTGGGCATCGTGGAGGGTCTCACCGAGTTCCTGCCCATCTCCTCGACAGGCCACCTGACCATTGCCGAACAGATGCTCGGGCTGACGGTGGACGACAAGGCCATCACGGCCTACACCGCCATCATCCAGATGGGTGCCATCGCGGCCACGGTGATCTACTTCTGGAAGGACATTGTCCGTCTGCTCAGCGCGTGGTTGCGCGGTCTTCTTCATGCCGAGGAGCGCAGCCACCATGACTATCAGCTGGCCTGGGCGGTCATCATCGGGTCGATCCCGGTTGCCCTGGTGGGGTTCGCGGCCAGAGGCTGGATCAAGGGCGGTCTGCGCAGCGTGTGGGTGGTGGCGGCGGCCCTTATCCTCTGGAGCATCGTGATGTGGGCCGCTGAGAGGCGTCACACCGTCCTGGAGCGACGCGGAGTCGTCCGGGGTGAGGGTGAAGTGACCAAGCGTGACGGCCTGATCATCGGACTGGTCCAGTGCTTCTCGCTCATCCCCGGCGTCTCGCGTTCCGGTGCCACGATCTCGGCCGGTCTGATCGACGGGCTCGACCGGGTCACTGCCACCAGGCTGTCGTTCTTCATGGCCATCCCTGCGCTCACGGCCGCCAGCCTGTATGAGAGCAAGGACGTCCAGACCAGCGTGACCGGTGTCGGCCCGATGATCGTGGGCATCGTGATCGCCTTCATCGTGGCCTACGCCAGCATCGCCTGGCTGCTGAAGTTCGTTGCCCACCACCCGATCACGATCTTCATCTGGTACCGCGTCGCTCTGGGAGTGGGCCTGGCCATCGCCCTCGGGACCGGATACCTGTCCGCTATCTGAGTCACCCCGGCGGGGGCAGGGCTCAGAGCCAGCGGGGGCAGGGCTCAGAGCCAGCCGGACCGGCGGAACCCCCGGTACAGTCCGAACACGACGACGGCCAGACTTCCCAGGACGACGAAGTAGCCCCAGTGGTAGCTGAGCTCCGGAATGTAGTCGAAGTTCATCCCGTAGATTCCGGCCACCATCGTGGGCACCGCAGCCATGGCGACCCAGGCTGAGATCTTCCTCATGTCGTTGTTCTGCTGCACCGAGATCTGGGCGAGATGGGCGTGCAGGACGTCGGTGAGCAGCCGGTCGTAGGACTCGATGTGGTCAGCGACACGCAGCACGTGGTCGGAGATGTCGCCGAAGAAGGGGAGAGCCTGGCTGTCGATCATCGCGATGTCTCCCGCCCGCAGCCGGTGCAGGGGTAGGGCGAGCGGGGTGACCGCCCGCCTGACCTCCAGCACCTCACGCTTGAGCCGGTAGATATCTGTCGCATCGACATCCCGGGCCCCGACGAAGACATGCTGCTCGATCAGGTCGAGGTCCTCGCTGAGCTCGTTGTCGATGAGCGTGTAGTTGTCGACGACCGAGTCCATCACCGAGTACAGGACTGCGCTCGGGCCGTGGGCCAGGTGCTCCGGCGCGTTCTCCAGTCGGGCCCGAACGCCCGCCAGGGGGTTGGCCTCGCCCCGGCGCACGGTCACCACGAACCGGTCACCGAGGAAGATCATCACCTCGCCGGTCTCGACGTCGGAGGTCGCGTCGATGTAGTGCAACGTCTTGAGCGTCACGAAGATGGTGTCGTCGTAGACATCGAGCTTGGGTCGCTGGTTGCCCTTGATGGCGTCCTCGACGGCCAGCGGATGGAGCTTGAGCTCCTCGTTCACCAGCGCGAACTCGGCGTCGGTCGGGTCCTTGAGGCCGATCCAGATGAACCCGTCCTCGGCTCTTCGCAGCACCTCGAGCTCTTCGCTGAGGTCGCCGCACGGAATCCGGTGTCCGTCGCGATAGACGGCCTGGTCAACGATCACAGAGTTCATGTCACCACGATTTGGCGTCTCGTGCACAAACGGGCCGTAAAGTGGCGTTCGTGCCGACCTGCCTGCTGATCCGCCATGGACGCACCGCCGCCAACGCCACCGGCACCCTGGCCGGGTGGACCGAGGGGATCGGCCTGGATGAGGTGGGACGTGGCCAGGTCGCCGCGCTGGCCCGGCGGCTTGGCGGACTGCCGGTCCGGGCGCTGGTCTCCAGCCCGCTGCAGCGATGCCTCGAGACCGCGCAGATCGTCGCCGGCGCCCTGGCTGACGTCACGGTGACCCCGGACGAGCGCCTCGGCGAATGCCGTTACGGCGCCTGGACGGGCGGATCGCTCAAAGAGCTGGCCGAGGAGCCGTTGTGGCGAACGGTGCAGGACCAGCCGAGCGCGGCGCGATTCCCCGACGGCGACGTTTTTCCGGGGGAGTCGATCGCGCAGATGCAGGCGCGCGGGCTGCAGGCCGTCCGCGAGGTCGATGCAGCGGTCCTGGCCGAGCACGGGCCAGGGGCCCTGTGGGCGCTGGTCTCGCACGGTGACGTGATCAAGTCGATCCTGGCTGATGCGGCGGGTGCCCATCTGGACCACTTCCAGAGGATCGTGGTGGGCCCGGCGTCGCTGTCGGTGGTGAGCTACACGCACAAGCGCCCCTTCGTGGTCCGGGTCAACGACGACGGGACCGAGCTTTCCGCCCTGGTCCCGCCCGCGGGCGACGCGCCGGTGGGCGGAGGAGCAGGCGGCGCCGACGCTGAGTCGACCAACTAAGGTCGTTCGTATGCCGGTCCTTGAGTTCGACCCACCAGATCGGTTCGTTGCGGGCACGGTTGGCCCTCCCGGGCAACGGACCTTCTTCCTGCAGGCCAGCGCCGGGGCGCGGCTGACCTCTGTGTCGCTGGAGAAGCAACAGGTGAGCACGCTCGCCGACCGGCTCAACGACCTGCTCGACGACTTCGCCGCGGGTGACGCGGTCGAGGTTCTCGCCGAGGCGCTGGAGGATGTGGCCCCGCTGGCCACCCCTATCGAGGACGATTTCCGGGTCGGCACGATGAGCCTCGGCTGGGACGCCGAACGCCGGGTGGTCATCGTGGAGTGCCATGACGGGCAGGAAGAGCCGCTGGTGGTGGACGAGGAGGGCGAGCCCGTGCTGGAGCCCGAGGCGCCCGGCGAGCTCGAGACGGTCCTTCGAGTCGTCATCGAGCCCGCGCAGGCCCGGGCGTTCGCCCGTCGCTGCGTCAAGGTCGTCGCGGCCGGCCGGCCCCCGTGCCCGTTCTGCGGCGGGCCGCTCGACCCGACCGGGCACATCTGCCCCCGCGCCAACGGCTACAAACGCTGAGCAGGCTGGCAGCACGATGAGTCTTCCCCCGCCGTCCACGCAGGAGGAGGTCGCACGCGTTCTCGACCTGCTGACGTTCGGCGAGATCGAGATCGAGGGACGCCTGGTCGACGCCAGCAACCTTGCGCTGCTCGGGCAGCTCGAGCTCGACGGCGTGCAGACCCAGGTGATCTACAAGCCGGTCCGCGGTGAGCGGCCGCTCTGGGACTTCCCGGACGGCACCCTGGCGGCGCGTGAGGCGGCGGCCTTCGTGCTGTCGGCTGTCGGCGGCTGGAATCTCGTTCCTCCGACGGTGCTGAGGGATGGACCGCTCGGTCCGGGCTCGGTCCAGCTGTGGGTCGACGTCGTCGAGGATGCCTCCCGGGGACTGGTCGACCTGGTCACCCCGGCCGAGCTCCGGCCTGGCTGGCTGCCCGTGTTCGAGGGGCAGCTGTCCGATGGCACGGCGGTCGTCGTGGCCCACGCTGATACCCCCGAGCTTGCTTCCGTCGCGGTGTTCGACATGGTCATCAACAACGCTGACCGCAAGGGCTCCCATCTGGTCCTGGACCAGCAGGGCTCGTTGTGGGGGTTCGACCACGGACTCAGCTGCCACGTGGAGCCCAAGCTGCGCACGGTGCTGTGGGGATGGGTCGGCCAGCCACTGCCGGCGGCCGAGCTGGCCAGGCTGGAGAGGCTGTCGGGGTGGCTGAGCACCCCGGCAAGCCCTGCGTCCCGGACCCTGGAGGTGCTGCTGTCCCCGTCCGAGGTCGAGGCCGTCAGCCGGCGGGTCGGCACGCTGCTGGACGGCGGCCGGTTCCCGGAGCCCGGCAGCCGCGGCCCGGCCGTGCCCTGGCCCCCCCTGTAGTCGACCCGGACGGTCTCACCGGGTTCGGTTAGGCTCACTGCGTGAAATCCTGGCCTTCCCCGTTCATTCCTGCTGTCCCCGGCTCCGGACTACCGGTCCGGGTCCACGACACCGCCTCCGGAGCCCTGCGCCTGCTGACCCCGGGACCGACGGCACGGATGTATGTCTGCGGGATCACCCCGTATGACGCCACCCACATCGGCCACGCCGCCACCTACGTGACCTTCGACCTGCTCGGCCGGGCGCTGCGCGATGCGGGCCATCAGGTGCGCTACGTGCAGAACGTCACCGACGTGGACGACCCGCTGCTCGAGCGGGCCGAGCGCGACGGTATCCCGTGGCGCGAGCTCGCCGAGAGCCAGATCGCGCTCTTCCGCGAGGACATGACGGCGCTGGCCGTGATCGCCCCGGACCACTACATCGGCGTCATCGAGGGTGTTCCCTCTGTCGTCAAGGCCGTCACGGACCTGCTGTCGGGGGGAACGGCATACCGGGTGGGCCTGGCTGAGGGTGAGGGGGCCCCCGGAGCCGCCGACATCTACTTCGACCTCTCGTCGGCCCCGGCGTTCGGCACGGTCTCCGGCTGGGACCGCAGCCAGATGATGGCTGTCTTCGCCGAGCGCGGGGGAGACCCCGACCGTGCCGGCAAGCGCGATGAGCTGGACCCGTTGCTGTGGCGCGCCGCTCGCGACGGGGAGCCCTCCTGGCCCGGCGGGGACCTCGGCGATGGACGGCCCGGGTGGCACATCGAGTGCACGACCATCGCGCTGGACTACCTCGGGATGACCTTTGACGTGCAGGGAGGCGGCACCGATCTGACCTTCCCGCACCACGAGATGAGTGCGGTCCAGGCCTGCGGGATCACCGGCGCCTCGCCGTTCGCGCTGGCCTTCGTCCACCAGGCGATGGTCGGCCTGGACGGCGAGAAGATGAGCAAGTCCAAGGGAAACCTGGTGCTGGTCTCGACGCTGCGCCGCTCAGGGATAGACCCGATGGCGATCCGGCTGGTCGTGCTGGCCCACCATTACCGGACTCCCTGGGACTGGACCGACCAGGTCCTCACGGACGCTCAGGAGCGGCTGGCGACCTGGCGCGCCGCACTGTCGGGCAACGGCGGACCGCCGGCTGAGTCGACCATTGCCCGGGTCCGGGAGTGTCTGGCCAACGACCTTGATGCGCCGGGAGCGCTGGCCGCGGTCGACGAGTGGGCGAGCGCAAGCCTCAGCACCGGGGGCACCGGGGGCACCGAGGGCACCGAGCTCGGCGCGCCAGGTCTGGTCGGCCGGGCGCTGGACGCTCTGCTCGGCATCCGGCTCTAACCGGTGGGGGGTTCCTCTCCACGACGGCGTAGGTAGCGCTCGAACTCCCGGGCGATGGCGTCCCCGCTGGCCTCGGGCAGGTCGACCGTGTCCGAGGCCTGCTCGAGCGAGCGGATGTACTCGGCCACCTCGTCGTCGGACTCGGCCAGCTCGTCGACCCCGTGCTCCCAGGCTCGTGACTGTTCGGCCAGGTCACTGTGCGGGATCGACAGGTTGAGCAGCTCCTCCAGCTTGGCGATCAGCCCGAGGGTGGCCTTGGGCGACGGCGTGCCCCCGGCATAGTGCGGAACCGCGGCCCAGCAGGACAGCGCGGGCACGTCCGACTGGGCGGCCGCGTCAGCCAGCACCCCGACGATGCCGGTGGCACCCTCGTACTTGCTGGTCTCGAGGTCGAAACGCCGGGCCACGTCCTCGTGCTCCGAGGTGGCCGAGACGGGCAGCGGCCGGGTGTGCGGCACATCGGCCAGCAGAGCGCCCAGGGTCACGAAGGTGGTGACCCCCAGCTGCTGGGCGAACTCGAGCAGCTCGATGGTGAACGACCTCCAGCGGGTCGATGGCTCGATCCCCTGGACGAGGATGATGTCGCGGCTCAGTGACGTCGAGGTGGCCAGCAGGATGCGCGTCGTGGGCCAGCTGATCCTGCGCTTTCCCTCATCCAGGACGACCCGCGGGCGGCTCACCTGGAAGTCGTAGTAGTCCTCCGGGTCGATGGCCGCGATCGGCTCGGCCTTCCACACCTCGCTGAGATGCTCGATGGCCGCGGTGGCAGCCTCGCCTGCGTCATTCCAGCCCTCGAAGGCTGCGATCATGAGCGGGTCGCGCAGTTCTGGCACATCCGCTAGCTCAATCACCAGTGGTCCTCCGATAGCTACGCAGTGGTCTGAGATGACCAGACTACGGAATCATGGTTGGGCCGCCTGATAACCCGCCGATAGACTTCCGTCGATCCCACCATAGAGAAGGCGGACCTAACGTGAGCAGCCGCTCTGACCTCTTCCGCACTGCCATTGCCGAACGGGTCCTCGTGGCCGACGGCGCGATGGGCACCATGCTCCAGGCCGCAGACCCGTCGCTGGCCGATTTTCAGGGCTACGAGGGCTGTAACGAGATCCTCAACATCACCCGCCCGGACGTCGTACGCGGCGTTCACGACGCCTACCTCGCGGTGGGCGTTGACGCGGTCGAGACCAACACCTTCGGCGCCAACCTGGCCAACCTCGGCGAGTACGGCATCTCCGAGCGCATCTACGAGCTGGCCGAGGCCGGCGCGAGAATCGCCGCCGAGGCTGCGGCTCACTGGTCGACTCCCGGGCAGCCGCGATTCGTGATCGGCTCGATGGGGCCGGGGACCAAGCTGCCCTCGCTGGGCCACGTCGCCTTCGCCACCCTGCGCGACGCCTATGCCGAGCAGGCCCGCGGGCTGATCGACGGTGGTGTCGACGTCCTGCTGATCGAGACGTGCCAGGACCTGCTGCAGGCCAAGGCAGCGGTGATCGGCTGCAAGCGCGCACTGAGCGCGGCCGGTGAGAACCTACCGGTCATTGTCCATGTCACCGTCGAGACGACCGGCACCATGCTGATGGGTTCCGAGATCGGCGCGGCGCTGACCGCCCTTGAACCGCTCGGGATCGACCTGATCGGCCTCAACTGCGCGACCGGCCCGGCCGAGATGAGTGAGCACCTGCGTCACCTGTCCCGGCACTCCACCATCCCGATCAGCTGTATGCCGAACGCCGGGCTGCCCATGCTGACCAAGGTGGGCGCGGCATACCCGCTCACTCCTGAGCAGCTGGCGGCCGCGCACACCCAGTTCGTCAAGGAGTTCGGGCTGGCTCTGGTCGGCGGGTGTTGCGGTACGACGCCCGCCCACCTCGCCGAGGTCGTCAAGGCGGTCGGCGGAACGCCGGTCAGGCAGCGTCGGCCGCACCCAGAGCACGGCGTCGCCTCGCTGTACTCCGCAGTGCCCTTCCGGCAGGACACCTCGTTCCTGTCGATCGGCGAGCGCACCAACGCCAACGGCTCCAAGGCGTTCAAGGAGGCGATGCTGGCCTCCCGCTGGGACGAGTGCGTCGAGATCGCCCGCAACCAGACCCGGGACGGGGCGCACCTGCTCGACGTCTGCATCGACTATGTCGGCCGTGACGGCGTGGCGGACATGCACGAGATCGTCAGCCGTTTTGCCACCGCCAGCACCCTGCCGCTGGTTCTCGACTCGACCGAGCCGGCCGTGGTCGAGGCAGGCCTCGAGCTGCTGGGCGGGCGCGCTGTCGTCAACTCGGTCAATTACGAGGACGGTGAGGGTGAGGGCTCACGTTTCTCCCGGATCATGCCCATCGTCAAGGAGCATGGTTCGGCGGTCATCGCGCTGACCATCGACGAGACCGGTCAGGCCCGGACCCGCGAGCACAAGGTGGCGGTGGCCAGGCGGCTGATCACCGCCCTCACTGGCGAGTGGGGGATGAACGTGCAGGACATCATCGTCGACACGCTCACCTTCCCGATCGCCACCGGCCAGGAGGAGACCCGCCGCGACGGCCTGGAGACCATCGAGGCCATCCGCGAGCTCAAACGCCTCTTCCCTGAGGTGCAGACCACCCTGGGCGTCTCCAACGTCTCGTTCGGTCTCAAGCCTGCCGTCAGGGTCGTCCTCAACTCCGTGTTCCTGCACGAGTGCGTGAAGGCCGGGCTCGACTCGGCCATCGTGCACGCCGCCAGGATCATCCCGATCGCGCGAATCCCGCAGGACCAGCGCGAGGTGGCCCTGGACCTCGTCTATGACCGGCGGGTCTGGGCCGGTGAGCCGGGCAGCAGCGAGCTGACGTACGACCCGCTGAGCCGCCTGCTCGAGATGTTCGAGGGGGTGGACCAGGCCTCGCTGAAGGACGCCCGGGCCGAAGAGCTCGCCGCCCTGCCGCTGGAGCAGCGACTTGGCCGGCGCATCATCGACGGCGAGCGCCAGGGTCTCGAAGACGACCTGCAAGCCGCCCTCGACCGGGGTGACAAGGCCCTGGACATCATCAACGACAACCTGCTCGACGGGATGCGGACGGTCGGCGAGCTGTTCGGCAAGGGCGAGATGCAGCTGCCCTTCGTGCTGCAGTCGGCAGAGGTGATGAAAGCCGCCGTGGCCTATCTCGAGCCGTTCATCGAGGGCAACGCCGATGGCTCCGCGCGACAGGCCAAAGCGCGGATCGTGCTGGCCACGGTGAGGGGCGATGTCCAC
>JBBRZQ010000140.1:0-12108 GCA_038236535.1 Actinomycetales bacterium
AGTAGACCGGGATCAGCATCGCCTCGAAGAAGACGTAGAACAGGAACACGTCGGTCGCCGCGAAGACCCCGATCATGAAGGTCTCAAGGACCAGCATGAGAGCAAAGTAGGTCTGCTGGCGACGGCCTTGATCGGGCACGTCATGCCAGGCCGCCAGCAGGCAGACGGGCACCAGGATGGCAGACAAGATGATCAGGACGAGCGCGATGCCGTCCACGCCCACCGAGTAGCTCACGCCGAACGCGGCGATCCAGGGATGCAGCTCGGAGAGCTGGAACTGCTGGGTGGAGACCGTGGAGAACTGGAAGGCTGCGGCGACAGTGACGAGCAGGGCGACGACGGAGAAGCCGAGGGCGATCTGCCTGGCCTTACCAGCCAGGCTCGAGGGCAGGAAGGCAACGATGAGAGCGCCCACCAGCGGGATCAGGCCGATCGTTGTCAGCCACGGAAAGTTGGACATCACTGCACCACCCAGACGGCACCAAGGATCACAACGACGCCAGCGAGCATCGTCAGGGCATACGAGCGCACGAATCCGTTCTGGACTCTGCGCCATCGTGCCGAGGCACCGCCGATGAGGGCAGCCATTCCGCCGACCGCCCCGTCAACACCCCGGGTGTCGAAGAAGACGAGCGAGCGGGTCAGGTGGAGGCCAGGCCGCATCAACAGTGCCTCGTTGACGTCGTCCTGGTAGAGGTCCCTGCGCGCGGCCCGGGTCAGCGGCGACCCCACCGGGGCAACCACCGGAACCGCCTCGTGCCAGTACTGCTGCCAGGCCAGAGCAATGCCTGCCGCGACGATCAGCAGTGTCACCGTCACCAGCACCGGCACGGCGATCACCGGCTCGCCCTCGACCTGAGGCCCGAAGACCGGTGCCAACCAGTCCTGGATGGCATTGGTCGGGCCGAGGATCAGGCCCAGGAAGGCCGAGCCGATGGCGAGGATGATCATCGGCACGGTCATCCTCTTCGGGGACTCGTGAGGGTGGGCGTCCTTGGGCCAGCGCTTCTTGCCCTGGAAGGTCATGAAGAACAGGCGCGACATGTAGAAGGCGGTGATCCCGGCACCGATCAGTGCTGCGCCGCCGAAGATCCAGGGTCGCCAGCCTTCGCCGATGAAGGCGGTCTCGATGATCTTGTCCTTGGAGTAGAAGCCGGAGAACGGCGGAACTCCCATGATGGACAGCCAGCCGATGCCGAAAGTGACCCAGGTGATCTTCATGGCACCGGACAGGTTGCCGAACCGTCGCATGTCCACCTGGTCGTTCATGCCATGCATGACCGAACCGGCGCCGAGGAACATACCGGCCTTGAAGAAGCCATGGTTGAGCAGGTGGAAGATCGCGAAGACGTAGCCGACCGGACCGAGCCCGGCGGCCAGCATCATGTAGCCGATCTGGCTCATCGTCGAGGCTGCCAGCACCTTCTTGATGTCGTCCTTGGCGCAACCGACGATGGCCCCGAAGATCAGGGTGATGGCACCAACGATGACCACCAGGGTCTGGGCGGTCGGTGCGCCTTCAAAGATGGGCGCGCTGCGGACCACGAGGTAGACACCGGCGGTGACCATGGTCGCGGCGTGGATCAGCGCGGATACCGGTGTGGGGCCGGCCATCGCGTCGCCGAGCCAGCTCTGCAGCGGGAACTGCGCCGACTTGCCGCAGGCGCCCAGCAGCAACGCCAGGCCGATCGCGGTGAGGGCGCCCTGGCTGGCGCCGGCGATCCCGGCGTTCACGCCGGCGAAGCTGACCGAGCCGAAGGTGACGAACATGAGCATGACCGCCACGGTGACCCCGAAGTCGCCGACCCGGTTGGCAAAGAACGCCTTGTTGGCCGCGGAGGCGTTGGCCGGGATCTGGTTCCAGAAGCCGATCAGCAGGTATGAGGCCAGGCCCACACCCTCCCAGCCCACGTACAGCAGCAGGTAGGAGTCGGCCAGGACCAGCAGCAGCATCGAGGCGATGAACAGGTTGAGGTAGCCGAAGAACTTGCGCCTGTCCGGGTCGTGCTCCATGTAGGCCAGTGAGTAGACCAGGATCAGCGACCCGACGAAGGTGATCAGCAGGACGAAGCACATCGACAGCGGATCGAGCAGCATGCCGGCGTCGAGCTGGAACGTCCCGGCCGGGATCCATTTGTAGAGGAACAGGTTCTCGGCACGCTGTGCGCTGGGCCTGCTGACCATCGCGAGGAAGATCGCAGCCCCGAGGCCAAAGCTGGCCCAGGACATCGTCGTCGCCAGGGTCGGTCCGAAGCGGTTCGTCCGCCGTCCGCCGAACAGGAGGATGGCCGAGCCAAGCAGCGGGAGGGCGACGAGCAGCCAGGCCAGGGACGTCACTCCCGTGGCAGGTTGCACGGCCTGCGTGCTCGCCAGCTGACTGAGATGAGCAGCGGAAAGTTGCACCAGATGCATGTTTTGTGCCCCTTACAGCTTCAGCAGGTTGGCGTCGTCGACCGAGACGGAACGGCGGGCACGGAAGATGGCCATGATGATGGCTAGTCCGACGACAACCTCAGCAGCCGCGACGACCATGACGAACAAGGCGATGACCTGACCGTCCAGGGAGCCATGCATACGGGCGAAGGTGACGAAAGCCAGGTTGGTCGCGTTGAGCATCAGCTCGACGCCCATGAAGATCACGATGGCGTTGCGGCGCACCAGCACCGTGGCGGCACCGATCGAGAACAGGACTGTCGACAGGTAGATGTAGTTGACCAGGTTCATCGGTTGCTGCCCTCTTCGATGTCACGCGCGATCGCTCGCTCGGCCCCGGCGAAGGTCTCCGGGTCGGTGACCTGCTCGCGTGCGGTGAGGACCCGCGATACGGACGCCTCGCTGGGAGTTCCGTCGGGCAACAGGGCCGGGGTGTCGACCGCGTTGCGTCGGGCGTAGACGCCGGGAGCCGGCAGGCCGGCCAGGTTCTTGCCGACCAGGAAGCGCCGCTCGGACCACTGACGCTGGGTCGGGCGGGGAGTGAGTCGTTCCCGGTGGGCCAGCACCATGGCGCCAAGGGCTGCCACGATGAGCAATGCGCTGGTGACCTCGAAGACCCAGACGTACTTGGTGAAGATCAGGTTGGCGACGCCGGTGACGTTGCCCGCGGCGTTGACCTCCCGGAGACCGACCGGACTAGCGAAGGTCACGGAGCCGATGGCCGCGACGAGCGCTGCCCCCAGCCCCACGGCGAGCAGGAGGCCGGCGATCTTCTGGCCCCTGATGGTCTCGACCAGGGAGTCCGCGGCGTCGACGCCGACAAGCATCAGCACGAAGATGAACAGCATCATGACCGCGCCGGTGTAGACGAAGATCTGCACGATCCCGAGGAAGTCGGCGCCCTGGGCGATGTAGAAGACGCCGAGGTTGATCATGACCAGCGCCATGCCGAGGGCAACGTGCACGGCCTTCCGGACAAAGAGCAGGCCCAGCGCACCCAGCACGCTGATCGGGGCCAGGACCCAGAAGAGGACTGCTTCACCACCGCTGGTCATCGTGTACTCGCCTCAGTTGAGTTGGCAGCCCTTGCGAGCTCGGCCTCGCGCGCGTCAGCCCAGGCACGCTGCTCGGGCGTGGCCTTGGCGACCTTGCCCTGGTAGTAGTCACGCTCCCGCAAGCCGTCCACCATCGGGTGCGGCGCAGGAACCATCCCCTCCGCAACAGGCGCCAGCAGCTGGTGCTTCTCGAAGATCAGCTTGTCGCGGCTGTTATCGGCCAGCTCGTAGACATTGGTCATCGTCAGCGCACGGGTGGGACACGCCTCGATGCACAGGCCGCAGAAGATGCAACGCAGGTAGTTGATCTGGTAGACGCGCCCATATCGCTCGCCCGGCGAGAAGCGACCGCTGCCGCCTTCGCTGTCGTCGTTGTTGGCACCCTCGACATAGATGGCGTCGGCCGGACAGGCCCAGGCGCACAGCTCGCAGCCAACGCACTTCTCGAGGCCGTCCGGATGCCGGTTGAGCTGGTGGCGACCGTGATAGCGAGGCTGGGTCGGCCGCTTGACCTCCGGATACTCCTCGGTCTCCAGCTTGCGGAACATGGTCGAGAAGGTGACGCCGAACCCGGCCACCTGCGGGAACATTGTCGCAAAGAAGTTGGGCTTCTCCCGGTCGTCAGCCACGGGCGTCCTCCTGATCGGTCGGTTCGGGATGGTCACCAGCAGAGTCGGCAGAGCCGGAAACGGATCGCGCACCCTGCAGGCTCGGCTCGATCAGGCGCTGACCGGGCAGCGGCGGAATCGGGTACCCCCCCGCGTACGGGTCTATCTCCTCAGGGTGCTCCACCGGAACCTTGGCAGCCTCGTGCCTGCCCTCCCAGATCCAGGCGACCGGCAGGAGTATGGCGGCGAAGATGACGACCATGATGATGCTCGCCATGCCGGTGTTCGCGCCGAAGAAGGCCAGTTGGGCACCGTGGATGAAGGCCACCGCGACGACCCAGAGCAAGGTCGCCGGGATGAGGAACTTCCAGCCGAAACGCATGAACTGGTCGTAGCGCACCCGTGGCAGCGACCCGCGCAGCCAGACGAAGAAGAACATGAAGGCCCACAGCTTGATAACGAACCACAACAGTCCCCACCAGCCCTGGTTGAACATGCCGTCGTTGATCGCGGCAATGCCGGGAGGCGCCTGCCAGCCACCCAGGAACATGGTGGTCGCCAGCGCGGAGACGGTGAACATGTTGACGTACTCGCCGAGGAAGAACATCGCGAACTTCAGTGAGCTGTACTCGGTGTGGAAACCGCCGGTGAGCTCGCCCTCGCCCTCGGCAAGGTCGAAGGGCAGCCGGTTGGTCTCCCCCACCATGGTCACCACGTACACCAGGAAGGAGGGAACGAGCGTGACGGCGAACCACAGGCTCTTCTGTGAGGCCACGATCTGTGAGGTCGACATCGAGCCGCTGTACATGAACACGGCCACCAGCGACAGGCCCATCGCGATCTCGTAGGAGATCACCTGGGCCGTGGAGCGAAGCCCTCCCAGCAGCGGGTACGTGGAGCCCGAGGACCAGCCGGCCATGATGATGCCGTAGACACCGACCCCGGCAACGGCAAGGACGAGCAGGACGGCAACGGGAGTGTCGGTCAGCTGCAGTGGCGTCCGGTGACCGAACATGGTCACCATCGGCCCCATCGGGATGATCGCGAAGGACACGAAAGCCATGGCGCCGGCAATGATCGGCGCGAGCAGGAAGACGACCTTGTCGGCGTTCTTGGGCGTCACGTCTTCCTTGAGCGCCAGCTTCATCCCGTCCGCGAGCGTCTGAAGCAGACCGAAGGGACCGGCCCTGTTCGGGCCGGGGCGCTGCTGCATCCGGCCGATGACCCGGCGCTCGAACCAGATCACGAGCAGGGTGTTGACCATCAGGAAGACGAAGATGAACAGCGCCTTGACCAGCGAGAGCCACCACGGGGTGTCGCTGAAGTCCGCTATCGGGTTGTCGGTGCCGGCCAGTGTCGGCGCGATCGCGTGAGCGCCCGTCTGAACACCTGTTGCCAGAGAAGCAATGAGGCTCATGCGACGCCGCCCTTGGTCAGCGAGACCGCAGTGCCGGCATCGACGCCCAGCGTCGAACGCACCGTGGACCCGGGAGAGTTGGTAGGTAGCCAGATGACGTCGTCAGCCATCTCCCGGATGCTGACCGGGACCGTCAGGGCACCGGTTGCGGTGCTGACGCGCACGGTGTCGTCCTCAGCGAGACCGAGCGCCGCAGCAGTCCCGGTGGACAGCAGCGCGCGGGTCCGGGGTGCCGTCCCGGCCAGGAACGGCTCACCGTCCTGCATCCGGCCGGAGTCCAGCAGGTGGTGCCAGGTGGCCAGCACGGCCTGGCCGGCCAGGGGGCGAGGAGCCTCGAGCGCCTTCACCGCCGGAGCCGGAGCACGCTCCCCGGTCCACGGACCCAGGGCACGCATGTCTGCGCGGACGGCCGACAAGGTGCGGACCCCCAGGGACTCGCCCATCTCGGCGGCCAGCAGATCCACCACCCGATGGTCACTCATCGCGCTGGTGGGCAGCGCAGCCTCAAAGGGCCGGACCCGGCCCTCCCAGTTGACGAAGGTGCCGGCCTTCTCCTGATGGGCGGCAACCGGCAGGATCACGTCCGCAACGTCGGTTACTGCGCTCTCCCGAAGCTCCAGGGAGACGACGAAGGCCTTCGCCAGGGCGTCGAAGGCAGCCGGGCCGACGAGGTCTGCCGGATCGATGCCGCCGACCAGCAGACCGCTCAGCTCGCCGGAGACAGCCGCATCGATGATGGCCGCGGTGTCCCGGCCGACCTGCGCCGGCAATCCGATGACGTCCCAGGCCGCACCCACCTCGGCGCGGGCACGGGACTCCAGGACAGGGCGGCCGCCGGGCAGCAGATTGGGCAGCGCGCCACTCTCGAGCGCACCACGCTCCCCCGCGCGCCGGGGAACCCAGGCCAGCCGGGCTCCGGTGGCGTGTGCCAGGGCGGCAGCGTTCGACAATGCACCGGGGACGGTCGCGAGCCTCTCGCCGACCAGGATCAGGGCGCGCTCGGCCCCGAGCCCGTCACGGGCAGCCGCCAGGTTGCCGGCGCCAGGGGTGCCAGCCGCCGGGCCCTCGAGGAGAGCCTGCAGAACCTGGCCCTCGGCGCCGGGGGAAGCAGTGATCAACGTGCCGCTGAGCTTGTCCAGACCACGGGACGCCAGCGGAGCGACCGCGAAGACGGCGGTGCTGTTCTTGCGGACGGCCTTGCGCAGGCGCAGGAACACGATCGGCGACTCGTCCTCGGGTTCAAAGCCCACCAGCAGCACCGTCTTGGCAGCCTGGATGTCGGTGTAGGTGATAGCTCCAACGCCTGATTCACCCGTCGGGCCGGTGGCTACGACGTTGCTGGCCAGGAAGTCGGCCTCCTCGACAGAGTGCGGGCGGGCCCGGAAGTCGATGTCGTTGGTCTGCAGGACAACCCGGGCGAACTTGCTGTAGGCGTAGGCGTCCTCGCTGCTGACCCGGCCGCCGACGAGCACGCCGACACCCTTGGCGTTGCGAGCCGCGAGCAGTCCGCTGGCAGCGGCATCGAGGGCCTCGGGCCAGGAAGCCACCTGCAGGTTGCCGTCGTGGTCACGCACCAGCGGCTCGGTGATCCGGTCGCTACCACTGGCATAGGTGAAGGCCCAGCGGCCCTTGTCGCAGTTCCACTCCTCGTTGACCGCCGGATCGTTGGCGGCCATCCGGCGCAGGACCGAGCCACGACGGTGGTCGGTGCGGGTCGCGCAGCCACTCGCGCAGTGCTCACAGATGCTCGGGGTGGAGGCCAGGTCGAACGGCCGCGAGCGGAAGCGGTATGCCGCGCCGGTCAGCGCGCCGACCGGGCAGATCTGGACCGTGTTGCCGGAGAAGTAGGACTCGAACGGCTTTTCCTGGAAGATGCCGATCTGCTGCAGGGCACCCCGCTCGACCAGCGCGATGAACGGGTCTCCGGCGATCTGGTCGGCAAAACGGGTGCATCGTGCGCACAGCACGCAGCGCTCACGGTCGAGCAGCACCTGCGACGAGATCTTGACCGGCTTGGGGTAGGTGCGCTTGACGTCCTCGAAGCGGCTCTTGGCCCGCCCGCTGGACATGGCCTGGTTCTGCAGGGGGCACTCGCCGCCCTTGTCACAGACCGGGCAGTCGAGCGGGTGGTTGATGAGCAAGAGCTCCATCAGGCCGCTCTGGGCCTTGTCCGCCATCGCCGAGGTCTGCTGGGTCTTGACCTGCATGCCCTCGCTGGCCGTGGTGGTGCAAGAAGCCATCGGCTTGGGCATGGGCCGCAGCGAACCGTCGGGGCCTGGCGTCGCCACCTCGACCACGCACTGACGGCAGGCACCCACGGGCTCCAGCAGCGGATGGTCGCAGAACCTCGGGATCTGGATGCCGATCTGCTCGGCGGCGCGGATCACCAGGGTGCCCCTGGGGACGCTGACGTCGACGCCGTCGATGGTCAGGTTGACCAGGTTGGTGGTGGTCACGCTCATGCGGACACGCTCTCCTTCGCGAACAGCGTCGAGGCAGCCGGCGGGAACTTCTCCGCGGCAGGGGTCGTCATGCCTAGCTCGAACTCTTCGCGGAAGTACTGCACCGCTGAGGTGACACAGCTGGTGGCACCGTCGCCCAGCGGGCAGAACGAGCGGCCCAGGATGCTGCCGCAGATATCGAGGAGCTTGTCGATGTCGTCCTGGGTGCCCTTGCCGAGCTCGAGTCGTTCCATGATCTGCTTGAGCCAGAACGTGCCCTCACGGCATGGCGTGCACTTGCCACACGACTCGTGAGCGTAGAAGTCCGTCCAGCGCGAGACCGCCCGGACCACCGACACCGTGTCGTCGAAGATCTGCAGCGCGCGGGTGCCGAGCATCGAGCCGGCGGCGGCAACGGACTCGAAGTCCAGCGGAACGTCGAGGTGCTGGTCGGTGAACATCGGGGTGGACGAGCCGCCCGGGGTCCAGAACTTCAGCGGGTGGTTCGGGTCGCGCATCCCGCCGGCCATCTCCAGCAGCTCGCGCAGGGTGATCCCCAGCGGCGCTTCGTACTGCCCCGGATGCTTCACGTGGCCCGAGAGGCTGAAGATGCCGAAACCTGTCGACTTCTCGGTGCCCATATCGGCGAACCAGTCGGCGCCGTGGAGCAGGATCGCCGGGACGGACGCGATGGACTCGACATTGTTCACGACGGTCGGCCGGGCGTAGAGGCCCGCCACGGCCGGGAACGGCGGTTTGAGCCGTGGTTGGCCACGCCGGCCCTCCAGCGAGTCCAGCAGCGCCGTCTCCTCGCCGCAGATGTAGGCCCCGGCGCCAGCATGGACGGTGACATCGAGGTCGAAGCCCGTCCCGAGGATGTTCTTGCCCAGATAGCCTGCGGCATAGGCCTCTTCGACCGCGCGCAGCAGCCGGCGGTAGACGTGGACCACCTCGCCGCGCAGGTAGATGAAGGCATGCGTGCAGCCGATGGCGAACGAGGTGATGGCCACGCCCTCGATCAGGATCTGGGGGGCCGCCATCATCAGCGGGATGTCCTTGCAGGTGCCCGGCTCGGACTCGTCCGCGTTGACCACGAGGTAGCGGGGGCCACCGTCGGGCGGAGGCAGGAAACCCCACTTCATCCCGGTCGGGAAGCCCGCACCACCACGACCACGCATGCCGGAGTCCTTGGTCAGCTGCACCAGATCGGCCGGCGGCATGGTCAGCGCTTTCTTCAGCGCCAGATAGCCGTCGTTCTTCTCGTAGGTCGCCAGCGTCCAGGACTGGGGGTCATCCCAGAACCTGGTGAGGATCGGAGTCAGCTGAGTACTCACTTCTTCGCCTTCCCGTCGTTGACCTTGACGGCCTGAGCGACTTTGAGGCCGGCCAGCGAGGCAGGGCCGGCACCGACGCCTTCGTCGGCCAGTCCGTCGTGAAAACCGGCCAGGACCCGTGAGACCTCTTTGAAGCTGCACACCCTCGACGCCCCCCGGGTGGGGGTGACCGCAGCGCCGGATCGCAGGTCGTCGGCCAGGGCCCTGGTGGACGCGGGAGTCTGGTTGTCGAAGAACTCCCAGTTGGCCATCACGACAGGTGCGTAGTCACAGGCCGCGTTGCACTCGATCCGCTCGAGGGTGACCATCCCGTCGGCCGTGGTCTCGTCGTGACCGATGCCGAGGTACTCGCTGACCGAGGCCCAGATCTCGTCGCCGCCCATGATCGCGCAGAGCGTGTTCGTGCAGACCCCGAGCGTGTACTGCCCGTTGGGGTGCCGCTTGAACTGCGTGTAGAAGGTCGCGACGCCGCTCACCTCTGCGCCGCTCAGGCCCAGCAGGTCGGCGCACAGGTCGATACCGCGGGGGGACACGTACCCGTCCACCGACTGCACCAGATGCAGCAGCGGCAGCAGGGCGGAACGCTCACGCGGATACCGGGCAATGACCTTCTCGGCGTCGGCCCGAAGGCCGGCCAGCACGTCGTCCGGGTAGACCGCCAGGTCGGTCGAGGGCACCACGCCGTAGTTCGGGGTGTCGTCGGTGTGTGTCATCGGTCCACGCCTCCCATCACGGGGTCGATCGAGGCGACCGCCACGATGACGTCCCCCACCTGGCCGCCTTCGCAGATAGCCGCAACGGCCTGGAGGTTGTTGAACGACGGCTCGCGGAAGTGCGCCCGGTAGGGGCGGGTGCCACCATCGGAGACGACGTGCACCCCCAGCTCTCCCTTGGGCGACTCGATCGCCACGTGGGCCTGGCCGGGCGGGACCCTGAAGCCCTCGGTCACCAGCTTGAAGTGGTGGATGAGGGACTCCATCGAGGTGCCCATGATCTCGCGGATGTGGTCCAGACTGTTGCCCATCCCGTCTGCGCCGATGGCCAGCTGTGCGGGCCAGGCAATCTTCTTGTCCTCCACCATGACCGGGTTGGTGCTCGACTCGGCACCCTGCAGCCTGGCCGCGGCCTGCTCGGCGATCTTCAGAGACTGGTACATCTCGTCGATGCGGACCCGCAGCCGGCCGTAGGCATCGCAGGTCTCCCGGACAGGCACCTCGAAGTCGTAGGTCTCATAGCCGCAGTAGGGGTCGGACTTGCGCAGGTCATGAGGCAGGCCTGTCGCACGCAACATCGGCCCGGTGATGCCCAGCGCCATACAGCCGGTGAGGTCGAGGTAGCCGACGTTCACCATCCGACCCTTGACCAGAGGGTTCTCGTTGAGCAGCATCTCGAGCTCGCCGATACCACGACGGATCAGCGGGATGGCGTCCCGGATCTTGTCGATGGCGCCCCGGGGCAGGTCCTGGGCCACACCGCCGGGACGGACGTAGGCGTGGTTCATCCGAAGGCCGGTGATCATCTCGAAGATCGCCAGGATCCGCTCCCGCTCACGGAAGCCGATCGTCATGATCGTGGTCGCGCCCATCTCCATGCCACCGGTGGCCAGGCAGACGAGGTGAGAGCCAACGCGGTTGAGCTCCATCATCAGCACGCGAATGACGCTGGCCCGCTCGGGGATCTGGTCGGTGATGCCGAGCAGCTTCTCGACGCCGAGGCAGTAGGCCGTCTCGTTGAACAGCGGCGCGAGATAGTCCATCCGGGTGCAGAACGTCACCCCCTGGGTCCAGGTACGGAACTCCATGTTCTTCTCGATGCCGGTGTGCAGGTAGCCGATGCCCGCCCTGGCCTCGGTGACGGACTCGCCGTCGAGCTCGAGGATGAGGCGCAGCACACCATGGGTCGAGGGGTGCTGCGGACCCATGTTGACAACGATCCGCTCCTCGTGGAGCGAGAACGCCTCATCGGCGATGGCGTCCCAGTCGCCGCCGGACGCGTTGTAGACCTTCGCGCCCTTGGCGTCCTTGGTGTCGGCCACCGAGGTGGCATAGATGTCGCGAGTCTGTTCAGTCATCACTTACACGACTCCATCAGTTGTACGACCTGCGTTGGTCCGGCGGCAGGATGGTGGCACCCTTGTACTCCACCGGGATGCCGCCAAGCGGATAGTCCTTGCGCTGGGGGTGACCGGGCCAGTCGTCCGGCATCAGGATCCGGGTCAACGCCGGGTGACCGTCGAACTCGATGCCGAACATGTCCCAGGTCTCGCGCTCGTGCCAGTCGTTGGCCGGGTAGACCTCGACGATGGACGGGATGTGGCAGTCGTCCTGCGGACAGGTGACCTCGAGGCGGACCTTCCGGCCGCCATGGGTGATCGACCGGAGGTGGTAGACGGCGTGCAGCTCGCGGCCGCTCTCATGCGGATAGTGGACCCCGGAGACGCCGGTGCACATCTCGAAGCGCAGCGCCGGGTCGTCACGCAACGCGCGTGCGACGCCCACGAGATGCTCGCGAGCAACGAAGATGGTCATCTCGCCACGGTCGACCACAACCCGCTCGACGGCCTGTGAGTATGCCGGGCCGTCGCCGGCGAGGGCGCGTTCCAGCTGGTCAGCGACCTCGTCGTAGTACGCGCCATAGGGGCGCACAGAGGCAGCCGGGAAGAGCACCGGAGCCACCAGGCCGCCATAGCCGCTGGTGTCGCCACCCTGGGAAGCCCCGAACATGCCCTGTCGCGAACCGATGACCACTGGCTCGGGAACAGTGCCGGGTGTGGCCGGGAGGTTGTCCCTCTCTCCTGCGTCGCTCATGCCCTCTGATGCC
>JBBRZQ010000141.1:0-11972 GCA_038236535.1 Actinomycetales bacterium
CAATCTCGGCGATGGGCATAGGGTTTGGGAGCACCCACAGCCCATCGTGCTCCCATGCCGGCACAGTGTGCTTCGAGGCCGGCACCCTGCGCTGCCCGACCGCTGCGCTTGCACGACCGCAGCACACGACCGCAAGCTGCCCGCCCGCAACGTTGCACGGCCTCAGCAGTGGGCGACCTCAGCGTTGGGCGACCTCAGCGTTGGGCGACCTCAGCGTTGGGCGACCTCAGCGTTGGGCGACGCAGCGGGCCAGCCGGCGGGCCCAGCGAGAGGCCATCAGCTCTTCCAGGAAGACCGGCTTGCCGTCAGCGCTGGCCAGCGGCAGCCGCCAGTTCGGGTACTCCTCATCGGTGCCCGGCTGGTTCATCACCCGGTGGTCACCGGTCAGGTCCGGAACGGCAACTCCGAGCAGCTTGGCCGGCGTCCAGGAGATGAACCGGTGCAGGGCCTCGATGACGTCGGTCCCGGAAGCGCCGGGCCTGAGCAGACCTCGCTCGACCAGCATGTCGAGGACGGCTGTGCGAGCCGCCTCGTCCTGGGTGCGCTCCTCGTCGACGGGGCGGGTCAGCAGTCCGAGCTCCTCGCGCAGGTCGATGTGCTCACCGGCGAGGTAGCCGGCTGTCGGCGGCAGGTCATGGGTGGTCACCGTGGCCAGGCACAGCTCGCGATAGGCCTCGGCAGGCAGGGGCCTGTTCTGGTCGTCCTTCTCGAACCACAGGATCGAGGTGCCGAGGATGCCCCGTTCACGCAGGTAGTCGCGGACCCAGGGCTCGACCACGCCCAGATCCTCGCCGACCACCAGTGCGCCCGTCCGGTGCGCCTCGAGCGCCAGGATGCCGATCAGGGCCTCGTGGTCATAGCGCACGTAGGTGCCCTCGCTGGCCGGCAGGCCCTCCGGAACCCACCACAGCCGGAAGAGCCCGATGACGTGGTCGATCCTGATCCCGCCGGCATGGCGCAGGACGGTGCGCAGCATGTCCCGGTACGGCGCGTAACCGAGCTCCTCGAGGCGATCCGGACGCCACGGCGGCTGGCTCCAGTCCTGGCCCCGCTGGTTGTACTGATCCGGCGGGGCGCCCACGGTGACCTTGCGCGCCAGCGCGTCGGCAAGCCCCCAGGCATCCGCGCCCTGGGGATGGACCCCCACCGCAAGGTCGGCAACGACCCCGATCGACATCCCGGCCTCGATGGCCTGTCGCTGGACGGCGGCCAGCTGCTCGTCGACGATCCACTGCAGCCACCGGTAGAACTCGACATCCTCGCCGATCTCGTCGCGCAGGGCGTCGACGGCGGGGCTGTGCGGGTCCTGCAGCTCCGCCGGCCACTCGCCCCACGGCAGCCCGTGCTTCTCGGCCAGGGCACACCAGGTGGCGAAGTCGAGCAGCCCCTGGCCCTCGCGATCGCAGAAGGAGCTGAAAGCCCGCTCGCGTCGCCAGGAACGCGGCTGGTTGAAGACGGTGCGCAACGCCGCGACCTTGGCCGACCAGACCGCATCACGGTCGATCGTGTCCGCGTCGTTCAGCGTCCTGGCGTCATCGGCATGCCACTCCATCAGCTGACGCTCAGCGGAGGACATGTAGCCCATCTCAGGGATGTCCTCGACCCGGATGTAGATCGGGTTGACGAAGCGCCGTGAGGTGGGCAGGTAGGGCGAGGGCTCGATCGGGACGACCGGCTCGGCCGCATGCAGGGGGTTCACCAGGACGAAGTCTGCGCTGAGGTCGGCCGCTGCCCAGGCCATCATGTTGGCCAGGTCCGCGAGGTCGCCAAGGCCCCAGGACTGACGGGACCGGACGGAGTACATCTGGCTCAGCAGACCCCACGCCCGTCCGCGCTGCAGCGCAGGTGGCAGGACCAGAGCCTGGGGTGAGACCACCAGCGTGGACGAGAAGGTCCGCTCGCCGATCCGCGCGCTGATCGTGTGCCAGCCCAGGGGCAGGTCGCCCGGGATCTCGAAGGTCGCCTCGCCGGTCAGCAGGCCGTCGATCGTCCGGGGGTTGACGTAGTTGTCCATCTGTCCCAGGCCGCGACGCGTCCCGTCCTCGAGGACCGTCCACACCGTGAGCGCCTCGCCGTCTGCCAGATGCACCGGCAGCCACCTGGCCGCGCCCTGGCGGCAGACAACGATCGGGGGCAGGGTCCGGCGCCACGTGCGGTCCGGCACCCCGGCCAGGGATCTCGAGATGGCGGCGGCGTCGGACGTGTCGACACCAAGAGCCTGCAGCACCGCCGAGATCGTCTGCGCGCTGACGATGACCTGGTTGCCCTGCCAGTCCCAGTACTCGGTGGCCACCCCGGAAGCGCGGGCAAGCTCGGTGAGTTCGGGCGTGGGTTCGGGACTCGGCACGTCATCTCTTTCGGAAAGGCAGCGTCTCGCCGCGTGTCAATGGTTACAACGAGTCTTTCACGAGTGGCGCGGGATGCATGCCCCCCCGCCATTGGCGAGGATGGTGGGTATGACCTTCGCCCCCCCTGCCGCCGGCCCGCCTGGCGTGCACTCACTGTCGTTGCTACACCCGCTCTCCCCGCAGGGCACGCTGGAAGACCTGAGCAACAAGGCCGTGGCGCAGTGGTGGTTTCTGATCGGTCCGGCCCTGACGATCGTCGGCACCCTGGTTGGCGCGGTGATCCTTCGATGGCTGCTGCATCGCGCCATCGACCGGGTGGTCGACGGCGCGATGGCCCGGGCGAGCGCGCGCGAGAGCCAGGCCCCCCGCCGGGCCTCCCGCGTCATTGCCTCGGCCACTGGGCTGAACCAGGCCCGCAGCACCCAACGTGCCGCCACCATGGGCGCCGTCCTGAAGAGCACCTCGACGTTCGTCATCGTCGCGCTGGCCCTGCTGACCGTGATGGGCGCCCTCGGCCTGCCGCTGGGCCCGCTGCTGGCCTCGGCAGGCATCGTCGGGGTCGCGCTCGGCTTTGGCGCGCAGAGCCTGGTCAAGGACTTCCTGTCCGGCATCTTCATGATCCTTGAGGACCAGTACGGCGTGGGCGACGTCATCGACACCGGCGAGGCGATCGGCACCGTCGAGGACGTCACGCTGCGGATCACCAAGGTGCGGGATGCCAGCGGCATCGTCTGGTACATCCGCAACGGCGAGATCATCAGGATCGGCAACCGGTCCCAGGGCTGGTCGACGGCCGTGGTCGACATCCAGGTCGGCTACCACGAGAGCCTGGACACCGTCCTGCCGCTGATCCGCGGGGTCGCCAGCGAGCTCGACGCGGCGCCGGAGTGGACGACGCGGCTGCTCGAGGAGCCCGTGGTCGCCGGGGTCGAGTCGATGACGGGCGGGGTCGTCACCATCCGGATCATCGCCAAGTGCGCGCCGAACGAGAACTTCCCGGTGTCCCGGGAGATCCGGGAGCGGGTCAAGGCAGCTCTGGACGCGGCCGGGATCCGGGCGCCGGCCGCACCGCCGTATCCCTCAGGGCAGGGTGGCCCCCGGCCCTGAGCCTGACAGACTGGTGCGGTGACCACCGAAAGCTTCTACGACCTCATCGGCGGACACGAGACGTTCGTGCGGCTGACCCACCAGTTCTACCTGGGCGTGGCCGGCGACCCGGAGCTGCGTGCGCTCTACCCCGACGACGACCTCGGCCCGGCCGAGATACGCCTCAGGATGTTTCTTGAGCAATACTGGGGGGGCCCTACGACGTACTCGCAGGACCGGGGACACCCGCGGTTGCGGATGCGACACGCCCTGTTCGAGGTCACCGCCACCCAGCGGGACCGGTGGCTCACGCACATGATGGCGGCGGTCGACTCGTGTCACCTCGCCCCCGAGAACGACCTGATCCTGCGCGAATATCTCGACCGGGCGGCACAGTCCCTGGTCAACTCTCTGGAGGACTGACATCTCTACCGCTTTCACCGACAGTGACCTGCCCGCGACCGACGCCTCACCATCGCTGGTCCACCCCCGCCCCGCCGCCGAGCCTGCCTGGTGGCGCCACGCGGTGATCTATCAGGTCTACCCGCGCTCCTGGGCCGACAGCAACGGCGACGGGATCGGGGACCTGCCGGGGATCACCGCCCGGCTCCCCTACCTGCGCGACCTCGGCGTGGATGCGCTCTGGCTCTCACCGTTCTACGTCTCCCCGCAGGCAGACGCCGGGTACGACGTCGCCGACTACCGCGACATCGACCCGATCTTCGGCACCCTGGCCGACGCCGACATCCTGCTGAGCAGCGCCCACGACCTCGGCCTCAAGGTCATCGTGGACCTCGTCCCGAACCACTCCTCCGACGAGCACCCGTGGTTCCAGGCCGCGCTGACCGCCGGGCCGGGCGGCCCGGAGCGGGACCACTACATCTTCCGCGACGGTCGCGGCCCCGGCGGGGACCTGCCGCCGAACAACTGGCTGTGCGTCTTCGGTGGCCGGGCCTGGACCCGGACCACGAATGCGGACGGCTCAGCCGGCCAGTGGTACCTCCACCTGTTCGCGGCCAAGCAGCCCGACTTCAACTGGGACAACCCGCAGGTCCGCGCCGAGTTCGAGGACGTGCTGAGGTTCTGGCTGGACCGCGGCGTCGACGGCTTCCGGGTCGATGTCGCCAACGCACTGGTCAAGGAAGCCGGTCTGCCCGACTGGGACGAGCCGCTGCACCTGCTCGGTGACGTCGACGGGCTCCCCCACGACCACCACGGCAAGAAGCCGCCGATGTGGGACCAGGGCGGCGTCCACGAGGTCTACCAGGCGTGGCGGCAGATCCTGAACTCCTACAACCCGTCCGAGGCAGCCGGCTACTCGGGCGACAACGACCGCATCCTCTGCGCCGAGGCCTGGGTCGAGGACCCGGACCGTCTCGCCCGGTATGTCCGTGACGACGAGATGCACCAGGCGTTCAACTTCCCGTTCCTGCAGACCAGCTGGCGGGCAGGGGAGATCCGGGACGCCGTCACCACGTCCTACATCGCGGCGGACCTGGTCGGCGCCCCCACCACCTGGGTGCTGTCCAACCACGATGTCGTGCGCCACGCCTCCCGGCTCGGTTTCCCGGTGGGCACCCCGCGCCCCCACGGGATCGGCATCGGCGACCCTCAGCCGGACGCGGCACTGGGACTGCGCCGGGCCCGGGCCGCCACGGCCCTGATGCTGGGCCTGCCCGGCTCCTCGTATCTCTACCAGGGCGAGGAGCTGGGGCTGCCCGACTCCACCGACATGCCCGACGAGGTCCGCCAGGACCCGGCATGGCCGCGCAGCGGTCACACCGAGCGGGGCAGGGACGGCTGCCGGGTGCCGATGCCGTGGCAGGGCGACCTCCCGTCATACGGCTTCGGTCCCTGCGAGCAGACGTGGCTGCCGCAGCCAACCTCCTATGCCGACCTGGCCGTCGACCGTCAGGTGGGTGTCGCAGGCTCAACCCTCGAGCTGTATCGGGCGCTGCTGGCCATCCGTCGCGAGCACGGGCTTGGCGCAGGCTCGCTCAGCTGGCTCGGTGGGTACCCCGACGACGTCGTGGCCCTGATGAACGAGCCGGCGACCGGAGAGCGGGTCGTGGTCATCACGAACCTCGGCGCGCAGCCGGTGGCCGTGCCCGCAGGCTCCCTCGCCCTGGTCTCCAGCGGCCCGCTGACGCCGGAGGGACTGGTGCCCACCGACACCACCGTCTGGCTGAGCGCGTAGCCCGCGGATCCGTGAGCGCCCCATGACGACGTCGCGCCGGTGACGACCGGCATCCGCCCGGGACGGGAACGGCAGCGCCTCGGCGGTCCCATGGGGTCCACGTACCGGCTGCTGACGGTCGCCCTGCTGGCCCTGGTCACCATCGTCGCGTTCGAGGCCATGGCCATCTCGACCGCGATGCCTGCGGTGGCCAAGGACCTCGACGCGGTCCGGTCCTACGGCCTCGCGTTCTCGTTCATGCTCACCGCCGAGCTGCTCGGCATCGTGGTTGCCGGGGTCTGGTCGGACCGCAGCGGCCCGCTGCCCTCGCTGTTCGCCGGCCAGCTGCTGATGGTGGCCGGCTCGGCGATGGCCGGGCTGGCACCGACGTTCACGATGCTCCTGGCCGGACGTCTGGTGGCCGGCCTGGGCGCCGGGCTGATCGTGGTGGCGCTGTACGTCGTGATCGGCCGGGCCTACCCGGATGCGTTGCGGCCCAAGGTCTTCAGCTGGATCTCCGCAGCCTGGGTGCTCCCCTCGCTGATCGGGCCGCCGATCGCCGGCTGGCTGACCACGACCTGGTCCTGGCGCTGGGTCTTCCTGATCGTGCTGGCCCCCATCGCGGTGACCTTCGCGGTGGTCAGCACCCAGCGTGACCAGATCACCGGACCGGGGGTTCCTGATGACCCCGACCGGCCGGCCGACCTGTCGGGACACCGGCGGCTGGCGCTGCTGGGTCTGGGGGTGGCCATCTCCGCCGGCGCCATGCAGTGGGGCTCCACCCAGCTGACGAGCGCCCAGACATTTCCCGCCGTCCTCGCCGCGCTGGGACTGATCGGTATCGCGCTGACCGCGCCACGGCTGGTCCCGGCCGGCACGCTGAGGATGTCCCGCGGGCTTCCGGCCGTGATGATGAGCCGCTTCCTGCTGACCGCCGCCTTCAACGGTTCCTTGACGTTCATCCCGCTCATGCTCGTCAACGAGCGGCACCTGAGCCTGACCACCGCGGGGGTCATGCTCACGGTGGGCGCGCTCGGCTGGTCGACCGGGTCCTTCATCCAGGGCCAGCACCTCCTGCGCAACCGCCGCTCCGAGCTCGTCGTGGCCGGTGGCGCGTCGCTGACCGTGGGCGTCCTGCTGCTGGCCGCGATCGCCCAGCTCGACTGGCACTACTACCTGATGGGGGTGGCCACGACCCTGGCCGGGCTGGGCATGGGGCTGGCCATGTCGTCTACCTCGGTGCTCTCGCTGTCCCTGTCAGCGGTCCGCGACCACGGGCGCACGTCGGCGTCGTTGCAGGTGTCCGACGTGCTCGGCAGCGTCCTGGGCATCTCCGCAGCCAGCGCGGTTTTCGCCGCGATGCACAACCCCGGCGGCTCTGACATCCGCGTCTTCGTGCTGATTTGGCTGTCCCTGGCCGCCGTAGCCGCCCTGGCGATGGTCAGCGGTCAACGCACCAGGGTGCGACCGCTCACTGCCCCCTGAGCGGCCGGTCACGCCAGCGGAAGGGCACCGGATCGCCGGATACTCCCCTGAGCACCTCTCGTTCGTCCGGGCGGAGCCGGCGGGGGCTCGACGACTTGAAGTCGTAGGCGACCAGGGTCGTCTCGGCCCGCGCATACAGGACACTGCCGAAGCTGGCAGGGTCACGCACCTCGTAGGCGAGGTTGAAGCTGGATCCCGATATCTTGGTCGCCCACATGTCCACCGTGATCGGAGCATGGCGGAAGTCCAGCGGTGCCAGATACTCGATCTCATGGCGCGCGACGAGGACGCCTTCGTTGAGCAGGCTGCGATCCTGGCCGAACCACTCCTGGAAGCCGATCACCCGGGCATCCTCGAGCAGACGCAGGAACTGGACGTTGTTGACGTGCCCGTAGGCGTCCATGTCGGACCATCGAAGCGGGACGTCGACGCGGTAGGGGCGCTGGTTCATGGCGTCATCATCGCAGCAGTGCGGATATCGTCACCTCCGTGACCATCCCTGAGAACGACGCCCCCCTGAGCCCGCTGGAGGACCTGCTCGACGTCCTCGACCTCCAGCCGGCCGGCTCTGCGCACATCACGATCGGTCCGCCGGTCGGCAGCCTGTCGAACGCCAACGAGCTGGGCGAGTACGAGGCAGACGTCTTCATCGGTCGCAGCCAGCCGATGCCGCACGGCCGGGTCTTCGGAGGCCAGGTGCTCGCCCAGTCGGTGATCGCGGCCGGCCGAACCGTCGAGGACCTCGACGACGCGGCAGAGCACCCACGCCGGATCCACTCGCTGCACGGCTATTTCCTGCGTCCCGGAGACCCTGACCACCGGATCCGCTTCGCGGTCCAGCGGCTGCGTGACGGGCACTCGTTCTCGGTCCGCCGGGTTCAGGCGATCCAGAACGGCATGCCCATCCTGTCGATGATCACCTCGTTCCAGACCGAGGCAGTGGGCCTTGACCATCAGGACCACATCCCGGCCGCGCCGGACCCCGAGCGGATGGAGACCCTGGCCGAGGTGTTCGCCGGGATCGACAACCGGCAGGCCAACTTCTGGTCGAAGGACAAGGCCATCGACCTGCGCCACAACGAAGGCGCCATCTACATCGAGCCCGGACGACAGCTCGCCGCACGGCAGAGCGTCTGGCTCAAGGCGATGGGCACGATGCCCGACTCCACGCTGATCAACGCCGCGGTGCTGGCCTACTGCTCTGACTACTCGCTGCTCGAGCCGGTGCTGCGCAAGCACGGCCTGGCCTGGTCGGACAGCCGGCTGCGGGTCGCCAGCCTCGACCACGCGATGTGGTTCCACCGGCCCGGCCGGGCAGACGAATGGACGCTGTACACGCAGTCCTCTCCCTCGGCCTCGGGGGGACGCGGGCTCGTCGCCGGACGGATGTTCAGCGCGGACGGCGTCCTGCTCGCGACCGTTGCCCAGGAAGGCATGGTGCGCCTGAAGGATTCGTGACGGGTGCCACACTCGGCAGGCTTCCGCACTAAGCGCCCGCTTAGTAGGCTCGCGCCATGGCTGACGGGCTGGACCTTGACGCGCTGACCGGCTACCTCGCGCCCTTCAGCAGCCCTCCTGACGGCAGCGATGCCGCTGACGGCAGCGCCGCCCCTGAGGGCGGCGCCACCGGATCCGCCGGTCTGACGCTGCACGCCACGCTCCTCGAGGGCGGCAAGTCCAACCTGACCTACCGGATCACCGACGGCGTCCACGAGTGGGTGCTGCGCCGGCCACCGCTGGGCCACGTCCTGGCGACCGCTCACGACATGGCCCGCGAGTATCGCGTCATGTCGGCACTGGCGCCCACCAGCGTGCCGGTGCCGGCGATGGTGACCCTGTGCGAGGACCCGGGCGTGATCGGGGCGCCGTTCTACGTGATGGAGTACGTCGAGGGCTCGATCCTGCGCCGGACCCGGGACACCGAGAAGCTGGACGACGCCCAGCGCACCGCGCTGGCCGATCACCTCATCGACACGCTGGCCGACCTGCACGAGGTTGACCCGGCCGCGGTGGGCCTGGCTGACTTCGGCCATCCCGACGGCTTCCTCGAGCGGCAGGTGCGCCGCTGGGCCCAGCAGCTGGAGCGTTCCCGTTCCCGGGACGTGCCGGGCATCGACACGCTCGCTGACCTGCTGGCGGCCGGGGTTCCGGCCAGCCAGCGGGCCAGCGTGGTGCACGGCGACTACCGGCTCGACAACGTCCTGGTGGGCCCGGACCAGCAGATCCTGGCGGTGCTGGACTGGGAGATGGCGACCCTCGGCGACCCCCTGTGCGACCTGGGCCTGCTGCCCGTCTACGCGGCTCCGGTGCCCGGAGTCGTCGGCATCGTCTCGGACGGAATGGGCCCGCACAACGGCTTCCCGTCACTCGAGTCGCTGATCCAGCGGTATGCCGATCGCTCGGGTCTGGATGTCAGCAACCTGCCCTGGTACACAGCGCTCGGGTACTACAAGCTCGCGGTCATCTGCGAGGGGATCCACTTCCGGTACGCCAGCGGCCAGACGGTCGGCCCCGGCTTCGACCAGATCGGCAGCATCGTCGAGCCGCTGGTCAATGCCGGCCGACGAGTCCTGGCCTAGCTTCCGGAGCGGGAAGCAGCCGCACTCTCAGCCAGGCAGCCCAACAACCCTCGGAGGCATCTGTGAGCATCAGCATCCAGCGGACCGCGATCGTCACCGGGGCGGCCCGCGGCATCGGGGCCGCCACCGCCATCCGCCTGGCCAGGGATGGCAACGCCGTGGCCGTCCTGGACCTGGACGGGGCGGCTTGCGCCGAGACGGTGTCGGCGATCACCGCGGCCGGCGGCCTCGCCATCGCGGTGGGAGTGGACGTCAGCTCCCCCGAAGGAGTCGCGTCCGCCGTCGCGCAGGTCACCATGGAGCTCGACGCCCCCACCATCCTGGTCAACAACGCCGGCATCACCCGCGACAACCTGATCTTCAGGATGCCGCTGGAGGACTGGGATGCGGTCATGAACGTCCACCTGCGGGGCGCTTTCCTGATGACCAAGGCAGTGCAGGTGCACATGACCGCGGCGAAATACGGCCGGATCATCAACCTGTCCTCGACCTCGGCGCAGGGCAACCGCGGCCAGGTCAACTACTCGGCGGCCAAGGCGGGAGTGCAGGGATTCACCAAGACACTGGCCATCGAGCTCGGGCCCTTCGGCGTGACGGCCAACGCGGTGGCGCCCGGCTTCATCGCGACCGAGATGACAAGGGCGACCGCCAAGCGGATGAACATCACGTTCGAGGAGCTCCTGCTCAGCGCCGCCGCACAGATCCCGGTCGGCCGGGTCGGGCAGCCCGAGGACATCGCGGCCGTCATCTCGTTCCTGGCCAGCGCAGAGGCAGGGTTCGTCTCGGGCCAGATCATCTACGTGGCCGGCGGCCCCAAGGACTGAGCCACCCGCGGGCCTGAGCCACCCGGGAGGGTACCGGGCCACCACCCCGGTTACCGGCCCCCGGCTACCGCCCCCGGGGACCGGGCAACCTCGAGGACCGGGCAACCTAGGGAGCTGCCGGCCCGCCCCTGGTCCAGTCCGACGGCAGGGACGTGCTCTGCCGCCGCATCCCCTTCAGCCAGCGGTCAGGGTCGGCCGCGCGGCCGGCATACATGGCACCGACCTCCGGGTGCGGCAGGACGAGGAACTGCTCGTCCTGGATCGCGGCCAGCAACGCCGCCGCGACGTCGTCGGCCTCGATGGCCGATGCCTCCATGAGCGCCCTGCCGGCCGGCCCCGAGTTCTCGAGCATCTGGGTGCGCACCCCCTGCGGGCAGACGGCATGCACCCGCACCCCGGCATCGCGATACGTCATCATCAGCCACTCGGCGTACGCGAAGGCGGCGTGCTTGGTCACCGCATACGGGGCGGCACCGGGAATGGTCAGCAGCCCCGCGGCCGAGACGGTGGAGATGAACATGCCATGACCGCGCGACACCCATTGCGGGACCAGCACCCTGGAGGCCCGGACGTGGGCCATCACGTTGACCTGCCAGGAGACCTCCCAGGCCTTCTCGGGCACGTCGACCAGCCCTGACCGGGCCACCCCGGCATTGGCGCAGTAGACGTCGACCGGCCCGGCCAGCTCCGTGGCCGCGCCGATCAGGGCCTCAACGCCGGCCTCGGTCGAGGCGTCACCGGCCACGGCCACCCCGCCGACCGCGGCGGCGCTCTCAGATGCAGCGTCGCGGTCAAGGTCGTTCACGACAACCTTCGCGCCCCCGGCCGCGAACATCCGGGCATAGGCTGCGCCGATTCCCCGGCCGCCGCCAGTAACAACGATGACCTGGTTCTCAAAGAGGCCTGCCGGCTCGACCCCGCTCACCTTGCCGACAGGGCCCACCGTCTTGTCGGAGCCCACCGTCTTGTCGGAGCTCACCGTCTTGTCGGAGCTCACCGTATCGGCGGGGCTCACATGGGACCGGCCAGGCTGGCGCCGCCATCCAGAACGATGGTCTGGCCGGTCATCCAGGACGAGTCGCCGGAGAGCAGGAACGAGACGGCCCCGGAGATGTCCTGCGGCACCCCGAGCCGCTTGAGCGGGTACCGCTTGGCCACCTTGGCCTCTCGGCCGGCGTACAGGGCCTGGGCAAAGTCGGTCTTGACGATGCCGGGAGCCACCGCGTTGACCCGGATGTCCGGCCCCAGCTGATAGCCCAGCTCGGTGGTGAGGTGGATCAGCGCGGCCTTGCTCACGGCATACCAGCCCAGCAGACCGGTGGCCCCGAGGCCCGCGATCGAGGCGACGTTGACAATGGCCCCGCCGGGCACCTCGGTGGTGCCGAGGCCGGCCGCCACCACCTTCTTGGTCCAGCTGAAAGCACTCAGAACATTGACTTCCAGGATCTTGCGGGCAGACTCCATGTCCATCTCC
>JBBRZQ010000142.1:0-11868 GCA_038236535.1 Actinomycetales bacterium
CTGAGAGGCTTCTTGAGGTCGCCACAGAGCTCAACGCCAGACCCCGCAAGACACTGGGTGGCATCACACCCGCAAAAGCCATGCAGCGGCTACTGTTTGACCCCGAAAGGCCCATCGTTGCGACGACCGCCTGAATTCGCCCATAACGAACAGGGAAGGGAGCCGGTCGTGGATCTTCTACATGACCGTTGTGCAGGGCTGGACGTATCCAAGAAGGACGTCAAGGCGTGTGTGCGCAGCCCGGGAGCCCGGGCCAACCAGCGCCACACCGAGGTACGCACCTTCGCCACGACTACCAACGCGCTGCTGCAGCTGCGGGACTGGCTGGTCGAACAACAGGTCACCCTGGTCGCGATGGAGGCTACGGAGACTACTGGCGCCCACCCTTCTATCTGCTCGAAGACGACCTGGACGTGATCTTGGTCAACCCCGCCCACGCAAAGGGGCTCCCTGGACGCAAATCCGATGTGACCGACTCGATGTGGCTGGCACAGCTGGGTGAGTGCGGGCTACTGAAGGCATCGTTCGTACCTCCACAACCCATCCGCCAGCTGGGGAACCTGACCCGTCGCTGGACCACGCTGTCCCGCGAGCACACCCGTGAAGCCTCCCGGCTGGAGAAGGAACTGGAAGACTCGGGGATCAAGATCAGCTCCGTGGCCACCGACATCCTGGGAGTGTCCGGCCGGGCGATGCTCGAAGCGCTGATCGCAGGCGAACGCGACCCCCAGGTCCTCGCGCAGATGGCCAAGGGCCGGATGCGCACCAAGATCCCCGCCCTGGTCCAGGCACTGGTCGGCCGGTTCAGCGAGCACCACGCGTTCCTGTGCCGGATGCAGTTGGACCGCCTGGACGCCCTGGACAAGGACACCGCCAAGCTCTCCACCCGGATCGAGGAAGCCCTGACACCCTTTCGTGACACCCTCGCCCGGCTGGACACCATCCCCGGGGTCGGACAAGACGTCGCAGAGGTGATCATCGCCGAGACCGGCGGCGATATGAGCCGCTTCCCCACCGCCGGACACTTGGCCTCCTGGGCCGGGGTCGTCCCAGGACTCAACCAGTCCGGTGAACGAAACAAACCCGCCCACACCCGACACGGCGACCACTGGCTCACCGGCGCCCTGGGCGTCGCAGCGATGGCCGCCAACCGCACCAAGGACACCACCTTCCTCGGTGCACGCTACCGGCGTCTTTCCCGACGCATCGGCAAACTCAAGGCCCTGGTCGCCATCGAACACTCCATCCTGACAGCGGTCTGGCACGTCCTATCTGAGAACACCGACTACCACGACCTCGGCGGCGACTACCACGCCAAGTGTGACCCACAACGAGCCCTACGACGCATCATCCGCGACGCCAACCGTCTGGGTTACACCGTCCGCTTCGACGCCATCGAAGCCGCCTAGCTCACCGAGACGGCCACACTCACCGCTATTTTCGACGCAGTGGCCTCCAGGGCCCTGCAGCTCGGGGCGGATCCCGCGGGTGGAGGCGGTCCCGACGATGATCTTCCGGCTTGCGGCCCGGTCAGTGCGTCAAACTGCGCTTGGTGGTCCCGGCAGCTGGAGCGCGGGGCTGTGCCCGGCTGAAATACTAGGAGCGTGTGTCCGTAATACAAATCTGACGGAGGAGCCGATCGCCACGCTCCACTTTGATGGCCAAGAACCCTGAATTACGGGCAACCGCTCCCTGGAAGCCAGGATTTTGACCGTCATCCTCGACTGTCAATCCTGAAAGTTGTTTCCGACACACGCTCCTAGGGTTTTGTCGTCGTTAGCTGGTCGACGCTTGGTTGTCGGTCACCGGTGAGAAACGGCGCAGGCGAAGGCTGTTGCTGACCACGAAGACTGAGCTGAATGCCATGGCCCCGCCCGCGATCAGCGGGTTGAGCAGACCAAGGGCGGCCAGCGGGATGGCTGCGACGTTGTAGGCGAAGGCCCAGAAGAGGTTGCCCTTGATGGTCTTCAGCGTCGAACGGGACAGTCGTATGGCGTCCGCTGCTGAGCGCAGGTCCC
This sequence comes from Actinomycetales bacterium, assembly GCA_038236535.1. Lineage (GTDB taxonomy): Bacteria > Actinomycetota > Actinomycetes > Actinomycetales > Dermatophilaceae > UBA4719. The sequence continues at coordinate 2,019 of JBBRZQ010000142.1, forward strand.
CGCGGACCAGGGTCAGGTCGGAGGCCTCGATGGCCACGTCGCTGCCGGTGCCCATGGCCAGGCCGAGGTCAGCCTGGGCCAGTGCGGCGGCGTCATTGACTCCGTCGCCGACCATCGCCACGACGCTTCCCTGGTCCTGCAGGGTTTTGACTGCTGAGACCTTGTCGGCGGGCAGGACCTCGGCGATGACGTCTTCGGGCCTGATGCCGACCAGGGCCGCGACCGCGTGGGCGGCCCTGGAGTTGTCACCGGTGAGCAGGATCGGTCGCAGCCCGAGCGCGCGGAACTGCTCGATCGCCTGCGCCGAGGTGTCCTTGATGGTGTCGGACACCACGATCACGCCGCGGGCGGCGCCGTCCCAGGCCACCCAGACCGGGGTCTGGCCACGGCTCTCTGCCGTGTCGGCTTCGGCAGCCAGGTCGGCGGGGGGGCTGATCGACCATTCTTTGGCGAGCCAGGTGCGGCGGCCCACTAGTACCGTATGGCCGTCCACGACCCCTGAGACTCCCCTGCCGTCGTGGTTGTTGAAGTCTGCAACCGTGGGCAGGGTGTCGTCGTGGGCTGCTTTTGCGGCAACGACGATCGCTTTGGCAATGGGATGTTCGGACGCGTCCTCCAGGGCGCCGGCAAGAGTCTGTATCTCAGCCACGGTCTCGTCAGCCGTCGCGTGGACCGCTGCCACGCTCATCTTGCCGGTGGTGATGGTACCGGTCTTGTCGAGCAGGATCGTGTCGACCTTGTGGGTGGACTCCAGGATCTGTGGGCCCTTGATAAGGATGCCGAGCTGAGCCCCACGTCCGGTGCCGACCATCAGCGCGGTGGGGGTGGCCAGCCCGAGCGCGCAGGGGCAGGCGATGATCAGGACGGCCACGGCGGCGGTGAACGCCGCGGTCACCGAGTGTCCGGTCAGCAGCCACACGGCCAAGGTGCTCAAAGCCAGCAGGATGACGACCGGGACGAAGATGCCGGAGATCCGGTCGGCCAGGCGCTGGACCTGCGCCTTGCCGTTCTGGGCGTCCTCGACCAGGCGTGCCATCTGCGCCAGCTGGGTGTCCGCGCCGATCCGGGTGACACGGACCATGAGCCGTCCACCGGCGTTGACTGTCGCACCGACCACGAGGTCGCCGGGACCGACCTCGACCGGGACTGACTCGCCGGTAAGCATCGAGGCGTCGATCGCCGAGGTGCCCTCGGTGACCAGACCGTCGGTGGCGACCTTTTCCCCGGGGCGGACCACGAAGATGTCCCCGAGAGCGAGCTGCTCGACCGGGATCCGGACCTCGACCCCGTCCCGGACGACGGCGACGTCCTTGGCCCCCATGTTCAGCAAGGCCCGTAGCGCTGAGCCGGAACGCTTCTTGGCGTTGGCCTCGAAGTAGCGCCCGGCCAGGATGAAGACGGTGACCACGGCGGCGGCCTCGAGGTAGATGTGTGCCACCCCGTCGTCGCGTGCGGGCATGATACTGAAAGCCATCCGCTCGCCGACCACCCCGGCGCCGCCGAAGAACAGTGCCCACAGCGACCAGAGCCACGCGGCGCTGACACCTACCGAGATCAGGGTGTCCATGGTCGCCGCGCGATGCCGGGCGTTGGTGAACGCGGCCCGGTGGAACGGCAGGGCGCCCCACACCACAACGGGAGAGGCCAGGGTCAGCGACAGCCACTGCCAGTTGTCGAACTGCAAGGGCGGAATCATCGAGAGGAGCAGAACCGGCAGGCTCAGGATCGCGGAGATCACCAGGCGTTGTCGCAGACGGGAGACCTCGTCGTCCTGCTCGTCAACCTCACCGTCACCTGCCGCGGGCCTGTCGACTTTCGGGACAGGCACAGCTGCGGTGTAGCCGGTCGCCTCCACTGTCTTGATCAGGTCCTCGGGGGTGAGTGACCCGGAATACGCCACCTTGGCCTTCTCGGTCGAGTAGTTGACCGTGGCGATGACGCCTTCGAGCTTGTTCAGCTTCTTCTCGATCCGCGCGGCGCAGGAGGCGCAGGTCATCCCACCGATGACGAGCTCGACGCTACGGTCCTGGGCGATCTGGTCGGTAGTGCTGGTGGTCATGGGTTCCTCTCCTCCTGCGCCAGATCAGGCGCAGTCTTACCGCAGGTTCAGCCGGCTAACTGATGTCAGACGGAGATGAGCTTGTACTCACCGGCCTCGTCCAGGGCTACGGCCACCTCTTCGTCCCTGAGTGGCCGCTCAGCGGTGACTCTCAGGGTGGAGGTGCCTTCGGCGACAAGGTCGATCTGCACATCCGTGACGCCGGCCAGCAGGTTCAGCTCGCTGGTGATGGCACCCACGCAGTGTCCGCAGGTCAGTCCGGTCACAGGGAAGGTCTGGGTGCTCATGTGGTTCTCCTTGTTGTTGGTGGTCGTGTCGATTATTGGTGTTATGGGGTAGGTCAGTTCAGGAACGGACCAGGCGCGCGATCGCGGCTGAAGCTTCCTTCAGCTTGTCCGAGGCCTCATCGCCACCTGCCTGGACGGCGTGGGTGACGCAGTGGTTCAGGTGCTCGTCGAGCAGGCCAAGCGCCACCGCCTCCAACGCCTTGGTGGCCGCGGAGATCTGAGTCAGCACGTCGATGCAGTACGTCTCCTGCTCCACCATCTTGTGGATGCCGCGGACCTGTCCCTCGATCCGGCGCAGTCGTTTCAGGTGGGCGTCTTTGGTGTCGTGGTAGCCCGGCGAATCGGTGCTCACGGTCCTCCTTCTTCACAGGTACCCAGTAGGGGTATCCCTCCCGGGCCGCCAATTATACCCCAGATGGGTATATCGGGGGTCCCGAACCGGTGGCGCAGACACATGCCTGGTCCAGGCGACATTAATGCCGTGCTATCTCGGTAGATACCCTCTACCCCTATGGGGTATAGGGTCTTGGGTATTGAGCGTGACTTTTTCAATCACTGAGCACCCATGGGTCCGCGGCACTTGCACGTGAGAAGTGCCTACCCCACGGCGTCGTCGTCTTTGCCACCGGCCCGGTGGTCGAGATCGGACGCGACGAAAGAAGGAGCAAGACATGAACGATCAAACTCCCACGGTGACCGACCCGGTGTGCGGCATGAGTGTGGACACGGCCGCGGCAACCAACGTCGAGCACGAAGGTCAGGCGTACTACTTCTGCTCCAAGGGCTGCGCTAAGTCCTTCACCAAGGACCCCGGCGCCTACCTGAAGGAGTCCAACCCCAGCTAGAACGGCTGCAGGCCGTCCCTTCCCGCCGGGTAAGGCGACGGGCAGGGGCGCCCACAGGCGCCTCTTAGGAGGGAGCGGAGATGACTGTTGACCGCGCTGCCACCCGTGAGCAGCTCAGGAGTTTGCGGGGCATCCGGGGCATCCGAGGCCAGGTCCGCTCGAGCGCGGCGATGGTCGAGCAAGAGCAGTGCTGCATCGAGGTCCGGACACAGGTCTCGACCCCCTGCCGCGGGCTGCAGTGGGTGGCCCTGGCTTTGCTGGATGAGCAGGTGGGTTGTTGCGCTGCGGCCTGGGACGCAGGTGAGTGGCAGTGAGCCGGTTCACCCACGATCTCATCGTTGTCGGTGCAGGACCGGCTGGTACTGCGGCAGCCATCGCTGCGAAGAGGCACGGCAGTAGACGGGTGATCATCGTCGACAAGGCACCCCCTGGTCGGGACAAGGTCTGCGGCGACGCGATTGGCCCCGAAGGCGCCGCGGAGCTGGTGGACCTTGGACTTGCGGGTTTGCTCCGGGCACAGGAACGGGCCCACAGCTTCCGGCTCACCAGTGCGGCCGGCGTGAGCGCCAGTGGGACGCCACCGGTAGCCGGTTACGTTGTTGCCCGCGCCGCACTTGACGCGCGCCTGCTGCAGGCGGCTATTGCGGCCGGGGTGGAGTTCGAGCAGCTCAGAGTGCGCAGCCTGCACCACAATGGGACAGGCACCCGGGTCGGGGAAAAGCTGAGCGCACCTGTGGTCATCGGTGCCGATGGCGCCAACTCCGTCGTGCGCAGGGCGCTCGGGCAGCCGGCCAACACCGGCAAGCACCTCGCAGTCGCGGTGCGCGGGTATGCCCCCACACCAGCAGGGATCTAGGAGTTGTTCATCGGCTGGGACACCCAGCCCGGCGGCGGGCTGTGCTACGTATGGGCCTTCCCCCTGGCCAGCGGCGTCACCAATATCGGGTACGGGTGCGCCAGCACGGCAGCGGGAGGCGGGCGGGCGCGGCTGGTCAGGCGCCTGGCGCAGATGCTGCCCGACTTCGATGTCGCTGGGACGCAACTGGCCGGCCACCGGCTGCCGCTGTCCACCTCGCGGCCAGCCCCGGCGGTGGGAAACGTCTTGCTCACCGGCGACGCCGCATCCCTGATCAACCCCATCACCGGTGAGGGGATCTTCTACGCGCTGGCCTCCGGAGCGCTGGCAGGCCGTGCGGCGGCCACCTGCGCCGACACCGCCGGCACGGTGTATACCGCGCAGATGAAAGCTAGATTCGCAGGCCACCATAAGCGGGTGGCCCGAATCTACCCGCTGCTGGACATCCCGACTGCTGTTGAAGCAGCCGTGCGGGCCTGCGCGCGCGACCAGGTTGTCTTTGAGCGCACCCTGGAACTCGGGTTAGGCTCCGGGACGCTGCGCGGGCGCGATCTGCTGCGCTTGGCTGCCGCCGCCGTCCTACCCCATCGTGCCACTACGCCGCACTGAGCACCACTGGTAACGGCCACTGCTGGCCTGCGGGACCACCGTAGGCCGTCCCCGTTCGGTGATCACCGCCGCCGGGTCGACAACCATCCTGGTGCCGGTGCCGGTGCCGGTGCCGGTGTCGGTGACCACGTCGACCCGACCAGTACGTCACCGTCACCGAGGTGCGGACCAAGTCCTCATGTGCCCATAGGTGGCCAGCGGGTGTTGTGGAGACAGATGCCTGGGCCCGGTCCAGGCGATATGAACACCGTGCTATATTGGAGATACCCCCTACCCCCATAGGGTATATATTTCTTTGTACTAAGGGTATCCTTACAGTGCAGTGAGCACCAATGGGGTCGCAGCGTCTCGAGAGGTTCATGATGAGTACAACGGTTTATCTGGTGCAGGGCCTGACTTGTGGCAAATGCCTGGCCAAGGTGCTGGAGCAGGTCCGTTCGCTGCCGGGTGTGACCAATGTGGCCATCGATCTCAACACCAAGGGTCAGTCGCCGCTGCTGGTGATGAGCAAGACCAAGTTGGGGGCGCCGGTGGTGCGCGAGGCTGTGGAGGGCGCCGGCTTCGGACTCCTGCCTCCCAGCGGAGCAGACGTGGATCCACCCTCGGACCGACCTTCCGCCCGGGAGGGCGACACCGGTCCAGATCGTCAAAGAATGCTGTCTTCTATCGGAGGTGTGCGCTCATGAACGCTATCGATGTCCTGACCGTTGCGGGAGCCCTGGTCTTGACGGGGCTGATGGGTTGGTTCTTCTTCGGGCCGAAGAAGTCGCGCCTGGCCGAGCTGGTCGATGGTGTTCAGGTCGTCGCGGTGACCGTCAAGGGTGGGTACAGCCCGGATGTCATCCGGGTCGCTGCCGGGGTGCCGGTGCGGATGCTTTTTGACCGCCAGGAGTCCGGTGACTGCACCTCACGGGTTGTCTTTGCCGATTTCGGTGTGAACCAGACGTTGCCGGCCTTTGGCACCACCGCTGTGGAGTTCGTCCCGAAGGAGCCAGGGGACTACGAGTTCGCCTGTGGGATGAACATGATCCGCGGCCGGCTGCAGGTCGTGGGTGAGAGCCCGGCTCAGCCCGAAGCGGCCCAATCCTCGGCCGTGGCCGTTGATGCGCCGCCGCAGGGCGTGGACCAGCCTGGGGAGCCGGTCCCGGCCGGTCCCGGCGATAGCGGGTCGGGGCGCGGCGCCGCCGAGGCCTCCGATGCTGTGCAGACCATCACGGTCACCATCAAGGATGGCTACAGCCCAGATTCTGTCCAGGTCGCCCCGGGGGTGCCGGTGCGGATCCTGTTCGACCGCCAGGAGTCCTCAGAGTGCTCCTCGCGGGTCGTCATTGCCGCCTTCGATGTCAACCAGAACCTGCCCGCGTTCGAGACCACCGCGGTGGAGTTCGTGGCCACCGAGCCCGGGCAGTTCGAGCTCACCTGCGGGATGGGCATGCTCCATGGCCAGATCCTGGTCGGGGACGCCCCAGTGGCCAAGGCGACCGACGACCCCGCCCCAGTGAGCACCGCGACCGACGACCCCGCCCCAGTGAGCACCGCGGCCGACGACCCCGCTGCAGAGGAGGAGGCTGAGCGCAAGCAAGAGATCGCGGACATCACCCGGCGAGTCGTTTTCGCGGCCGTGCTTACCACCCCGGTCCTGTTCGCTGTCATGCTCACAGAGATCTTCGGTGTGACGTGGATGCCGGCACTGCTGTTGAACCACTGGTTCGAGCTGGCGTTGATCGCACCTGTGATGTTCTACGCGGGATGGCCTATCCACCGCACCGGGTGGCTCGCGATGAGCCACCGAACCGCGGACATGAACTCCCTGGTCACCTTGGGTACCATCGCCGCCTTCGGATACAGCCTGGTCGTGACCCTCGCGCCAAGCCTGCTGCCCCCCGGGGTCCAGCAGGTGTACTACGAGGCTGTCGGGGTCATCATCACCTTGATCATGATAGGCCGGTTGCTGGAGACCAAGGCTAAGGCCGGCACCGGCGAGGCGATCCGTACGCTGATCGGGCTCCAGCCCCGCACCGCCCGGGTCATCCGCGACAGTGTCGAAGTGGAGCTGCCCATCGATGAGGTTGTCGCAGGCGACGTGGTGGTCGTGCGGCCCGGAGAGAAGCTCCCGGTGGACGGTGAGGTTCTCGAGGGCACGTCGGCGGTGGATGAGTCGATGGTCACCGGCGAGCCGATCCCGGTGACCAAGGTCGCCGGTGACGCCGTCATCGGGGCCACGATCAACCAGACCGGGTCCTTCCAGTACGTGGCCACCAAGGTCGGCGCGGACACCATGCTCGCCCAGATCATCAACCTGGTCCGGGCCGCACAGGGGTCCAAAGCCCCGATCCAGCGCCTCGCGGACAAGGTCTCCGGCTTTTTCGTCCCGGCCGTGATCTCGATCGCGATCTGGACCTTCGTGGCCTGGGCGTTGGTCGGCCCGCCACCTGCGTTCATCTTCGCGCTCGTGGCTGCCGTCTCGGTACTGATCATCGCCTGCCCCTGCGCGCTGGGCCTGGCCACCCCCATGTCGATCACCGTGGGCACCGGCAAGGGCGCCACCGCGGGGATCCTGATCCGCTCCGCGCAGGCCCTGGAGACCGCGCACAAGGTGAACACGGTGATACTGGACAAGACTGGAACACTGACCAAGGGTGCCCCCGCACTCACCGATGTCCTGGCCGGCGAAGGATTCACCGAGGACGAGGTCCTGGCGCTGGTCGCCTCCGTCGAGGGTTCCTCCGAGCACCCACTTGCCACGGCCATCGTCAAGGGCGCCCAGGACCGCGATCTTGACCTGGCCGAGCCGGCCGAGTTCGACTCGGTCACCGGCCAAGGCGTGCGCGCCAGCGTGGGCGGGCGACTGGTCCTGGTCGGAAACAACCGACTCCTGAACGAGGCGGGGATCGACCCGGCCCCGTTGACCGCCCGGCAGGAGGCCTTGGCCAGCGACGGCAAGACCCCGATGCTGGTTGCCGTCGACGGGCGCCCCGCAGGGGTGATCGGGGTCGCCGACACCCTCAAGGAGGGCTCGGCGGCCGCGGTCGCCGCGTTGAAGAGCAGGGGCATCGAGGTCGTGATGATGACCGGGGACAACCGTCTGACGGCCGCCGCTATCGCCCGCGAGGTCGGTATCGGCCGGGTCCTGGCCGAGGTGATGCCCGAGCACAAGTCCCGCGAGGTCAGCCGCCTCCAGCAGGAGGGACGGGTGGTCGCCATGGTCGGGGACGGCATCAACGACGCACCAGCGCTGGCCCAGGCCGACGTCGGCCTGGCCATCGGCACCGGCACTGATGTGGCTATCGAGGCCTCGGACATCACCTTGATCTCCGGTGCCCTCTCCGGGCTGGTCACAGCCATCGACCTGTCCCGGGCCACGATGCGCAACATCCGCCAGAACCTGGTCTTCGCCTTCCTCTACAACGGGATCGGCATCCCGATAGCCGCCGGGGTGCTCTACCCGGTGCTGGGCATCACGCTCAGCCCGATGATCGCCGCAGCCGCGATGGCAGCGTCCTCGCTGTCAGTGGTGACCAACGCCAACCGGCTCCGCAGATTCACCGCCCCAGAACTACCCCACGACGTCGTCGTCTCGGCCACCGACCCGGTGATCGAGATCGGACACGACGAAAAGAAGGAGCAAGACATGTCCGAGAAATCCCCAACCGCGAGCGACCCGGTATGCGGCATGACCATCGACCCAGCTGAGGCGGCAACGAGCACGAAGTACGAAGGCCAGACCTACTACTTCTGCTCCAAAGACTGCGCCAAGACCTTCGCAGCCGACCCCGGCGCCCACCTGAAGGCGTCTAACCCCAGCTAGACCAGCTGCCGGTCCGTCCCCTCCGCCCGGGTATGCCGACGGGCAGGGGCGCCACAGGGCGGCCTCAGGAGGGACCGGAGATGACTCTTGACCGCGCTGCCACCAGTGATCACCTCACGAAGTTGCGGGGCATCGCGGACCAGGTCCACTCGATCGCCGCGATGGTCGAGCAAGGCCAGTACTGCATCGAGGTCCGAAACAGGACTCGACAGCCTGCCGGGCGCTACAGTCCGTGGCTCTGGCTCTCCTGGACGAGCACGTCAACACCTGCCTGTACGACGGCGCACAAGAGAGCGACAGTCAGCGGCAGGTCACAGTCAAGGAAGCCTCTGACGCGATCGCCCGGCTCGTTCGCAGCTGATCGGTGCAGATCGTCTTGCTGGAATTGCATCTCTGACTGAAGGGACACTCGATGACCACCATTCGTGTTGCCGTCAATGATTATGGGGTGATCGGCAAGCGCGTGGCCGATGCGGTAAGGGCTATGGCGGACATGGAGCTCGCCGACGTCGCCACCAACAGTCAGGTCCGCGCCGCGATCGGACCTGACATCGCGGTCTTTGCGGCCACCGAGCAGGCCGGCGCCGCGATGCGCGCCGCCGAGGTCCCGCTGGCTGGGAGGCTGGAGGACCTGCTCGGCCAGGGCGACTCGGTCGTGGACGCCACGCCGAAAGGGGGCGCGGCCACCAACCTCGACAGGAACCGCGCGGCCAGGGCCAAAGCCGTGCTGCACGACGGGAAGGCACACCCGCCCACCGGTCGTCCCTTCGTCGCCCACGCGAGCTACTCCACCGCACTGTGCCGGGCCACCATGGAAGTGCACGAGATCGTCGAGGTCGTATCGACGCCGCAGCGCGGCGGCCTGGAGGTGCGACACGTGGAGAGCCTGCGTGGGCACTACACACACGCCCTGCGGGCGTGGGTAAGCAACCTCGAGTCTTCCTACCACGAGGCGGTCACCCTCGTGGGGGAGGGAAGAGCTCGGGGGTGGCGCCTCTACCTGCCCGGCTCCGTGATGGGGTTCGAGTCCGGAGACCTTCAGGTGCACCAGAGCCTGGCGGTGAAGTCCGAGTCGGGCCGCAGCGCGATACCGCTGCGGCCGCACCGGGACTCCCCGAACCCGGTCCGCACAGGGCCGGTCGCGCTCAGGGCGACAGCATGAGCCGGGGCTGGGCGCTGGTCCCGGCCGCCGTACTGGGGCTCCTTGCGGCGCAGGCGTGGTGGGGGTGGCGACGCCATGGCTATGACCCGCCTCCTGACCCTGTCGTAGACCTCGTCGTCTCTCCAACGAGCGGGGCGGGGCCCGGGACGGCGTACCGTCTGGTCGCCCTGGGCGACTCCGCGATGAGCGGCGTCGGTGCCGACGACCTGGACGGGATCCTGTCC
>JBBRZQ010000143.1:0-11827 GCA_038236535.1 Actinomycetales bacterium
GCCGTCTCCCCCGACCCAACGCCGGAAGCTTGGCCAGCGCGAGCCGGGCCGACCCACGGTCACCGAACCAGATCACGCCGGCGAACATCAGCGCGACGGCGACCGCGACCAGAGCCGCGACGACCGCACCGGCCACCAGGCCCTCGGCGTCCAGCACTGCGGCCAGACCCCGGCCTGCAGCAGCCGAGAGCGCCGCTGCGCCGCCGGCAACCAGGGCACTGCGGCCAAACCCACGGAAGGCACCAGCCCCCCAGGCACGGCGAACCGCGACGAAGAGCCCGGCTGCGGCCACGGTCATCCCGAAGGAGCTGGCCAGCCCCAGCACGAGCAAGGTGCTCCGGGGCCCGGCTTCCGGCCGGAGAACGACCAGCGGAACCGTCGCGGCGATCAGCCAGCCTGCTGCCACCAGGGCGCCGGCAACGGCGGGGCGACCCTGCACGTACAGGGCGCGGGTGAGCAGCGCCGCCATCCCAAATCCGACCAGTCCCGGCGCGAAGGCGCTCAGGGCGGCTGGCAGGGCGGCCAGGGCCTGCAGACCGTGAGAGCTGTTCCTGCCGGCGTCCAAAGCGCTGAAGAAGGCACCAGTGGGCCTGGCGATGGCCAGGAGCACCGCCGCGCCGGCGCTCGTGGCGACGATGATGGCCCGGGCCGAGGAGGCCAGCGTGGACTGCGCGCGTACCAGCGAGGCATGATCCGCCTCAGTCGGCAACGCCGCCTGCTCCGGACCCGCCGCCAGCGCCGCCTGGTCGAGTCCGGTCGCCAGCGCGGGCAGGGCGGACATGGCAAACGGGACCGCCAGCACGGCATACGGCAGGAGGTAGATGGCCTGGACGTAGACGTAGACGTTCAGGGTGCCCGTGCCACCGCGGTGCTGGGACACCCACAGGGTCACCAGCACGGCAACCTGCTGGGCCACCAGGGCGAGCAGCCCGGCCCCGGCGAGCGCACCGGCTCGCCGGGCAACGCCCTCGGGAAAGGTCCACCCGGGACGCAGATGGATGCCGGCCCGGCGCACCGGAATCACCAAAGACAGGCTCAGTACCGCCACCCCCAGCGTCGTTCCAAGGGCCAGAACCGCAGATGCCTGGCCAGGCAGCCGGGCGAGGTTGCCTCCCTGGCCCCGGGCCAGGGCCGCGAACAACAGGTAGGTCGCCATCACGACGAGGCTGGACAGCAACGGGGCCACGACCACGCCCAGGAAGCGCCGGTGCGCCTGGAGCACTCCGGCGAGAACGATGCCCACGCCGTACAAGACGATCTGGGGCGAGAACACCACCAGCATCGACGCCGTGAGATCTGTGGAGCCGGCACAGCTCTGGTCAGGCACCAGGAACCCCGACAGCGGCCGGGCCGCGGCTGCCACCAGGATGGACAGAGGCACCAGCACGGCGAGCGTCCAGGTGAGCATCGCCGACGCCGTCCGGGTCGCCTCGGACTCGTTCTGGCGCGCCAGCTGACCGGCGATGATCGGGACGACGACGGCAGCCAGCGCCCCGCCCGCGGCAATCTCGAAGACGACATTGGGCAGCTGGTTCGCTGCCTGGTAGACGCTGCCGACGCAGGTGGCGCCCACGCTCTGCGAGAACACCAGCCAGCGGCCGAAACCGAAGATCCGGGAGACCAGGGTGACCACCGCGATCAGGCCGGCCGCCGCGAAGACCCCGCCGGGCACCGTGCCGGCATCTCCCGTCTTGCCGGTCGCTCCCGCCGTGGCCGGAGTCTTGCCCTGGCCAGTCATCGCCGGGTCACTGTGGGGAGGTGCGCTGAGGGGAGATGTGCTGAGGGGAGGTGTGCTCTGGCGAGGTATGCCGTGCGGAGGCGGTGCGGGACGACAGGGGGGGACGACCGAGCGCGTCGAGCTCGCGCAGACCTGGCGTCGACTCGATCACCGTGGTGAAGCTCACCTTCTCCGAAGCGAGCGTCAAGGCCGTCACCACTGCCAGGGTCAGCAGCCGGCCACGCAGACCAGTGCTCGCCACCAGCGCGGTTCCGAGCAGGGCACCGGCACTGTTGGCTCCCGTGTCGCCGAGCATGGTCCGCCCGGCCAGATCGGCCGGCAGCACGGCGATCGCCGCACCCGCCGCGCCGCCGGCGGCTGCACCGGCGACGCAGGACCCCGACACTCGGCTGGCTGCGACGACGGGCCCGGCGAGCAGCAGCACCACCTTGAGCGCTCGCCCGGGGCGAAGGTCGAACAGGTTGATTATGTTGGCCGTCCCGGCGATGACCGCACCGCCGACCAGCGTGTCCAGCGTCCCGTTCCGGCCCCCGTCACGGTCGATCAGACGGGCGCTCAGCAGGCCGGTGGCCCCAAGTCCGACGATCTTCAGGGCCCCGGTCGTCACCTCACCGCGGCGGGCGGCTGCCAGATGACCGCGCAGACCCTTGCTGGCACCATCACCAGCGAGGTCATCGAGCCCGCCGAACGCCGCGGCACCCAGGCCGGCGATGACTGCCGGCGCGCCGGCACCACCGGCGATGGCTCCGGCCACGGCGCCCGCGGCATACCCGGGGCCCTCGAACAGGGTGACCGGGCGGCCCGCATGACTCTGCCGGGTCCAGCGCTGGATGCCACCGGGCGGACGGCGTTTCAGGAGGGCGCTGGCCGCCACAGACCCGGCGGCACCGATGGTGAATGCAGCCAGGCTGCTCCCCCGTCGCTTCCGGGTCATCGGCACAGCTCCCCCCCTCGCCTCCGGATCACTGCTTGGCCGTGAGGTCGGGCAGAACCGCCTTCGCGTCGGCAGCCAGGCCGTAGTGACCAGTACCGCCGGCGTACTGCTGGGCGAGCGCCAGCACGAGCGTGCCCAGCCCCATCGGCAGATCGCCGTCGTCAACCGTCGAGACGACCTTGGCGGCGTCCGAGTCCTTGCGCACCGCCGCTACCAGATCCGCAGACCTGCCCCCGTCAGCGGTGTTGGACTTGGCCCCGACCACCGTGCCGGACCCGGCGCCCTCGAGCACCCGGACGAGCTGCACGTACGCCGCCAGCCGGGCGTCAGCGTCCTTCTGGTCGGAGCCCTTGACCAGTCCGCCGAGGAAGAGAACGCTCGACGAGGGGACGACCTGGTCCGATGTCACATTGATCAGGTCACCGGCCTTCAGTCCGTTCAACGCGGCGCTGCTCGAGGCGTCGAGACGCTCGGTGGACCGGTCCGTGCCGGCCAGGATCGCGCGCGCCAGCACCGAGGCCGCGAGCTGGTCCGGACTGCTGGTCCCCAGCGGCGCCTTGACCAGTGAGGCGAACGGGCTGGCCACCGAATTGCGAAGGGTTGTCTTGGCCGGGTCGGCCCAGGCGTCGGTCAACGTGACGGTCGAGCCCACCCTGGCGCCGGCGGCCACCAGGGAGGCCGAGGCGCTCTTGACCAGGTCGGCGTCCACCCCGGGTGCCACGACGATGGCAACGGTCTTGCCGGTGAGCCGGCCCCTGACGACCGCGGGTGCGACTGCCGTCGCGAAGGTGTCGCGGGCCGAGGCATCCCGCCGGGTGACATCCAGGTCGGTACGCAGCTGGGTCTTCTCCGCGCGAAGTGCCGTCATCTGCTCGGTCAGCCTGGTACCGATGTCCCCTTTCAGCGGCCCGGCCCCGAGGACGATGCCGACCGCCAGCGCCAGGAAGATCGAGACGATGGAGACGAGGTAGTAACGGAAGTCGATCACGTGAAGAGCCCCACAATCCAGGACCACATGTCGTCCCACCGGGCAGCCATCAGCTGAAGCATGGCGGTCCCGGCCGGAGTGGTGGCCAAAGCAACGAATAGTGCGAACAGGCCACCGGACAGCAGGACGGCCAGGGAGAGGTTGGAGATTCGCGAACGGTAGAGCCGGCTCACGCCTTTGGCATCCACCAGCTTGCCACCGATTCGCAGGCGGGTCAGGAACGTGCTCGCCATGCCCGATCGACCCTTGTCCAGGAACTCGATCAACGTGGCGTGGGTACCGACCGCGACGATCAGCGAGGCCCCTTTGTCGTCGGCCAGCAGCATCGCGACGTCCTCGCTGGTGCCGGTGGCCGGGAAGACCACGGGATCCAGACCCAGCTTGCGGACCCTGTCCAGGCCGGGTGCCCGGCCATCCCGATAGGCATGGACCACAATCTCGGCCCCGCAGCTGAGAGTGGCATCCGAGACCGAGTCCATGTCCCCCACGATGAGGTGCGGACGATGCCCCTCCTCGAGCAGGGCATCGGCGCCGCCGTCGACGCCGATCAGGATCGGCTTGAACTCCCGAATGTAGTGACGCAGGGTCTGCAGGTCGTCCTTGTAGTGATACCCGCGGACCACCACCAGGGCGTGACGGCCCTCAAGGACCGTGCGGATCTCTGGGACACCGACGCCGTCAAGCAACAGCGCGCGTTCACGTCGGAGGTACTCCATCGTGTTGGCGGCAAACGCCTCGAGCTGGACGGCCAGGCCTGCCCGCGCGTCGATCAATGCGGCGGCGACCATGTCATGGTCAAACAGGATGCCCTTGGCGACAACAACCTCACCGAGGTACAGGGTGTCGCCATCCAGACGTGCTCGCTGCCCGTCCTTCAGCGCGAGCATGACGTCGCTGCCCACGTTGTCGAGCAGCGGCACCCCGGCATCCATCAGGATCATGGGCCCCATGTTCGGGTAGCGCCCGGTGATCGAGAGGGAGGCGTTGACCACGGCCAAAGGCTTGCAGGACAGGAGCGCCTCGGCGCTGACCCTGTCGATGTCCTGATGGTCGATGACCGCGATATCGCCAGGCTTGAGCCGTTTTGTCAGGTCTTTGGTGCGTGCGTCAACACGGACGGCCCCCCAGACGCCGGGCAGATCGGGTTCGCGGGGGGTTCGTCGGCGCAGGCGCAGGGACAGGGACATTGTGGCTCATTGTCCCACGGCCGGAGACCGCTTTTCTGCCCACACGCAGGCACACACCAAGTCGTGACCTGGCACCAGCCTGCTGCGGACCGCTCCCAAGCCCTGAGCGTCGCCCGGGCCCACCCGTCAGCGCCCCGCTCTCACCCGCCGGAGGATCCCGAAGTCTGGGCGAGAAGCTCTCTCGCGTGCTCGACCGCGACCGCCGAGTCCTCCACTCCGGCCATCATCCGGGCCAGCTCACGGAGCCGCTCATCGCCGCTGACCGCGACCACCCCGCTGGCCGTGATGTGCCCGTCATCGGTCCGGCGAACCACGAGATGCCGGTCTGCGTAGGCGGCAACCTGGGCCAGGTGAGTCACCACGATGACCTGAGCAGAGGCGGCCAGCGCGGCCAGCCGAGCACCGACATCCAGCGCCGCCTTGCCTCCGACCCCCGCATCCACCTCGTCGAAGACAAACGTGGGGACGTCGCCGGTGCCGGTGACCACCTCGAGCGCCAGCATGACCCGGGACAGCTCACCACCTGACGCTGTCCGGGCCACGCTTCGCAGGGGCGCGCCCGGGTTGGACGCCAGCAGGATCTCGACATCATCAACCCCGTGGCGGCTGAACCGCACCGGCTCCTCAGCCCCGCTCAGGAACAACCCGTCAGGATCCGGCCGGCGGCCGATCTCGACCTGGACGACGGCTTTGCCCATCGCGAGGTGGGAGAGCTCAGTGGTGACCCGGTCGCCGAAGTCCTTCGCGGCAAGCTGACGCGCACTGCTCAGCTCACCGGCACACCCGGTCAGCTCAACGCGCAGCTCCTCGAGCCTGGTCTGCAGCCTGTCGGCCTGGTCATCAGCCCCCTCCAGAAGGGTGAGCCGGGCTGCGGACTCCTTGGCCCACAAGAGGATGTCATCGGCGGTATCGCCATATTTGCGCTGCAACCGGGCCAGGTCCGCCCGCCTGTTCTGGACCCAGGCCAGCCTGGCCGGGTCGACGTCGGCGTCCGACAGGTAGGACGCGAGGTCGGCCGCCAGGTCGGTGGTCAGGTAGCCCAGCTCCTGCAGCCGACGATCAAGGTCAGCCAGCGCCTGGTCATGAGCTGTCATCGGTGCCAGCGCCGCTCGGGCCAGGCCCAGCTGCCCGGCCACGTCAGCGTCTGACTCGCTGGCACCGCCGTCAGCAGAAGATCGGCCACCAGAAGCCCGTCCGGCCGAATACTGGCTGTCCGGGTCACCGGTGAGCAGGGCGTGAGCCTGACCCGCGCTGGCTCGCAGCCCATCGGAGTACGCAAGGCGCTCGTCTTCGGCGCGCAGCTCAAGATCCTCACCGGGCAACGGGTCGATGGCCTCGATCTCTTCGAGGCCCGTCCTGAGCACATCCACCTCTCTGGCCCGGTCGCGAGCCAGCGCGCGCAGGTGGAGCAGCTCAGTGCCCACCTGGTGGAAGTCGTCATACAGGGCGGCGTATCGCCCCAGTGGCTCGGACACGGACTCACCGGCGAAACGGTCCAGCACGACGCGATGCTGCTCCGGCTGACGCAGTCTCCACTGATCGGACTGACCATGGACGGCCACCAGCAGCTCACCGAGCTCACCCAGCACGCTGAGGGGAACGGTCCGTCCGCCGACGTGAGCTTTGGATCGCCCCCCGGCCGACACGGTTCTGACCAGGATCAGGCCGTCCTGCACATCCCCACCGGCCTCTGCCGCCCGCAGGGACGCAGGATGCTCCGGCCCGACCTCGAGCAGGCCTTCCACGACAGCTGTCCTGGCGCCTGTCCGGACCAGGGCAGCGTCAGCCCGGGCTCCGAGCAGCAGCCCCAGGCCGGAGACCACCATGGTCTTGCCGGCGCCGGTCTCGCCGGTGAGCACGTTCAGGCCGGCAGACAGCTCCAGCACCGCATCATCAATGACACCGAGGTTCTGGATCCGGATCTCGCGAAGCATGGCGACAGCCTACGGACCGGGGGTGTCAGGGCTGGTATGACGTGCCGGAACCACCACTTCGGCTGCGCCGGGCCGCCCCGCGCCATCCGGTCACCGAGAGGTCGAACTTCGCGACCAGCCGGTCGGCAAAGGGCCAGGACGTCAGCCGGGCCAGCCGCACCGGGGTATCGCCCCGGCAGACTTCGATTCGTGACCCGGTGGCCAGCTCGACAGTGCGCGAACCGTCGCACCACATCACCGCTGAGCCGTCCGCGTCAGCCACCAGCTCTATCGCCAGCGCTGACTTCGGCCCGATCACCAGCGGCCGGGCGAACAGGGCATGTGCCGAGATGGGCACGACCAGCATCGCTTCGACGTCTGGCCAGATCACCGGACCGCCGGCGGAGAAGGCGTAGGCCGTGGAACCGGTCGGCGTGGCCATCACCACGCCATCGCAGCCAAAGGTCGACAGCGGCCGCCCGTCTATCTCCAGGGTGACCTCGAGCATCCGTTCACGAGCGGCCTTCTCCACGGTGACCTCGTTGAGTGCCCAGCTCCGGGCAATCACCTCACCCTCATAGGTCGCGGTGACCTCCAGCGTCATCCGCTCCTCAACGACATAGTCCCGGGCGACGATGCGCTCCACCGTCTCGACGAGCTTCTCCCGCTCAGCCTCGGCAAGGAATCCCACGTGTCCCAGGTTGATCCCCAGCAGCGGGGCCTCGGTGCCCCTGGACAGTGCGGCTCCCCGAAGGATCGCTCCATCACCGCCCAGCACGCAGACCAGCTCGCAGCCGCGGGCCGGGTCGCTCGGGTCGACCGTGACGATATTCGGGCTGCCCCCGAGGATGGTCGCCTCGGCCGCATCCGGCAGCAAAGCCACCTGCAGACCTGCCGCATGGAGCTGGTCCGCGACGACGCCGGCGAACTGCTGGGCCTCGACCCGTCGCGGATGCGCGACGAGCAGGATACGGCGGGTCATCTGGGTGCCTCCGTCGACAAGGTGGCAGCCAGGGCAGTGACCTGTGCAGCGGTCAAGCCCTGTTCTGGCCGTGGTGTCAACCACAGTAGGTACTCCGCGTTTCCGGTGGCACCCCGGATCGGGCTGTGACACAGAGCCCTGGCGCTCAGGCCGGCAGTCGTGGCGGCGGCGACGACTGCCTCAATCACCAGTGCGCGATTGACTGCGGAGCGGACTATGCCCCCCTTGCCGAGGCGTTGCCGGCCGACCTCGAACTGGGGCTTGACCAGCAGCACAAGGTCTCCGGTCGGCTCGACCAGATCGTGCAGGGCCGGCAGGACAAGCTGCAAGGAGATGAAGCTGAGATCTGCCACCAGCAGCTCCGCTGGCCCTCCGAGGTCACCAACCCGGGCATCACGGATATTGACCCCGGACCGTTCGATGACCCTCGGGTCGCCCGCCAGCTCAGCGGCCAGCTGGCCGTGGCCGACGTCCAGGGCAACGACCTCGCGTGCGCCGGCCCGCAGCAGGACCTGAGTGAACCCGCCGGCGGCCGCCCCGACGTCGAAACATCGCTTGCCCTCGACGCTGAGCCCTTCAGCGCCAAACGCCTCCAGCGCCGCAACCAGCTTGTACGCCGCCCGGCTCACCCAGTTTTCAACACCGGCCTCGAGCTCGATGCCCTGACCGGCGTGCACCGGGGCTGAGGCTTTCGTGGCAGGTGAGCCGTCGAGCAGGACCGCGCCGGCTTTCACCAGGTCCCGGGCCTGGCCACGTGATCTGGCCAAGCCCCGGCTGACCAGCTCGACATCCAGCCGGTGGGTGACCTCGTTCACTCCTGGGCGAGGTCAGCGAGGCGGCTCTGCAGGACCGCATGGACCCGTTCACCGACCTCGATCTGCTCGTCCAGGTTCGCATCCGTCACGTCGTCAAGCTGTCTGAGCACCTGGTCAACCGCCTGGTCGCCGCTCGGCTGACGGGTGGCCCCGTCCGGGCTCACGTGCCAGGCGTCTTTGATCGAGTGGTGACCGCCGAGCGGCCGGCGCTCGCCGTGACTGGCGCGGCCGCAGCCTTCGCCACCGTGGTCTTCTTTGCCGGGCTCCTGGGAGCAGCCGCCTTCTTCGGCGCAGGCAAGGTCGCAGCAGCTTTCTTCGCCGGGCTCTTTGGAGCAGCAGCCTTCTTCACCCGGCTCTTCGGAGCAGCAGCCTTCTTCACCGGGCCCTTCGGAGCGGCAGCCTTCGAAGCTTCCGAGCGGAGCGTGGCGATCTCCTTGCGGAGCCTGGCCGCCTCTGCCTGCGCCTGGTCCAGCCTCTGCACGGGAACGAGACCCAGCCGGGTGATGGCCCCTTCCACCTCGTCGCGAACGAGCTCAGTGAGGTTCGACCGGTTGGCCGTGGCCGCCGCCAGCAGCTCATCAGCCAGGGCGCTGGCCTGTGAGGCCATCTTGGTGCCGGTGGCCATGCTCGAAGCCGGCAGTGTCAGCAGCCCCTGGGCGGCCTCCATGGCACGAGCCCTTGTGAGATCACTCAGACCCGACGCGAGCTGTAGGTATGCACGAACAGATTCGAAACCCATCGTTCCTCCTAGGAATAGCGTTGCAGCACCACGTTACTGCTCATCGCCCAGCGCCAACGTATCCCTCGGACCCCGGATCTGATGGCCAGCCCCGAACTCGCCGGCGCTGGTCAGCGCAGAGCCACCGCGCTGTCCAGCTCGTCCGACAGCGCCGCGCCGTCGCCGCCTCGCGGGTCGACCGGCCCACCCAGAGCGTCCGCCGACTGCCAGAGGGCGGCAAGTGAGGCGCGCAGACGTTCATTGAGCCCGCCGGCCCTCGACACCACGAGGTCACCGGACCCCGAAACCCACGCCTTCGCCTCTCCGCAGCACCATCGAGAGGGGTCCGTCACGTCCTGGACGGGCTCCTGGTAGGTCGAGTGAAGACAGCGCAGGTCCGTGGCGAGGTATCGCGGCCGGGCGGCGTGTTCCGTGCTCACCACATCGGCCCAGCGGTGAACGCCCCCAAAGACGAACAGCGACGACATCCCGGCGGCGGTCGCTCCGCTGATGTCAGTGTCGAGCCGGTCCCCGATCGCCAGCGTGCGGTCAAGACGCGTGTCCAGAACCGTGACGCTCAGCTCATAGAGCGGAGTATGCGGCTTCCCGACGACCACGGGATCCGTACTGACAGCGTGTCGCACGGCACCGACCAGCGCGCCGTTCCCCGGCGCCATCCCCCGGTCGGTGGGCAAGGTGCTGTCGATGTTGGTGGCCACCCACAGAGCTCCCGCCTGCACGGCATAAGCAGCCTCAGCCAGATCGGTCCAGGCGACCGCGGCGCCATAACCCTGCACCACGGCAACCACGGGCTCCTCCGATCGCCCCGCCTCGGCACCTGCCTGCGCAGTCGCGGGCTGTGCCCGGACCGGGCACAGCCCGGCCTCCTGCAGGGCCAGATCGACTCCAGGCCCTCCGACAGCCAGGACCCGGGATCCAGGCGGGCATCGCTGGGCCACATAGCGCGCCCCCGCCTGCGCGCTGGTGACCACCCTCGAGGCCGGTCCGGGCAGCCCCAGCGCGCTCAGGTGAGCCGCCACGTCGGCCGGCGGACGGGAGGCGTTGTTGGTGGCGTAGACGATCTCGACCCCCGTGGCCAGCGCGGACAGCAGCGAGTCGACCGCATACGGCACAGCCTCGTGCCCGCGATAGACGACGCCGTCCAGATCACACACGATGCCGTCGAACCCCCCAAGCAGGCTCGGGTGCGAGCTCGAAACGGTCATGAGGTCCGCCGACCGGGCCCGTCCTCGTCTTCCTCGCCCTCACCTTCGAGCAGGTCGACCATCACCAGGCCGTCGAGCTCTGAAAGCCGCTCACCGGCATCCGTCTCGCCCTCGCTGTCTGCGTCGGCCGCGTGGCCGAACCAGATCAGGGCGCCCGCGTCGTCGCCCTTGGCCAGCAGTGCGTCCGCATAGGCGTAGAACAGCCGTGCCGCCCAGGGCTCATGTGAGCCAACCGTGAGCTGGGGCATCTGAAGCCCCACCACCGCAGCCTCATACTGACCGAGATCCCGCCGGATCCCCGAGACGACTATCGCCAGCTCGATGCGTTCGCTGGCTGCCAGAGTGGCCGCCTCTGGTGACGCGGCAAGATCCAGGGCTCGCTCAGGGCGGCCCAGGCCGCGCTCGGCGTCGACCATGAACGGCAACATGTGCGAGGAGCCCGACAGCCGGCGGGCTGTGCGGAACTCGCTCAGAGCCTTGGCCCAGTCGCCCTTGCGGTAGTGAACAAGGCCCAAGGCCTCCCTGGCAGCCGGAACCCGGCCTGCCCGGCGCACGGCGGTCTCGGCGTGTGCCAGGGCTGCCTCGATATCGCTATCAAGGAAGGTCGCCACCATGACCAGGTGCTGTCCGACACCGACGGCATTCTCCTTGCTGAGAGTCCGAAGCTGGTTCTTGACCGATCGGTCAAGCTCGAATCCAGTGACGCCGTCAGGGATCGCCGGCTCGGGCAACCTCGGCTTGTTGGGCGTCAGCATCGAGCCGCCTCGCTGGCCCTCACGCTCGGTCCCACCTCGAGGCCCACGGTCACCGCCTCGCTCCGGCCGACGCTCGCCGCCCCGCGGTCCTGCACCGGAAGAGCCCCGGTCATCATGCTGGGGCCGGCCCCGGTCAGTCCCTCTTGCCGGTCCTCGGTCCGGACTGCTGCGCCGTCCGTCGCCGGCACCAGGTCCACGCCGTTCACCGTCCCGATCGGGTCGGCCCGAAGCGGAGCCTCGTCGAGGATCCTCGCGCGGGCGTCGGTCAGGCTTGTCTTCAGACACTGGGCCTGGCTCCATTCGTTGTGGTTAGTGCGTAGTGGTTACTGCGTGCGAGGAGCCGCGGGCATCTGGCCTGTCGCGGCTGACGCTCGTCGGTTCGGCGACCCCGCAATCTTACGGCAAACGCGAAAGAGCCCTGACCGGATTCCGCCGGTCAGGGCTCTTTCACAATGTATGTCCGGCGGCGTCCTACTCTCCCACACCGTCACCAGTGCAGTACCATCGGCGCTGAAGGGCTTAGCTTCCGGGTTCGGAATGGAGCCGGGCGTTTCCCCTTCGCTATGACCGC
>JBBRZQ010000144.1:0-11720 GCA_038236535.1 Actinomycetales bacterium
GTCGTCGGTGGCGCGGATGGATGAGGCCGGGCCGGCGGCTGGGTTGGCGACGTACTACTCCGCGTCCGGGACCCCGCCGGGCCGGTTCCTCGGCGCCGGGCTGGCTGGTCTGGCCGACGGGCAGGGTGTGGCGTCGGGGTCGGTGGTGTCCGAGGAGGCGCTGTGGCGGATGCTCGGCATGCTCCTGGACCCGGTCACCGGGGCGCCGTTGGGGCAGGTCCCGCCGTCGGAGCGCACGGCATACGTCGACCATCTGGGTCGGGTGCGGAGGCCGCCGAAGACGGTCGCCGCGTTCGACCTGACGTTCTCCGCGCCGAAGTCGGTGTCGGTGGCGTGGGCGTTGGCCGACGACGCGACCCGAGCCCGGATCTACGCGGCGCACCGCCGGGCGGTGGAGGCGGTCCTCGGCTACGGGGAGGAGCAGGTGTTCGCGACCCGCCTCGGTAAGGGTGGCGTCGTCCAGGAGGACATCCGCGGTGTCGTGGCCGCCGCGTTCGACCACTGGGACTCCCGCGCTGGCGACCCTCAGTTGCACAGCCACGTCGTCGTCCTCAACCGGGTCCAAGCGGCCGGCGACGGAAAGTGGCGCACTCTCGACTCGAAGGCCCTGTTCCGCGCCACCGTGGGGATGTCCGAGCTGTACAACGGCGTCCTCGCCGACCAACTCACCGCCGATCTGGGTTGGTCGTGGACGCCGGAGCAGCGGGCCCGATCGGCAGAGCCGAAGTGGGAGGTTGATGGGGTCCCGCAGCCGCTACGCGAGCACTTCTCCCAGCGCTCCAGCGCCATCGAAACCGCCAAGGATGACCTCGTCGCCGCCTTCGCCGCGTCTCACGGTCGACAGCCCACCGCCCGCGAGGTCATCCAGATGCGGCAGCAGGCCACCCTCGCAACCCGTGAGGACAAGCACGTCCGGCCCCTGCGGGAGCTGATCACCGAGTGGAAGGCTCGCGCCCGCCCTTTCGTCGCCACCGACCCTGACACCTGGGTTGGAAGGCTCACGAAGCGCTCCTCGCCGCGGCTGCTGTCGACAGCCGATCTCGACAACGGGATGCTGCGCGAAGTCGCCGCCATCGTGCTGGCCAAGGTCGCCGACAAGCGCGCCACCTTTACCCGGGCCAACTTGATCGCCGAGACCCTCCGCGAGCTGCACGGGATCCGGTTCGCGACCCCCGCCGACCGGGTCGCCGTCGCCGAGAAGACCGCGACGTACGCCGCGGACCTCGCGGTCATGCTCACCCCACCCGACCTCGGACACGTCCCGGAGGCCCTGCGGCGGGCCGACGGGTCGAGCAAGTTCATCGCCCGAAACAGCCAGATCTACGCCACCCAAGACCTCCTCGACGCCGAGACCCGGCTCCTCGAAGCCGCCGACGCCGTCGACGCCCCCGCCGCCGCCGCCATCGCTGCCACGGGCGTCGACGCGGCGGCGTTGTCAGATGAGCAGGCGGCTGCGGTCGCCGCGGTCACCGGGTCCGGGCGCCGCCTCGACGTCCTGGTCGGCGCCGCCGGGACGGGGAAGTCCACCACCATGGCCGCCGTCCGGGCGGCGTGGGAGACCACCCACGGGCCGGGGACCGTGGTCGGGTTGGCCCCGTCGGCCGCCGCCGCGCAGGTCCTCGCCGACGCCGTCGGCGTCCCGACGGAGAACACCGCCAAGTGGATCAGCGAACACCGCCGCCTGCCCGAACGGGAGGAGACCCTCGCCGGGTACGCCGCCCGGCTGTCCCGCGCCTACCCGTCTGTCGCGACCCGGCAGCTGCAACTGCAAGCGTCTGCGGCACGGGACGAGTACTCGCGTTGGGCCCTGCAGCCGGGGCAGCTGGTCATCGTCGACGAGGCATCCATGGCGGCCACCGCCGACCTGGACTACATCACCACCGCAGCCACGTCGGCAGGGGCGAAGGTGCTGCTGGTCGGGGACTGGGCCCAGCTGTCCCCGGTCCAGGCCGGCGGAGCGTTCAAGCTCCTCGCCGACCACCGCAACGACACGCCACATCTGCACGAGGTCCACCGGTTCCGCCACGTTTGGGAACGCGCCGCCACCCTCAAACTACGGGCCGGGCGGGCCAGCGTCGCCGATACCTACCTGGCGCAGGGTCGGGTCGAGGCCGGCGGGCGGGAGGACATGCTCGACTTGATCTTCGACGGCTGGGTCACCGACACGAGCGCCGGGTCCACCTCGTTGATGCTCGCCGCCGACGCCGAAACCGTGGCCGACCTCAACGCCCGCGCCCGCGCCCACCGCGTCACCGCCGGTCAAGTCAGCCACGCCGGGGTGCGACTCGGCGACGGCACCAACGTCGGCGTGGGGGACGTCGTCGTCACCCGGCTCAACCGCCGCGCCCTCGTCACCGGACGGGGCTGGGTCAAGAACGGCGACGACTGGATCGTCCAAACCATCGACGACGACGGCTCCCTCCACGTCCGTCGAGCCAGCGGAGGAGCGGTCGCGGTCCTGCCGCCGGACTACGTCACCGACCACGTCGAGCTCGGCTACGCCACCACCGCCCACCGCGCCCAAGGCCGCACCGTCGACACAACCCACGCTTACATCACCGCCACCACCCTGCGGGAGCCGCTGTACGTGATGGCCACCCGGGGACGAGAGTCCAACCGCCTCTACATCGACACCGCCCACGACCCGGACCTCGCCACCAGCCACGAACAACCCCAACACCTCGAACCCGGCGACGTCCTCAAGACCGCCATCACCACTTCGGGAGCGGACCTGTCCGCCACCCAAACCCGCGAAGCCGAACAGGCGGCGGCATCGGCCCCCTGGCGCCTCCAAGCCGAGGGTACGTATCGGCATGTGCACGAGACATCATCCGACCGTTTCGTAGCCAGATGACACATGCTCGCGAGGAGTTCTCGATGACGAACCACCTCGGACGGGCCTGGGCGACTGTCTCGGTGTACCTCACCCAGACGGCACTGCGCTCGACCTCAGCCAGCGACTGTCGGTGCCACCACCCAGGCTCCCGGCGCCCGTTCAGGTCGACCCGATCGAGACGTGGAACGGATGGCTGGCGACCTGCCCGTCGCGGACCTTGACATAGATCGCGTCGATGAAGATCGCCGGGTACAGGCCCTGCAGCGGTCGGCACGACCAACCCGCATCTCCTCAGGATTGTGCCCGTGATCCGGCTGGCGGCGCCACAGGACAAACGCGCTGTCGGCGGCGCCGATCACGGTTCAGGTGGTGGAGTACCACCTGCTCGCCGACGACGTGCGCCGCACCGAGACCTTCGCGCAGCTGACGACCCTGCTGGACCCGGACACCGCTCCGAACGGCGAGCTTGCCGGGCCCTACCACGCTCGCTGGCAGATCGAGATGGCAGGACAATGGCATTCAGCGCATTCACGTCCCAGCTCAAGGGCGAGGGTGTCGTCCTGCGGTCGAAGACCCCGGCGGCGCCGAACAAGAACTGTGGGCGCTGTTGTGCGCCTACCACGCGATCCGCGACCTGGTGTGCGTCGCAGCCGACCTCACCGATCGAGATCCGCTGCGGTTGTCCTTCGTCGCCGCGCTCGACGCGGTACGCGGCCCGGTCGCCGACCAGCCGCTTTCCGCGCTGAGCACCCACCGGGAACGCCGCCGCGCCGGCTTGGCTACCCTTGCGCGCGGCACGATGAAACCCGCTGGCTCGGCCGCACCAACCCGCGCCAAGCGAAAGGCAGCCACAGCCCACCCCGCAAACCCGCCCACCACACCCGAGGCGACCGTCGGCGCGCGGCGCACTCACCCTCGTCTTCCTACGGCCCACCCCTGCCGGGAGCCTCTAAGTTGAAGGTTACGGGGGGGTGCAATCGGCGCTGGCGTTGAAGGGCAACGTCCGGCTGTCGACGGCTCCCTGGAGTCCCCACAGCAAGGCGTGCAGCGAGGGTTCTGAGATGTCGGTGGGGCCACTGCGCCACAACATGGCCCCAGTGACTTTAAGGCCTTCGTAGCCCAGGGTGATACCCACCATCGCTCGGGCCATGAGGAATCCGGGGATGATGGTGCCCCCTGATCCAAGCCACCTGTTGTAGAGGTAGTGGTCGGCCGACGTCAGGTCGAGGTCGAGAGAGTGCGGATCATCAGCCGTTCGTGCCGCGGCCGCCGCCCTCCAGGCCGCGTCCAGTTGCGCTTGGCATCCCCTACCGGTGGAGCGCTGCAAGAAGGTCTTGATCAGCGCCCGGGTACGGGCATTGGAGGGGGCTCGCCCGGTTCCTTCGCCACCACCACCCGCCGTCGGCGCGGAGCTGAAGGCGAGATCCGTGTCGGCGCCCCCCCAATTGGCGCTGTGTGCCTGGGGGTTGGGGACTTCCCGGCTGCCGTGGATCGTGGTGGTGAAGATGCACTCGCCGGTCACCGGGTCCTTCTGGCAGTCTTCCAGGCCGAATGCGTCGACGCGGTTGGCGGGGTCACCGCCGACGTAGGCGTAGTCGTTGTCCAGTCCGAACCCGGCCGAACCGAGTAGTGCGATGTGTTCGGGGTCGGGCTGTAGGAAGCGGCCAGCCCCAGGGTCGTAGAAACGGTGGACAGCGTAGTCCAGGCCACAGGAGGGGTCTCGGTCGTAGGTGGTGAACGCGTGGGCGGCATCACCGCCGTCGTCGAGCACGGTGCCGTAGGGCAGCACTTCGAGGTTGCGGGTCTGTGAGGAGGTCGTCCGCGCCAGGGTGCCGGTGAGGCCGGGATGCAGATAGACGGTGCGGATGTCGAGGTCGCCTGCAATTCCGGGGTACTGGCTCGCCAGGACGCGTGAACGGAGCAGGACTGACCGGGAGAGCCACCTCGGCCTGACGGACAGGGAGTCGTTGGAGTACTCGGCGATGACGATGTCGCCGTCCCAGACGGAGTAGAAAACCGGACCAGACTCCCCGTGCCTTCGAGCGCGTCGGCGCGGGCAAGCGCCATAGACGTACGTGCTGAGGGTGGTGCCGGACGCGTCGCGGACCACGACGAGTCGACCGGCGGCGTCGTACTGGTACCTCAGTTCGTCTCCCGGCGAGCCCGGGCGGGGCCCAGTGACCTGGTTGCCGCCGGCGTCGTAGCTGACATTCGTTTGGTCCACCTGATTGCTCGCCGGGTCGTAGGCGGTGGTGGACCAGCCGTCGGGAGGCATGGGCGTCCCGAGGCCGGACTGTCCCGAAGCCTGGACCCCGGTTCTATTGCCGTAGGCGTCGTAGGCGTACCCCTGAGTCCAGTTGCTGGCATCGGCAGGGCCGGCGGCGAGCGACGTCAGCCGGGCGAGTGCGTCGTACCCGTAGCTGAGGCTGCGCGTCGGGTCGAGGTGGTTGGTGCAGTGTGTTACCTGCCCGGTGGTCACTGCGGTTTGTGAGTTGAAGCCGGCGCGGTTGTAGCTGAGATCGAGGAGCGTCGTCGGGCCGCGGGTCACGGTCTGGGTGTTGAGCAGTCCGCGCCAGGCCTCGTATGTTGAGGTTTCCGCCGTCTGGTCGGGGCCGGCAGGGCCTAGGAGGAGGTCGCTGATCTGCCCGTTGGGATCCGACCGGATGCTGCTGGCGACGAGGGAGGCATCGAGGGTGAGGCTTACGGGTGGTCCCCCACCTCCGGCGTAGCTGAGGACCACGACGGGGCGGTGCGGCGTGTTGTCGCCGTAGGACGCCGGGTAGGTCAGGGTTGTCAGCCGTCCGGCACTGTCGTAGCCGTAGTCGATGCTGAAGGGCGCCTCGGGCAGTTCCGCCATGGTGATGGTGCGGGAGGCGAGGCGCCCGAGGCGGTCGTAGGTGTCGTCGCGGCGGCACACTCCGAGCGCGGTCTGCGATGTGAGTCGAGTCAGGTCTCCGGTGGTGGCGTACTCCGTGACCACGTCGGGGCATGGTTGGACAGGGTTGGCGGCGTCGGCAAAGTCGGATAGGTCGTAGGTTCTGCGGTGCACGCGGCCTAGCGGATCGCTGCCGGCGTCGTAGAGGGTACGGACGCCGCGACTGTCCTTGCTCGAGGTCAGGTAGCCCTGCTCGTCGTAGGTCCAGACGATGCTCCACAGCCGTGGGTTACCGGTCGTTGTGCCGTCCTCGGACAGCCCGGTCCCCCGTTCAGGCAGGGAAACGGCGGTGACACGGCCCAGCCCGTCGCGACGGAGCCGCCGGGCTTGCTCCACACGCCAGCGCGTCCCGTTGAAGTAGCGATTGCTATCGAGTTCGACAGTGGTACCCGTGTACCTGTACTCACTGACGGTAGCCCCCGGGCCCGATAGGTCGCCGGAGACGGCGTCAGGACGCACGATCGCGGCCAGACGCCCGAGCGCGTCCCAGCCGTGCCAGCTCTGTCGGCCCCAGGCGTCGACGACTCGCAAGGTGCTGGTCGCCCAGTCCTCGTTGACACGAACCGGCAGGGCGACCTCGTCATAGTTGTAGGAGTTCGCGCCGCCGTCGGGCGTGCTGACCTCGAGAAGACGGTCTAGGGCGTCAAAGCGGCTCGTCGACCACTGCACCGGGCGATCCGCGGAGTGCGCGGCGCTGCGAGCGAGCGTCCTGGTGGTGGCATCCGCGCGATAGTCGACGTATTTCCACTCCCCGTTCGGGCCGGCTCGCCCGCTGCGGATGAGGGTGCCCGAGCCGTCGAAGGTGATCTCCTCCGCGCTGACGAGGCTGCCCGTGGCGTCTGTCTGAGAGC
The DNA here is from genome assembly GCA_038236535.1 of Actinomycetales bacterium. Lineage (GTDB taxonomy): Bacteria > Actinomycetota > Actinomycetes > Actinomycetales > Dermatophilaceae > UBA4719. The sequence goes on from JBBRZQ010000144.1 coordinate 6,623, forward strand.
TCGTCTGGGACATGTGAGCATCATCGTAGGAGGTCGTCCGCATCACTCCGCTGGCCGGGTGAAACACTTGGAGGGGCCTGAAAGTGCTCGGATCGTAGCTGATTCTGGTGTCCAGTCCGTTGACGTCGGTGACGGAGGTGGGCAGCCCGACGGCGTCATAGGCGAAGGCCACGCTCATCCTGACCGCCGAGCCGCTCTCCGACGCGCCGGTCGTCACCTCCCGCACCGCGCTGTAGCGCGTTTCCGCCCCGTACACCCACTGTGTGGTGCCCAGCCCCGTCTGCGCGCGGACCAAGTGGCCGCATAGATCGTAGGCGAGTTGGGTGGTGATCATACCCGCGGTAGATGCGGGGTCGGGGTAGCGCTGAATGGTGGTGGGGTTGCCCCGCGCCAGGGTGCGCGCGTCATAGGCGCCCACCCACTGCCCCGGCACGTTCGTCCAGACGTAAAGCGGGGGCGGGTTGTCGTTCTCGGTGCGCTCCCGGTGCGGCGGCACCCAGACGTGATTGGCCGGGTCGAAGGTCTCGTCCAGCCCGGTCAATCCGGGCACAGGCTGGAGGGGCGCGGAGTCGTAGATGACATCGGTGCGTGAGACCGGGCCGAGGCGGCCGTCGAAGACCTGCCGGCTGGTCACCAATTCCAGGAGATGGCGGTCCTGGTAGTCGGCAGAGGTGAGGTAGGTCGTTACGGTCCGCCGCGCGAGCGTGCTGCCCGCGTCCTGGTACTCCAGAACCTCGCTTACCTGGTTGTGGTCGGGAGCGTAGGAGTAGCTCGTCCACGCCTCGTGCCCCCGCCCGTTGGTGACGGCGACCCGCTCGACCCGCAGCGCGGCGTCCTCGCCAGGCCCCCACTTGACGCGCGTGCGCTGCAGCAAAATGCCCGCGCGGTCGATGACATCCAGGCTGCTCACGGTTCCTGCCCCATCAGTGGTCTGGGTAGTGCGGCTGCCGTCGGGACGCGCGATCGTGACGCTGCTGCCGGCGCCCAGAACGGCGACCTGAAACGTCGTGACGCTGGGGCCGAGGACCTGTCCAGCCCACGTGTCAGTCAGCTTCGTGTAGGTCGGCGCGTCGTAAAGCGGCCGGTCCGCTGCCTCGGGGTAGTCATACTCCTGCACTCGCGTGGCCGTGCCTCCCTGAATCTGCCCCGCATCCGCGCGGTCACCGCCCAACCAGGTCAACCCCTGGCACCGGCGCATCCTCCTCAATGTGCCGTCGGTGGAGTAGTCACCCTCCTGCTGGAAGGAGTAACCGCCGCCGCTAATAGGCAGCACCAACCCATCGATCAGGTCCACGGCATCGGGGGCATCTATGAGGAACGACGGCTCGAAGGAGTAACGCAGCACCCGCGTGGTGTAATGCAGCCGCAGGAGGTCGACCTCCTCACCGCCGGTACCGGGACCGGTAACCCCGACGAGGTTGCCCGGGACGTCGTAGTAGAACCGGAGCACTCGCCCGCACGGCCCGGTGACGGTCTCCAGCGCCGGGCCGCTCCCGCCCCGATAGGTGATGCGCGCCTGGTTGCCGTTGCGGTCGGTGATGCTGATCGGGAAGAGCGCGTGCCTGTCAGCCGAGGGCGCGCCGAACTCGGTGATGGTCCCCTCAGGGCCGCGCGCGAGCCCGGAGAACAGGACGTTCCCGCTGGGCTGCTCGTCGTGGCTGTACTCGACCATCGAGCCGTCCGTGGTGCGCTCCACAATTGTGACGAGGCCACCGACGTGCTGGCTGCTGCTCTCCTGGACGCTCGGGCGCCGTGACCCGTCCACCGCAATGAGCATGCAGTGCCCGTAACCGGTACTCACCATTTTGCCGAAGCCCAGGGACCATCCTGGCGCGGGCCAGTCGTGGTCGATGTCGAACGTCATCGTCGAGGTCGGCGGAGATATCCCTACAGTGCGCTGCCAGACGCGGGAATTGTGCACCAGATCCAGCCTCAGAGGCAGCTCGCCACGACCGGGGTAGTCCGCTACCTGAATGGTGGTATTGACATTGCCGCTGCCCGCATTGACGGCATTGACGGACGCGTAGCGGTGCGAACCCAACGACGTGTCCCGAAGCGCGACGCGCAAGGCACCCGCGTACGGAAGCCCGCCGCGCCACGACTTCGCCCCGCTCGGGTCGACACCGCCAGCGGACTCCCAACCACCTGCTCTGCGCATCGGCCCTCCTGGAAGGACGCCCCACTCGAAAGCCACGCAGCAACCACGCACGTCACCCAGCCATAGGGCTGCTCCTCGCCCGGTTCGGACGCCGCGTACTCAGCGTCGTCCTCTGCAGGACCGCAGTCAAGCAACGCCCGGTGGCGTCTGCGACCGCGATCCTTTGAGGACCGCGCTCGCAGCCGTCCGTGACCTAGCCGCACCGTGTGAACCTTCGTGCCGAGTTCGCCCAGATGAGAGCCTGTCCCGCAGCAACCCGTTCTACCGGCGAGGGCGCCCGGAAGGGCCGCACCCGGGCGGAGGACGCGCGAAGGCCTTCCAGCCAGCCGGTCGAGACGGTGACAGTGACCAGGTACTCGCCGGACCACGCGGCGTCGCCGCAGAGGAGTTCACTCTTGTCTCCGGTGCGGTCCTGCAGGTAGGTGTCGTCGACCCGCGCGTTCTGGCCATCGCCCAATGCGGCCCGCGCCCAACGCGGCACGGTCGAAAACGGTGATTCCAAGCTCTCGGCAACCGCTCTGCCGAGGAGGCTCCGGCTAGCAGGAGCAGCCGTGATGCGTGTCGTCGCCGGACACTTCTCACCGTTCATCGTGCTGGAGCGAACTACCTGCGACCGCCCCGGCGTCGCTCCAATGGGAGTCGTTCGCTGTGCGGGCCGTCGCCGGGTCGCGCTTCCCGGCGTCGCATCGTTAGGGGGTCCCGCTGACCCGCCGGACGCGGCACTTGCCGCGCCTGACCCGCTCGTGGTCGACGTACTCACGGCCGCGTCGCGCACTCATCGTGACCGGGCGGGTCAGGAGACGGCCTTGAGGGCGTCCACCTCCCCTGAACCGAACCAGCTGTTGTGGGCAGCTCCGCCGGTGCAGGTCTGCGGTGCACCACCGTCAGCGGCCGGGAAGAAGGCGTAGGCCGTCGTGTCAGCCGGGCAGGCGAGCGGGTTGGTCGCCTGCTGCAGCGCCGAACTCAACGCGCCAGTGCGCTTGCCGGTGACGCTCTCGATGAGCGCTGCCACCCCTGCGGCGTGGGGGCTAGCCATAGACGTGCCCTGGAGGTAACAGTACGTCGCCCCGCTGACGTCGATGACTTTGCGCCGGCATCCAGCAATGAGGCTGGCGGGGTAGGTCGACAGCACTCGACCGTTGGGGGCAGCGGCGGTGAGTTGGAGGATCGAGTCGCCGCCGGGAGCCGCCACGTCGGCAGTGGAGATGCCATAGGAGGAGTAAAAGGACTTCATCTGCTTGTTTCCCGTGGCGGTCACGCCGACCACCGTGGGGACCTCGACCGGCACGACGGCGCAGGCATTGCTGATGTCACGGGTCACAGGCGTCGTATTGTCCGGGCTCGTCGCGTCCTGGGTCGGGTGCGACAGGTCGTCAGCCTGGTTGCCCTCGGCGGCCACGACGAGGGTTCCCTTCTTCTGTGCGAAGGCGATGGCGCGGCGCTCCGCGGTCCAGATCGCTCGCTGAGCCGGTTCATTCTTGCAGTTGAACAGCCACGGGTCCGCGAAGTAGCTGTTGTTCGTGATGTCTACGCCGTGGGTACCCGCCCACATGAAGGCGCACACAACGGCCTCGGGGAAGAAGAAGCCTGCCGCGTCACCGGCTTTGATCCCGGCGATCCGCACCCCGGGCGCGACACCGACGATGCCGATCCCGTTCGCCGCGGCAGCGATGGTTCCCGCGGTGTGGGTGCCGTGACCGTTGTCGTCATTCGCTGCGACCTTGCCTTGGACCGGGGCACCGCTGACGCAGTTGGCGCTCGCGGAGTCGTCGACGGCCGCGGCGAGATCGGGATGGGTGTAGTCCAAGCCGGTGTCGATGTCTCCGACGAGGACGCTCGAACTGCCAGCCGTGATCGCGTGGGCGGCGGGCACGTTGATCTGCGCCATGTCCCACTGCAGCCCGGACAGCGGGTCCCCCCAAGCCGCTGAGGCCGAGGGCGAATCGGCCGCCGCGGATTGAGTGTCGGTGAGCGGGGTGGCGAAGCCAGTGGTGGCGCTCACACCCTCCACACCATTCACGCTCTGCATAGCGCCGGCGAAGCCGGAGCTCGGTGCCTGTGCGATGACCACGCCGATCTGGGTGTAGTTGGCGATGACGGTCCCGCCTGCTGCGGCCACCGCGGTAGTTGCCCCCGACGTCGAGCTTCCCCCGCGGTACAGCAGGACATAGGTCGAGCCGGGACCTGCTGCTGCGGCGGTGGCCTGGGGTGCCGCCGCGAGAACGGATGCGCCAGCGGCGAGTCCGGTTACGGCAACCAGTGTTCGGGATCTCAGCACCTTCGAAGGCAGCATGGGTTCTCACACCTCTGTGGGCGGACTGCGCGGTCGCTCCGCGCTGAGCGGGCCGTCACCGAGGCGGCCAGTCCTGTCGCTAGACCCCACGCGAGCGCCCAGGCAATGGCCCGAACGTCGCCGGCCCGCATCACGGACATCTCGACAGGCTGACCCTCCAGCAGTGGTCGACTCCGACGCTTCGTGAGGGCTGGACGTTTCGGGACGTCGCCGCCCACCTCAGCATGGCCGCGACAGCAGCGCGCGCAAGGTGCTCGGCTACGCCGTGAGGTCACGTGGCGACTTCAACCGGACAATCCAATCACTCGCCCGTTGAGCGCGCATGTCAGCGGCCCATCGAGCAGATCGAGGCCGAACTCCGCGGGAATGTGGGGTTCCGCAAGACTCGCTGTTGAGCGCCAGCGTGGGTGGATATGACGGCGTCAAGTTCGTGCAGCGGAACTGTGGATAACCTCTTGGCCGACGCCGACAGCAGCGTGCACACGATCGCCACTCCTCGGGCCGCCCTGGAGTGTGCCCGCTTTCTTGGACACGCGGATTAGGCTGCCAATTCGTTGATGTCCCTATAGCCTAGTTCATATTCTGCTGGTGTCAAGTATCCGAGCGTTGAATGGCGTCGGACGGTGTTGTAGTAGTTCTCAATCCAA
>JBBRZQ010000145.1:0-11665 GCA_038236535.1 Actinomycetales bacterium
CACCGTCACCGGAACGGTCAGCGGCACCGCGGTCGTGATGCCCGCCGCGTCCGTCGCCCACACATGGATCGTGTGCGCACCGAACCCCGGCAACGCCACCGCGGCATGCCACGTCGTGAAATCGCCGGCGGCGGCGGGTTGGGCCTGCGTCCTCGCCCCGGTCGGTGACAGCGCCCAGGCCACGCCGGCGTGGCCGCCCACCATCCCGCTCTGGGTGTCGGGGGCGCTCCCGTGCATGTCCACAGTCGCCGTCCCGCCCGCATCGGCGACCACGTTCGCCGACGGGGCCGGGAACTCCACCGCCAGGCGCGGTGGCGCCGCATCCTGCCCGGTGAGGGTTCGGGTCACCGACGACGCCTGCCCGTCACGGTCCGAAACCCTCACGGTGATCGGCCGGGCGCCCAACGGCATCGGCGCCAGCGGCACCGACACATGGACGTCGACCCCAGCGGCCGCGGCTGACGTCGTCCCCCCGTCGTGGATCACGTCCACCTGCAGCGGGAAGAACTGGTCGGCCGGCACGGCGAGGTGGACGTCGACGGTCCCGCCGCCCTCTCCCAGGCCCACCGGCGCTTGGTCCAGTGGCGAGACCAGCGCGAACACCGGAGGGCCCGACGCCCACACATGAACTCGCGCCGGCCGCGACACAACGTCATGTCCGGCGGTCGTGCTCCCGGTCGCCGTCAACCCGTGATCGCCCGGGTGGGGGAAGACGACGGAGAAGCTCCCACCGCCACCCGGACCGGACGCCAGCAAGATGGCACCGTCCAGGGCGAGGGTGGTCGACGAGTACGTCACGATCGCGCCGCTGTCAGGGTCACCGTTCGGATCCCGGAACCAGTGCTCTCCCTCGTCGGCGAAGACGGTCACCGCGACCGGTTGCCCCACCACCGGAACCGCAAGCGGTTGAACCGTCAACGAAGGTCGGGTATCCGCAGGCAACTGGCCGCCACCATGGATGGGGGGCGCGAAGGCCACACCCACGCCCTGCGCCGCAGTTATCCCGCCGCCGTGCCCTGTCCCCGGATTCATCAGACCTCCCCGTCGCGGATTAGCAGGTCCATCCACGTCCCATCCTGCCCACTCAGCGCCCCCTGCGATAGGAACATCCACACCGAATCCCACGCCATGCTGCTCTCCGGACACGCCGGGGCGGTTCACCATACGGTCTTGGCGCCGGCGAGCACCACAGAGACGCGGCGACACCCTCCCGATCCTCACCGGCGTCCAAGACCATTTGGGGCGACAGACATCAGCCCAGTGGACACGCCCCTTCTGGGCCGAAGTGACGCACCGACGATCGGCACGACTGCTCACGGATCGCGGCATGAGCGAGCGATGGCCGGGTGGGCCGCCCGGGGTTCAGCCGATGACTCTTGTCAGGTCGTGATCGGTGCCGGCGGGGTGCCGGAAAACCGGGTGCGCGGCGGGATGCCAGGCGCTTGAGTGATCGGATGACGATCACGGTGCAGCACGGGACGACCGCGATGCTGGAGGAAGTCACCGACGCAGTCGCGTCGTGGCAGCAGGACGGGACACCGATCCAGGTCCATCCGGGTGACCTCGGCTGGAACTGCCGGTTCGGCGCTCAGGCGCTGGCGGAGGAGATGCGCGTGTGGCGCCGGGGCGGACGGGTCCTCGCCGCCGGCATGGTCGACGACGAGAGCGGGCTGATCCGGATGGCGATCGCCCCGAGCGTCAGCGACGGCGAGGAGTTCGCGGCTCGCCTCCTGAAGGATCTGTCCGACCCCGATCGAGGAGTCCTGCCCGCGGGGCGTGGACTGGTCGAAGCCAGGTTCGGTGCCGCGTTCCGCGGCGTTCTGCGGTCAAGCGGGTGGGTCGACGACGAGCCGTGGACGCCGCTGTGTCGCGATCTGGCCGATCCCGTCGAGGACTGTGGCCTTCGGATCGAGACCATCGATACTCACCAGGTGCGAGATGAGATCGTGCGGGATCGAGTAGCGGTTCAGCGAGCGTCCTTCCCGAACTCGACGTTCACCCTGGAGCGCTGGCAGGCCATGGCCACGTCGCCCGCGTACCGCCGCGCCCGCTGCCTCGTCGCGTACGACGGTGAGGGACATGCGGTGGCGGCCACGACCGTGTGGTCGGCCGGAAAGGGCCGTCCCGGGCTGATCGAACCGCTCGGGGCGCACCGCGACTACCGCGGCCGGGGCCACGGCCGAGCCATCACCATCGCAGCCGCGGCCGAGCTGCAGAAGATGGGGGCCTCCAGCGTGGCCGTGTGCACTCCGAGGCGCAACGTCGGCGGTGTCGTTGCCTACGTGTCGGCGGGCTTCGACAAGCTCGCCGACGTCACCGACTTCCGTCGACCCAGCTGAGGGCCACCGAAGCCGGCGCCGCGATGCGTGATGCCGGACTCGCGCGTCACCGCCGGGGAGGGAGCGCTGTGTCTGGATCGAGCCCCGTCGAACTGGATGTCGTCGCGGCGAGTGGCCTCCCACGACTCGCGGGTGAGTTTCCACCGCTGCAGCTGCGCGGGCTCTCCGTGACGTGACCGTGTCACCCACACTGGACCCACAGGGACAGGTGACGCTGGCCCCACTTGACCCACTTCGTAAACGCACTCTCCGCGGCAGATGTGTCTGTGTGTGTTCTCGGTCAGGGGGTTTGGGCCTGCTGGATGCGCTGCTGGAGGCGGTCCAAGCCCGAACGGATCAGGCCTCCGTATCCGTCGGTGCCGAGGGCGCTTCGGGCGTGGATGCCAGCATCGAGTTGCGCTCTCGCGGCATCCACCCGGCCTTGGCGGAGGTAGCCGTCGCCGAGGTTGAGGTGCAGGCTGGGAGCGAGGCCGGCGGCCGAGGCGATGCCTACCGGTGCAAGATCCTCATCGCTCACGTGCGCATACTCGGCCAAGGCCGCCTCGTCCCAGGCCACCTCGTCGTCGAGTGACGACTGCAGGTCAGCGAGGTAGTGCGCGATGACGCACCGCTGAGCGTGGTCGGTGCCGGTCGTGACCTGCCAACACTCCGCCAGGGCATCGCGTCCTTGCTGTTTGTCCCCGGCGAGGGCGAGCCCTACCGCGCTGGTGATGTCGTCCCAGCCCGTCATAGGGTTGAGGCTACGACGGACATCCGACAACCGCTCAGCGCAACACCCCCGCCCGAGGTCGGAACGCGGCATGACCGGACGTTCGCCTCGTTCGGAACAGGTCGAGAGGAGCCCCAGAGAGTTGTTCGTGGCATCTACGGGCAAGCCGGTGTGGACCGACCATGAGGGATGGCACACTCCCGCGTGTGGCCTTTCCCCCAATCGAGCAACTGGATACCCAGGTCCACGATCGTGCCCACTTCTACTCGGGCGAAGACTCGCTTGACCGTTGGCTGCGGGAGAACGCTGGGCAAGCAGCCCGGGGAGACGGGGCGAAGACGTACGTGACGTGCGACGACCAGGCGCGGATTGTTGGCTTCTACAGCCTGTGCGCATTCCAAATCGAGAGCACAGAGGTACCAAAGGGCCTGCGGATGGGCGGCTATCCCGTCCCAGCCGTGCTGCTGGCTCGCTTGGCTGTCGATGCATCACAGCAGGGAGAGGGCCTCGGGGGATACCTCCTCTTGGACGCTTTGCAAGTGGCCGCTTTGGTGTCAGAGCAGATTGGTGCACGCATCCTCGTCGTCCACGCGCTGCATGAGCGAGCCGCCGAGTACTACCTTCAGCATGGGTTCGCGCGCACGGAGAGCGACGCCCGCTGCCTGTACCTCCCCATGAAGGACATCCGGGCGACCCTCGCTCAAGCCAGCCTGCCTTGACGGCGTACCTACAACGTGCGTACAGTCTCCTTGGAATCTCCGGCGCTGTACGTACGTTGTAGGTACAGTCGGTAGAGGAGAGAGGAGACAGTGATGAGTCGAGTCGAAGAGCGGGCGAAGCGATCGGAACGGATCAGCCTTCGTGTCGAACCGGAGGCTGATTCGCTGCTTCGGTGTGCCGCCACCGCACAGCACAAATCGTTGAGCGCCTTCATGTTGGACTCAGCTCTGGAGCGAGCCCGTCAGGTCATAGACGAAGAGCGGCGACTGGTCTTGCAGGCGGCAGAGTTCGATCGAGTTCTCGAAGAGCTCGATCGTCCGGCCCAGGTTGTCGCTTCCTTGCTTCGCCTGGCGGAGAAGGTTGCGCGTCAAGCCGAACTGCACCCCGTGTAACCAAGGCGACACGCGGTCTGACCTGCGGTTTTACATAACTGCCCGTACTGACCAGCACGGGCGCGCGTTTCTACGTGGCGTGCGATCCCGAAGCTCGGGCTGTGCCCGGCCGGCGGAAGCGTTGGGCCAAGCACGGCGCCAACAAAACCCCGGGTCGACGGCAAGACCGGGTAACCGGCCGTTCGCGATCAGAGCGCGCCCACCGTCGCGGCGATCCCAATCCTAACGACACATCCCTCGAAACCTCGGCTGCCTGAGCGAAGGCCCAGTACGTCCGCCTCCGCCATCGCGAAAGCGCATCCCCACGACTGGACCTCGTCATGATTGTCCGCACGCTCCATGGCAGATGCGTCAGCGGATCCTTGTACGGCAGCAGCCGGGGACGTCGTGGTGGTGGGTCGGTACGGTGATTCTGGCCGGCTTCCTGGTCCTGTCCTTGGTGCAGCCGCAACGCATGAAGCGTCGCTTGCGGGCCCTAGACACCCGACAGACGCGTGTTCACATCTGCAGGGTCAACCGCGCCGTCAGCGGCAGAGTCGGACGAGGGTAGCCGTCCTCAACGCGGCTAGAAGCGGGAGCGCAGAGGCGCGTAGGTCAGTCGCGCCAGATCGGGATCGGGAGCGCTCTCGTCACCTCATGAACTTCGAGGCCGACGGCGCGCAGACGAGTGAGCTCGTCCGGGCCGCTGGTCACCAAGAGAGAGTCCGCGTAAGGCGGGCCCTCGATGACCGATCCGCCGCGTTCGGCTCTGCCCGAGAACCGGCCGTGCTCCCATGTTGATAGGAGCTGGGCCAGCGAGACAGTTTGCCTTGCTGGCACTGATGCATCGGTTAGGGCGGACTGCGCCGGCTCGGACCAGGCCGCCAGGGGCCACCATGTCCAAAGCGCCTCGCTGGAATCGTGCAGCGCCGACCGTAGGCGCCGCGACGTCTCATGGTCGACGATGCCGGCAGCGGCAACGGGCAGCATGGCGGGGTCGATGCCTGGGCGTAGTTCTACGAGCCGACTCCAGTCAGTGTACCCGTCGACCGGTTCAACCCATCCGCTTCGGCAGGCGATGTCCGTCCATGTCACAAGTGTCCCGTCGGGCAGTCGGCCGGGCAGCAGCAGTCGAGCGACAACGCGTGTCGTTGTCACCTTCACCACCCGATGGCTCCTGTCGATGACCGTCCACGGGCTTGGACGCCGCGTTGAGGATATGCGAAGGCCGCGATCGGCGGCCGCGGAGCAACGACGTCCTCACTTCGACAGGACTCAGCACCATTCGCGGCATGTGCGGACGACCGCGGGACCACGGCCAACGTGCGAGTCTGCGTGGCCTCTGGTCGCTCCGGACGCCCGAAACGGTAGCGTCGAGCCTCCCGAAACAGTGTCGTAGGCGTGCCCGAAACCTGTGCGCTGGCCTTCTCGATGCCGGCCGAAATCAGTGCCCTCGACTCACCATCCGCGACATGGTCGGGCGATCGTAGTCGCCCTCAGAGCGGGAGAAGCGGACGTTTGCCGTCCTTGTTTCCGGCGCTCATGGGGTGCTCTTGGCGATGAGCTCAGCGATGGACGTTGAGTCCTGAGACGTTTCGACCAGCAGGTCATGGAAGGAGTCATGGTCGGGGACGTGGCCCTGCTCGACGGCTGTTGCAAGGACGACGGCTTGGCGGTTTTCGCCCGCGCCCCGTAGATCGTCGCCGGCGAGTCGGGCGCCGCCGTCTCCAAGAACCCGGGCGACGATCCGCGATCGAAGTTGATCCTCGCTGGCCGTCAGAAGGATGATGTGCACGTTGCCGTGCTGCCGCAAGAGGTGCGCTGTTTGCTTGTCGACCAGGCCGTTGACTATGACCCGTTTGGCCCCCTGAGCTTCGAAGGCCCTCACCATCCGGAAGAGATTGTGCGCCTTCACCTTCCACGTCGCGTTCCCGATCGGGTGCAGGAAGCTGATTTGCTCGAGATCGACGTAGCCGGTGCGGGTTCCCCCGCTGACGCTGTCCGTGAACATCGACCATGACACGCTGGACTTGCCTACACAGCGCGGGCCGCAGACCACGGACATGGGCAAGTTTGAACCCGGGACCGGGCAGTCTGGGACCTCCGCTGCCCTGGGCAGCAAGCGCAGCAGGGGCCGAACGTCGGAGACAACCTCGGTGACCGTGCGCCCCGATGTCTCGAGGATCGCATCGATGCCGGCGGCCATGCTGAGTGCCCGCATCCCGGCCATGCTCGCGTCACCCGCGTCGTCGGGCCATGAGCGTGCCTTGAGCCGGTCCCGGAGTGTCAGTTCATCGACCGTGAGGTGACAGAACGTGAAGGCACCCGTGCCGTCGCAAGCGCGAACGAATGTCGGTATCGTCCCTGGGTCCAGCACCCCCGAGAGGATGAGGGATCGCGCGCCGGCGCATCGGTGTCCCTCGATGACGGCTGCCAGGTTGGTGGCCTTGATGGAGGCTCGGTCTGGGTCTGTTTCGGATACCGGGTAGAGCATTCCCAGCTGGTCGATATCGACGTAGGCGACATCTTGGCCCTCGGCGCCGAGGTCTGTGAATAGCTGCCAGGCGACCGTCGATTTGCCGGTTGCAGGGGCGCCGCACAGCCACAGGACGGGCAGAGGGAGGGCCACGGTCCCCGACGCTAGAGGCGGCCGACGGCCACGTCAAAGTGTTTGGCCTCGATGTCCGCAGGTCTCCACTCGACCACCACATGCGGCAGATGCGTGCCTGCGCGGTTCCCTAGTCTGGCTCGATGGATCGTGTGTTGCAGCTTGGTCGTGCCATCGCGGTAGAACATGGCCTCCCGGACCGGCCAGCGCGCGTCGTTGAGGACCTCGGCTCGGTCAACCACGTGGTCGTCGTCGGCCCAGACCTCGACCAGTGGGTGATCCGGTTCGCGAAGGACTCCCGCTCCCCGGATGTGTTTGGGGCCGAGGCGTGGTGTGCCGATCAGGCGGCTGCTCGCGGTGTGCCGACGCCGGCGCCTTCGGCCTTCGGAACCCTTGATGGCGTTCCTTATGGTGTTCAGCGGTTCATCCCGGGCCTGCCCGGTGATGCCTGCGATCGGCCAGACCTTTGGTCGGTCCTGGGCGCCTACGGCGGGGTCATCAACGAGATCCAACCTGAGGAGTCGGCACCGGCAACGCTGTTCTCCCGCTTCGGGCGAGACCTGGCACAGGCTTGGGAGGCTCACCTGGCGTACAACCTCGCCAGGCTCGACGACGACGACCCCTTGCTGCGCAGGGCTGTATACACGCGCGAGCAGCAGCGACGGATGCGCGAGGCGATCCTTGGCCTCGCTGAAGTTCCCATGCGGTTCGGGCTGAGCCACGGCGATCTGGTCTCGCGCAACCTGATGATCCCTGAGGTAGGACCGGCCGTGCTGCTCGACTGGGGATCAGCCTCCTTTGGCCCCGTTCCGTGGACGGATCTGCTGGTGCTTGATCGCGAGGCCCGTCAGGCAGGGGCTGCGACCGAGCCCGACCTCGCCGTGTTCACGGCGGCGATGGGCCTGACGCTTGCGAAGATGTGGCCGACGTTCGAGGCGTTCCGGCAGTTGCAGCTACTCGATCTCGTCCGCTGGGCCGCCGGCCAACGACCAGACCGGCTCCCTGGAGCCATCGATGACGTGATTACCACCCTGTAACTCCAAACCGGATCCGAGTGCGTCCCATCAGGGCATGAGCGAGCATGGCGCGGTGACGTGCTGCTCAGCGCTGGACTTCGTCCAGATCCGCCTTCGTCATGACCGACACGGTCCTCAAACCCACCTCATGCAACGCGTTAGCGCCCGGCTCGGACCGGTCGATGGCGCACACCACGCTGTGCACGGTCGCGTCCAGCTCCCGGAGCGCTACCGCTGCGTTCCGCGCGGCACCGCCAGTGGTGATGATGTCCCGACCGTGCGGCCAGCGACATCGCCGCCCTCGGCCAGCCGGCAGGTGCCGTACGTCTTGGCCTGCTTGCGCACGAAGATCGCGGGCAGCCCCGTTAGGGCGCTGACCATCGTCGCGATCGGGACACCTCCGAGCTCGAGCCCACCCAGCACCTGCGTATCCGAGGGCAACAGGAGCACCATGTGCTCGGCCACCAACCGCAGCAGGTGAGGGTCGCCCTCGAAACGGTACTTGTCGAAGTACTCGTCAGTGATGCGTCCACTGCGAAGCGTGAACTCCCCTCGGATACGACACGTCGAGTCGATGAGGGCAGTGAGTTCACGAATGTCGGCGGGCACGAGCAACATCGTGCCACTGGACCAGAAGGAGGTACGCCTTCACCGGAACGCACACAGAGCGGCACGACCGCGCGGCCTCAGTAAACGACGTGAAACTGCCAGTTACGGTCGACCGCATGACCGTTCGCGCAGCCGCCGTCAATGACACTGCCTGGATCGTCGGCGCACTGAATCGTCGACGGGAGCCTTTGGTTCGGTACGCGCCTGTGTTCTGGCGTCCTGCATCTGACGCCTCGAGCCAGCATCGTGCCTTCCTCGACTATCTCCTCACGGATGGTGGGGCCGTCGCACATCGAACGGATGACTCGGTGCTCGTTGCCGCGCCCCGTGGTGACGGCTGGCTGGTGGACGACGTCTTCGTGGACCAAGAGAAGTGGATGGTCGACGGTCGCGAGCTCTGGGATGCCTTTAGCCGCGATCGCGACGGTTCGCATGTGCGATTCGTATGCCCTGCCTATGAGAAAGCTCGAGGAGCCTTCGCGCTGCAGGTGGGACTGACGGTCAGTGCTTCGTGGTGGTTGAAGGAACTACCAAGCTCGGGTGGCGGCGACGCTCGCGTCGAGGTCGCGCTGCCCGGGGCGCGAGCGGTCACCGTCGCAGCTCCTCCGGTCTACGCGCCACCAGGGCCGATCCTCTTCTTGCCTGTCGTGACGGATGCCCAGCAGGCTGTGCCGGCAGCGGTGGATCAGGCGCCAGATCTGGGCTGCGCGGCCCGTCGTGGTGAACGTCGAGCCGGGAGATGCCGACTTGGCCTCAGCGCTCACAGATGCCGACTTTCGACGCCACTGCGACTACTACGAGGGTTTGATCAGGCCGGTCTGACAGCGGCTCTGGCAACGTCCGCTTCTCGGCATGTCAGGGCGTTCAGCGGTGGTGCTGATGAGTGTTCAGGCTGGCTATACACCGCGGAGGCCTACGGGCTGCTGCTGCTCGCAGACGCGGACGTGGGCATTCGCCGGGGGCCGGGTGCTCGGCGGGGAGGGGCGTGAGCGCTTCATGTCGGTCGACCCGGCGTTCTTCGCCGAGCTCGCTGGCTACCTCGGGAGGGACGAGGGCGCGGATTGGCCACCGCGACGTGCTTCGTGGTGCTTCGTTGGCCCACTGCTGGTGGGCCGCTGACCCAGGCCGGAATGCGTGGTTCTTCCGCGCTGACGGGACTCGCTCGGGGCGTGATGGGCTGGTCCGCGCCGCTTGCGGCACAGCTTTGGGTGCGAGCTCGAGGCTGACGGATCGACGAGCCGGTGCTGCGCGCGCTGATGGGTCGTGCCTCACCGTGAGAACCGCGGTGGCCTGGTGCACGCGTGCCGGCCGTGCTAGCCACCCGCTACGCGGCCTCCGGGGTCCCCCGAGACGGTTCGCGGTTGTCCTCGTATCGGACCCGGCGCCCGGTTGGGAGCATCGCGCTGGGTAAGAGCAGTTGTGATCTCGTGGACTCGCTCTCGCTGCGCGGTGGTCTCCGTCGTTGTCTGCGCCACGTCGTGCCGGGCGGCGGGGACGAGGTCGCCGCGGAGCCTGGCTCGCAGGCGCTCCAGGGTCGGCGCGAGCATCCGCGCCGGTGCGAACAGCATGCCCGACTCGGCCAGCCGTCCGGGCAGGCCGGCCAAGGCTTCGGCGACGTCGTGGCCGACATCTTGGGAGCGGCGTAATGCTGCCAGGGCTCGAGCGACGTCAACGCGCGCGTCCACGAGAGCCGGCTGTGCCCAGTCGTAGCCGTCCCGGGTGACGGCGGTGAGGGCGTGACCGAGTGAGTGTGATGTGGCGATCTTCGCTGGTGTCGGCGGTTGCGCGGTGTGCAGGCCGGTCCAGGTGCGGGCGATGTCGAGCCAGCCTACGGCGGCGTCGGCCAGCGCGTGGTCTGCGGCGGCTGCGCGGTCTGGGTCGATGAGCTGCGCCGCGACCGCTGCTCGGACGATGACGCGGGAGTGGTTTGCGACCCGGGACAGGTCTGCGGCCAACGCTTGCAGGTCCCGGGCCGACGGGTGGGCCGCTCGGACGCTGTCTCTCGCCTGCCGCGCCCAGACCTCGACCGCGTCCTCCAGCGACAGCCGGCCCGGTTGCACGCTGACGACGGCGACGTCGTCCGCTCGGCTCTGCAGGGTGGGAACCGACTGGAACACCTGACACGCCAGCTTCTCCACCTGCATCAGGGACGCACCGAGCTGATGGGCGCTGTCCCGGCTGAGGGGCGGCGAGCCGTCGTACCACCCCAATGCCCGCACCAAGGAGTGGGCTACGGCGGCCAGCAGCGCGGCGACCCGCGCCTGGGCTGCGCGGATGTTGACGTCGGCCAGCATCGGATCCGCGACCGAGTCCCGACGCGCCCCGGCGAGGACGTCCCCGGCCGCGCCCAGCAGGACCCCGGCCCGCTCCAGCAACGGGTCCCCCGCGGGGAAAGCAGCGTCGGTGCTGCCCACCCTTGGGCTGAGGAGTCTGGAGAGTTCGACGATGAGCCGGTCCACGGCATACCAACGCGGGTCCCGCGCCCCGGTCGCGGCGGTGATCGCATGGGCCGCCCGCCGGGCGAAGCCGGGCCAGCCGACGGCCAGTGCGACGGCGTCGGGCTCGCGTTGGCGAGCCAGCGCCATGACGACCTGCTCGGCGTCGGTGAGAAGGTCGCCGAAGGTGGTCACGCTCATGGCTCGCGCCCGGTGGTCTCGACGATCGCGTCGACCAGGTACGACCGGACCAGCGCCAAGCCCACCGGCCCCTGCCCGGGGGGGATCTCGTCCAGGGACTCCTCGGCCGCCTCGAGCAGGCTCAGGCACGTCCCCGACATCGCCTCGGGGGGAGTCGCGTCGCCGGTGACGGTGTCCGCGGCGGCGAGCAGCTGCCCGAGGGCGGCGCCGATCGCAACGGCGGCGTCGATCCAGGTCGATTCCGGGTTCGCGGCCGCCAGGTCCAACGCCCGCCGGTGCGCAACGTCGAGGCTCGTGACAGCGGCGGCAACGGGATCTTGTCCTTCGGTGGTGATCATCGTGGGGTCCTCTCCTGGGATGTGGCGCTCGAAGGCTGGCATCGGGCGGTTCGAGGGACCATGCCCCCGGCTCGCCGTGTGGATGCGGCGACGGGGTGCCCGCGCGTGGGGACGAGGAGGCCTCTCATAGCCGCGGTCCGCTCTGGACGTGACGGGGTCTCGGCGGCTCCACGGCTCGCTGCCGGTTCGACGGCGCAGGCTCCGGGACGGGGCCAGCCAGGGCCGGGGCCGGCCGGAGCAGTGCCCGGAGCCGGTCGTTCGCCGACGGTGCGCGGACGGGCGTCGCCGTCAGGCGCCGCCATGCGGCGGCCGCGGCGAC
>JBBRZQ010000146.1:0-11432 GCA_038236535.1 Actinomycetales bacterium
TGATCGGTTACCGGGAAACCCTGGAGCGCATGTGGATGTTGGACGAGCTACCTGCGTGGTCAGGTAACCGAAACCACCTACTCTCCCTTGGACTCGCGCCCAAGCATCACCTGGCTGACCCTGCCTTCGCTGCCCGGCTGCTCGGTGTGGGCGCCGCCGCACTGCTCGACAAGCCAAACCCGCTGACCGGTCGCGCCCTGCCCCGCGACGGCTCGCTGCTCGGGGCGCTTTTTGAGTCCCTGGTCACGCTCTCGGTGCGAACATACGCCCAGGCTGCAGGCGCCCGAGTCAGCCACCTGCGCACGGCCAGAGGTGACCACGAGGTCGACCTGATCGTCACACGGACCGACGGTCGGATTCTCGCGCTAGAGGTCAAGCTCGCACCCGTGGCTGATGACGCCGACGTGCGGCATCTGAGGTGGCTGAAGGGCCAGCTGGGCGACGACCTGATTGGCGCCGCTGTCCTCACGACGGGGCCAGCCGCCTACCGCCGTGAGGATGGGATCGCAGTGATCCCCGCCGCGCTTCTGGGTCCATGACGGCGCACTGCGCGACAGAAAGAGCCACTACCGAGCCACACTCAGCCCAACGGCGTAGGCCGCTGGTCAATCCGGCCGCGGGTCGAGCTCGCGGCGTCGATGTAGACGCGTAGCTCGGGTGAGATCAGGTCCGCCACGGTGAGCACGTCGTTGTAACGGTCGATCAGGTGCCGGGTGGACAGGCTGAGCCACCCGGTGACTTGGTTGCGCCGCAGAAGCGGCTCGTGATGGGCAACCCGGTTGCGGAGTTGGTGTAGCCGCCCGACTGGTTGATCCACTGCCGTGCGGCTGGTCCCGGGTGTGAACGCCTTGTGTAGGTAGGGGATCCACAGCGGGTGGTGGTGGGCGGTCGTCGACAGGCAACGCCAGAAGCCGAACATCAGCTCGGCAACCACTTTGCCCGAGGGCGCGCCGCGGCCGGCTTCGCGGCTCGCCCGCTCGATCTGTTCGCGCGGTGTGCGGTTGACTCGACTCGGGCGCCGCTGCGGGTTCGCCAGTCAGGTGGGAACAGGCGGTCAGGTTCCAGGCTCCAGTGCGGCTGCCCGGCCGGGGTGTTCGCCACGATCGCGGCGTCGTAGGCGTTGCGTAGCCCGACTTCGAGGTGAGCAAGGTCGTGCTGGAATGCGGCGGAGATGGCGGCATTCCACTCATACAGATCCAGCGCCATCCGCCGATCGCCGCCGACGGCCGACCGGTACACGCCGAACCGGGCAGGGGAGAGCCACGTCTCTACCCACGGTCCCGGTTGGCTGGCGCTCACCCGCGACACTCTACGGCCGCCCTGTAGTAGACTCGGTGACGGATTGCCCCGGATGACCCCTGACCTCACGGTCATGTCGCCGGGGCTCTGACTTTGTGAGGCCACCTCGCGGTTCTTGGGTTGATCCACTCGATATGCAAACAGTGGTGTTCAGGGTCGACACGCTCCCCCAGATGCTCGCCGACGCATAGCGGCCCGGCAACGAAGGCTCCGCGCTCATCGCTGTTGACTGATTGTCGTACCGGGACTTTCCAGCAGATGGTCCTCACGAACCGCTGAGGAAAGAAGAAGCCTCAGGTTGAAGGGGCGGCGACCACGCGACGGGCGCTCTGTGACGCGCTGGCGATCTTGCGAACCAGTGGGTCGACCTTGTCGGTGCCACCGCGCAGTTCAATCAACGCTCGAGCAGCCGAGACCTGGTCACGAGTGACTCTGATCGTCTTCTTGCTCATGGCTGCCCTCCTTCGCTGTCTTCGCCTTCATCATCGCGCACAAATTCAATCCCGTCATCATCCTCCATGAAATCAATCTCGTCCAAGCTCTCACCCTCAGTGGCCGCCTCGACGTCCACACCGCCCGCACCGTAGCGAACCTCAGCCAAGAGGACAGCGTCGGCCAGCTCGCGTTCCTCGACGCCGGCTAGCTCGCTTCGCGCCATTCGCGCAAGCACGACTCGTCCCAGGGCTCGCCCATGGGGATCCGGGACGGCCAGGTAACCCAAGGCACCTGTGAATCGGCGGCCCCACTCCTCGCGCCGGCCTTGCGACTCACGCTGTCGCGTGCCCTGCTGGGCTGCCAGGTAGGACAAACCCGAACCGAGCAGCGCACCACCAAAAGCCAACAACGGCGTGACCCAGACCCAGCCCGACGCGCCCATCAGCTCAGCCCTTCCCATTCCAGGGATCCTCGCCGTACCGCGCAACATACTCCCACCGTGCCTTGCTCTGGGCTCGGTTTCCTGCCAGGTCGACCATGGTCGTCAGGACAAGGGCGATGAGCGAACAGCCCGCCAGGATGAAGAGAGTGCTCTGAGTGACAGCGCTCGTCATGGTCGCCGCCAGGCCCAGTGTCAGCGTCAAGCACAAGCCATAGACACTCGTGGTGTTCATAGTCGTCTCGTCTCTCTATGTCATCAGGTCAATGTGGTGAATCACGCCACGACGTCGACGACTGGTCGGAGTGAGGTCGTTTGTCGTCAGGATGTTGAACATCGCTGGAACCTATCGGACGGCCGCGAGTGTCGGTTGCCCGGTTGTCGGCGTCGTGTCGCGTTCTTTAAGGAGCCAGCGATGGCCGGTCCTTGGTATGGCCGGCCATCCTTGTGCGCCGAACGCGTCGACCACGTCAAGTCCGGTCGCGTCGCCCTGTCGCGACAACACTGCGACAACGACAGCCGGTCCTCGGGTCCTCGGGTCCTCGGGTTCCTGAGTGTCGCTGTCGCCTGTCCGGACACCTGTCGCCTCCCCCACATCGACGTTGCCCATCCGAGTGTCGCCTGTCCGGCCGTGAGGACCATCCGCCGGGAAGGTCCCGTTTAGTACAGGGATGACTCAGTACTCCGGCCCGTCCCGCGCATGACCGCCCTCACGGGGCCGTCGTCGCGGGGGTCCCGTGCCACCGGCCGGGCTCCTCGTGATCAAGCGTCGATCCGGGATAGTCGTGAGTGCAGTCCGGCCCCACGGTCGGTATTGGCCACGCTGGCCGCGCAATGTGGTGTCTGAAGTCGGCTTCTCACCGAAGTGGTTGCTGTACTCATGCGGGCTGTGGGGGCATTTCCGGCGGATGGTCCTCACTGGCCGCCTCCTCCTCGTTGCCGTCACGGAACATGCCTTCGGGCGGTAACTCGGTCGCCCAGAGGGCTGGCACCTCGTGCCGGCCCTTGGCGGGGTCGCACTTGAAGAATGGGCCGGCGTCCCGGTCGGTCAGGACCGCCATGTGGTGATCGGCGAAGTCCCGCCACCAGGTGGCCATGCCGGTGCCTGGTTCGAGCCGCAGTTTCTCCCAGGACTCCCACAGTGCTTCGAGGCGGGTGATCGCCTCGGCGTGTTCCCACCACTTCGCGCACCAGCTGGTGTGCAGGGTGTTGCGCCGCCAGTTGGGCAGCAGGTAGGACCGCACGAACTCGTCGACGTTGGCGTAGAACAGACGGGCCGGCTCGGCTGGGCTGTGCTCGCTGTCAGAGTGCAGCTCGTCGGCCCAGCGCGGCTGGCTCATGAGGCCTTCTTCGAGGCGATCGAGCCGTAGTGCTGCTCGCTTGCCCGCACGCTTTGCGCGTACGGTGCGGCCGACCAGTGCACGAGCTTGAGCAGGACAGCGGGCAGGCCCGAGACAAAGACGACTGCGCGCCCGCGCGGGAGCGCGGCCAGGTCGGCGGTGTCCAGGATCCTCTCGCGCCTGTTCCGCATCGAGACACTGCGCCCACTTCGAGATCGGGACTGATCGCGGGTCAACACGTCATGATCGCCGACCAGGCGGCTGATGCGGTCCAGGAATTCGGGCTCACCAACGCCCGGACCGACGCCGCGGACGTTGGCAGCGCTCCAGAGTTTGTCCATGCCTTCCCTGCCCCATACCTGCACGCCCTGAGACCAGGACTGGAGAAATGTGGACATGAGGATGCCGCGGCTGCCGTAGTGGCTGTAAAGATCGGGTAGTTCGGGCCACCGGCAGACGTTCGCGGCCTCGTCCAGGACGCAGGTCAGCGGGACGGCCAGACGGCCACGGGCCTGGGTGGCTGCGAAGACTTCGGCAGCTTCGACCACGGCGACCGTCAGGGCCGCGGTGAGGGCGCGGGCGCTGCCGCGTCCCTCACGGGAGATGAGGTAGAGCGTCTGGCGCGATCGGACAAACGCGGCCGGGTCGAACTGCGGGCGGGTCTCAGGTATGCCAGCAGGGGTGACCCACGGCAGGACTTGGGCGTGGCGCAGGTAACTGGCCCTCTCCTGGGCGGGCCCGAAGACGCCGTCACGCTGCTTTGGGGTGAGCCGGATGGCGCTCTCCAGGGCCTCGGCGGGCAGATCGTGCCCGCTTGCGCGCAGGTGGGTCACCGGGTCGAGGTTCTGCGGGTCGGTCAGCCACGTGTACACCTGCGTGATCGGCGCATCTGCGACGGCCGCGGCCAGCAGTAGGGATGAGAGCAGGTTCTTGCCGGCACCGTCGAAGTAGGCGTCACCCTTGGTGCCGGTGTCACGGCTGGCGGCCGCGAAAAGGGCGGCTAGCTGGTCGGCGCGTGAGACATCTGTGACGTAGGACAGTGGGTTCCACCACCAGGTGGGCTCCTGCCCGATCAACCCATGCAGGTCGTTGACCCACACGGCCCCGATCTCCGAGCGGGGCCCGCGGGTCAGGTCGACGCTGTCGCGTTTGTTGGACGTGGTCAGGACCGGCCCATCGGTCTCCAGAATCTGGCGCACGCAGACGCAGGACGTCTTGCCTGCACGCGGGCCCATGATCCATAGCTGCACCCACTCCAGGGACCCGAACAGCGGACGTCCCAGGCGCACACTTGCGCCCAGAGGGGAGCCGCAGTTCTTTGACCGGGTGTCGAGGCGGGCAGCGTCCTTGCGCATGGCCGGCTCTTCGAGCTCGCGCAGGTCACGGGCGCCAGCCATCGACGAGGCGCGCCCGTCGATTCGGGAGCGGCCACGACCGGACCGGACCAGCAGCACGCCCAGGAAGCCGGCCAGGGCCAGGACGGGCAAGAGCAGCACCAGGAACCGCCCCATGGCGCCAGGGGGCCAGACGCTCTTTCCGGAGAGGTACCCGGCGCCGTAGGTAAATGGGTCGCCGGCCGTGGTGGGGCTGGCCCACCTGGCCGCAGCCCAAGCCGCGGCGAACAGCGCGAACACCCCGATGAGCAGGCCACCGCCGACGAGCCACGCCAGTTCGTCGGAGCCCGGTTCACGGCGCCGGTTCGGCGGGCGCATCAGGTTTCATCCTCAGGCCGGCGTCGAAGCCGGGTCGCGATGTCGCGCCACCGCTTGTTGGTGTCGTTGACGTTGCGCTCTGCGGCGGTCATGGTCATGTTGAACGGGGTGCCGGGCTTCTTGCCGATCTTGAGCAGGAAGTTGCCCTGACCGGGCGGGGCGCCGGCGCGGCCGGTCTCGGGGTCGTAGCCGCCCTCGGTGGACCAGTCGGTGATCAGCTCACGCTCGGCCCGGGTCATGGCGAAGACCTCCTGGAGATTGCCCAGTTCCTTCTCCGCCAGACCCCCCAGGAAGACCATGGCGGCCCGCTCGACGAAGCCCCACGCCTTGGCCGTGGCGTCGCCGGTCGGCATCCGCAAGTCGTTCATGGTGTGCGTGATCATGATCTGTGCGATGCCGCGTTGGCGGTTCAGCCGGGTGAGCGCGTCGATCCGGTCGACCATGCTCTCGGCGGCCCGAAGGATGCGCCACAGCTCGTCCATGATCAGGACGTAGATCCGTTGCGGTGCCAGGCCGGCGTCGGCGAGGTACTTGGCCGTGCTGACGGCCGACGAGCCGTAGGACCAGCACACCAGCTGCAGACCCGCCTGCAACAACAGGTCGGTGTCGTCGACGCTGGACATGTCAAAGACCACCGCGGCGGCGTCCATCGGCATCGGGTTCGACGTCTGGCAGGCGAAGGTGTCGCCAAAGGGCCCGTCGGGACCCAGTGCGATGAGAGCACTGATGAGTTCCTCGGTGCGGTCCTGGTAGCGGCTGATCTCGCCGCGGTCCTGCGCTACCTGGCGCAGCTGCGCTGGGGCCTCTTCGATGATGGCCTGAACGTCACCGATGAGCGGGACGCGGTCTAGGCGCTGGTCCAGGACCCGCAGCGATGTCGCCAGGATCGTGCGTTCGTGGTCGCGCAGAGTCGAGCCGCGTACGAGTTCGAGCAGGCCGACGAGGGTGTTGATCCGCACGCCCAACATCTCACCTTGCACCTGGCGGCGCAGCTCGACCGGCAGCCGCTCAATCACTTCTCCCAGCGGGCCCGGATCGAGCGGGTTGACGTTGCCTTGGCCGCGGCCAAGGCGGATAACCACCCCACCGAGGGCCTCGACCAGGTCGACGTAGTCGGGTTTGAGGTCGGACAGGATCAGCGGAATGATCCCCCACGCCGAGAGCACGGTGATCATCCGGCGCACCAGGGTGGACTTTCCCAGGCCGGGACGGCCAAGGATAAATGCGCTCGGGTTGAGGATCTGCTTGTTCAGGAACCACATCACCGGGTCGGCGCACACCGTCGATGAAGTGATGAGGTGACGGCCCAGCGGTGCGCCGACCGTGGGCGTCCCAGACCCAGCAGAGAAAGGCCACAAACCACAGACCTGCACGCTTGTTCCCCGGAACTCCGGTGCGGGCTCGATGTAGGTCACCCGACCGCCGCCACGCCGGTTCCAGCCACGGGCACCGGGTACTTGGCCGGCGGCCGCTCGGGCCCGCGCGGCGCGCGCCAACCAGCTCTTGCGGCGGTTGGTCTTGGAGGCCCGCTCGGCCGAGCGCAGCTCGCGGCGGGTAACGACCAGGCCAGGAGCTGGGGGCCGGCTCATCTTCCATGTCATCGGTGAGTCCCCTCCTCACATCGCGTCGCGTAGCGACGGCGGTAGGAACATGTGATGCGGCAGGACCAGTCCGAGTGGAAGGGCCGACGCGAACGCGACGTCCTGGTTGGCCAATGCCTCACGCATCCGCAGCCGAGCGGGCGCAGACAGTGCCCGCACGGTTTTAGCGGCAAGGGGCAGCTGCTCCCGGCTGGTCACCGTTGCCGTGACCACCAGGCCAAACCGGACCAGGCCGGCGCCCAATGCCTCCTCCTGCGCCTGTTTCTTGGCCGCGGCGAGGTCGGCGCTGGAGCGTGCGCTGGCGCGGCGCTTCTGCGAGGCGTTGAAGTGAGCCGTGTTGATGTCCTGCTCGACGGCGGCCGCCGCGTGCACCGGGTCCTCCGGGCGGTACAGGACCGTGACCCGTTTGCGGGCGATGTCCCGATGGGGCTGCAGCAGCCGCTCAAGGCTCGTGGCATAAAACACCCCACGAGGTGGTGCGGCCATCTGCCACGTCTTGGAGAACCCGCGATCGTGTCGGTAGTAGTCGTACTCGGCCTGGGCATACACCGGCCCCGCTTCATCCCAGGTCAGGCCAGTGCCGCCCTCGGCGCGCGCCTGTTCAACTGCCATGGCCACGCTCGGGTCGTAGGCGACGCGAGTGGCATCGACGATGTCCTGGGCGCTGCACGCCCGCGGGGTCGAGCCGGCGCCAGTGGCCCGCAGAGAGCCCAGCAGCATCGGGAGACGGTTGCCGATCTCGGTGGCCATCTCGGCGCTGCCGCGGGCCTTGATGCCCTCGCTGGCGGCGCCGGAGAAGGTCAAGGTGATCCGGGTCTGGATCTGCGCCGCTCCGGCCGGGTAGGAATCGACGATCTCGCCCAAGACCGCGAGGCCGAACTCTGGGGCATCGTCGGTGACGTTGTCTTCGACGTTGCGACGTAGCCGCAGGCCGCTGTCCGGAGCTGTCTCCACCGTCACCGACGCACCGGCAATGCCGGTTTCGTTGCCCAGTGCCGCTAGCCATGCGCCCCAGTGGGCCACTTGCTGGTCCACGGTGGCCAGGTCGACCAGTTCGTTGCCCGTGGCGTTGGCCTCCAGGACGACGCTGTAGTGCTTGGTTGCCGGGACGGCCAGCAGGCCGAACGGCTGGTCGTAAGCATCTCGGTGCTCGCTCAGCTCGCTTGCCGCAAGCAGACCCGGCAGGCGGCACTTGCCGTCTGCCACGTGGCCCGTGGGACCGGCCTTGTAGATGTTCCGCGCCCTGCGCCGCGACCGGTCGAACACCCAGCGTGCGTGTGTGCGCTGGTAAACATTGCGCCCGTCCCGCGTCGGGATGAGCAGCGGAACCGAGAACAACACCACCAAACTCACCCAGGCCAGGATCAGCCCCAGGTTGCCCGTCGCGGCCAAGAAGATCAGCACGAACATGGACAGGACCACAACGCCGGTCTGGACCGTGGACATGCCCCACAGACCAGGACGAGTGGGCTTGCGAATATTCCCGTACGTAACTTGCGTCGACATCAGTTGTTTCCTCCTTGAGCCCCGGTGGGACCGTCGTCAACGTCCTCGGGCACGGCACGATCAGCGGAGCCCAAGGCTTCGGAGGCTCGATTGCCAAGGCCGGCCGTGCTCGAAGCCGAGCTGGTACCAGACGAGCCGGCCGGTGGCGGTGAGCCGGCCGCGGGCGACCCGCTAGTTGTTGTCTCACCGCTGGCCGAGCTGGGCGCAGGACCACCTGCAGAAGCGCCGGATGTGGCACCCTCGTCGCCTTCGCTCCCGGCCGCGCCAGCGCTGACACTCCCACTGCCAGAGGTGCCGGCCGTGGCACCGGAGGACCCGACAGCCCCTCCCCCGGATGGGACCGCGGAGGCCGCACCGGAGGCGGTACCTGCGCCCGCCCCAGCACCACCGGCGACAGCAGCGCCGCCCGCGCCCGCGCCTGCGCCGGCGACCGCGGCACTGCCGCCGAGCGTGACCACGGCAGCTCCAGTAGCGATCGCCGCGGCCGCAGCGGCGCCACCGGAGAAGAGGGAACTCGAGCCAGCTGCAGCTACGGGGGCAAGGAACTTGATCACTGCCGGCAACGCCAGCGCGGCCAGGATGATCAGTGTCATCCCGTACATCATGCTCATGAGTGGCTGCTGTCCGCCGCCGTGCATCAGTCGGAGGCCAGCCGCATAGATGATCGCCGCGGCGGGCTTGTAGCAGACGAAGGCCAGGACCAGGGCAAGTATCTTCTTGAAGCGGGCCATGCCCTCTTCTGTTGCGGTCCCGGCCGCGATCGTCGGCAGGAGTGCCACAAGCACGATCAGCATCGCGCCGCGGACCACCATGAAGATCACCTGCGCGAGGGTTCCGAGCATTGCCAACAGGCCCACGATGAGCCCGATCGCCACGTTGCTTTGGAGGGTTGCGGGGTTCAGTAGGCCGGTGAGGGTGCTGGTGGAAAATGGTTCTCCTGTGGCACGAGAGACCACCCACGGGGCGAACTGGTCGCCTGCGTCGACCAGGATTGCGACGATCGTTGCGCCCAAGGCGCTGACCGCAATGAGGTTGATGATCATTCGAAGGATCGTCAGTGCGGGAGTTGCTTTCAGTTCCCAGGCCATCCGGCCAAGGCCGAAGAGCATGCCGAATATGGCTATGTAGATCGTGATCCAGCGCAGGTCGCCGCTCAGTGACCGGACCACCGCCGAGTTCGCGACGTCTGGAGACGGCATGCTGAACCACGAGGTGGCCAGCAGCTCGAACAGCTTGTTGAGGCCCTCACCGATCTTCCCAACGAACTTATCGATCGCGCTGTCCGCGACTGTCTGCGCAGCGCAGCCGAGCGGGTCGAGGAAGGGGTTGCAGTCTGGCATCAGACGCCCGCCCAAGCGATGTAACCGCTAACGTCGCTGACGGGCTGCGCAGGTGTCAGACCCCCGACCGGATTGCCATTGATCAGCCAATCGGTGCCTGTCCAGACCATCGTGTAGGTGACGACGACGTACTTCGCTGATTCCTTCTTGAGCACAACTGCCACAGTTGAACTGGTGGGGGTGTACGAAATGAAGCGGAAGGCAGCGACCTGACCACGATTCGTCACCTCGGTGTCGGGAGGCAGCGACTTGGCGGCGTTCAGCGCGGCTGCCTTCTCGGGGCCATCGGTTAAGCGCTCCTGAACCAGTTTTTCCCGGTTCGGAAGTTGGGTGCTCAAGGCGTAGGTCGCCGCAGACAGCAGAGAACCCGTGGGTGAGTGGGCGAAGCACGTGCGAATCTCGCCAGCATTCTTCCCGGGACCCGCGGGCGACACAGGGAATGCAATGCCCATGTCGAGCCGCCACTCGACTTCTTGTGGAGCTGATCGTGGGACTGTCAGGTCCCCGGCCCCGACAGCGCAGTCACCACCCGATGTCGGCCGCGACGATGTTCCCCTCGGCCCAGGGCTCGAGGACGCTTCCGCAGTAGGACCTGGCAGCGGTAGTGGCGTGTCCTTCGGTGGGTCGGTTAAGAGGACGAAGCCGAGACCGGCCAAGACGAGCACGATGAAGCCGGCCGAGAAGAGCCACCAAGGGTTGCTGGTGATGCTCTGTTGGTTGCTCGGGTCCTGCTCGCTCATGGGGTCCGTCCTTTAGTTAGAGATCACGCGAAGGTGCGCATGATGGCGCCCACGGCGCCGAGGGCGATGCAGACGATCAGCGAGACGACGAGGCCCTTCATGCCGTGCATGTCGCGGCCCTGGACTGCGCCGACGACGATCATGCCGAGCGAGACGATGAAGCCGGCCACGGCAATCATGAGAACGCCCCAGCTGATCCAGTTCAGAATCGTGGATATCTTCTCCATGCCCGGCGGCTGCACCGGTTTTGGGTCGGGGATGTCCATCGGGATCAGGGCGACGAGACGAGCGAGCATCGATGTTCCTTTCGTTAGGCGCGGGTCTGGGCCCGCGCGGTGATGTCGGTGAGAACTTGCCGCAGACGGGCCGATCGGGCGCTCAGGTCGGGGACGGCCTGCTCGCGCCAGTCTTCGTGCCAGCCGATCCGCCAGCACCTCGGCGTGAGGCCTGCGACGCTGAGGGCTTCGGCGCGCAGGTACTTCGAGAGCCGGGCCGCGTCGGCTACAAGAACCAGACCGATCAGATCGGCGTCGGTGAGGTCCTCTGCCGCCCATTCCCGCGCGGCCGCTTTCGCGGCCGTAAGGCCGGCGCCGTTGGTACGCGCTACGAGTAGCACGCGGGGTTTGGTCGGGACTGAGAGTTGAGGAACGACACCGCAGGCGTCGACGGCCACTCGGTCCCCCAGGAGCCGGGTCACAGTGGTGGCCCCAGACCCACCATGGAGGCCGACGACATACAGATGACCTGAGGCCGGCAGGAAGCCGCGACGCAGCGTTCGCGGACGCGATCCCAGGGCGAGGCCGAGTGGGACCGGTGGTCCATCCATCGCCACCAGATCACCCATGAGTTCGTCGGCCTCAAGATTCTCCGTCTCAAGGACCTGTACAGCGGACTGCGTCCATGGATTCGCCGGCGTCTTTTTACGGCCAAGCATCAGGTCCCCCTTCGTTGAGGCAACTTGCAGTCCACTTACTGACCGCACGCAGGTGACCGTATCACGATGTAGCAATTTCGCTTGAA
>JBBRZQ010000147.1:0-11375 GCA_038236535.1 Actinomycetales bacterium
CTTCTCGAGTCGTTGAACCTTCTCGGCGATGACCGTCTTCGTCTTGCCCATGACGTGCCGACGGTCAGGCGCCCCGTCGTCACGGATCCCGACCGTGACTCGGCCGTGCCAGTACCCGTCAGAGCCCTTGTAGATCGAGGATCTGCCGCCCGGCTGCCGGGTCCTCCCACTGGTTCCCATCACTCGCGGGACGCTGCGTCATGGGTTCGCGTGACTGCCCTGAGCCGTTCGACGAACTCGTCGATCGCGTCGACCGGAATTCTCCGGAGACGCCCGATCGCGATCGACTCGATGTCGCCGCTGCGGACCAAGGCGTACACCATGGTGCGGCCAATTCCGAGGCGTTCGGCTGCTTCCTCGACCGTGAGGACGATTCGCTCAGCGTGGATGGTCATGGTTCCTCCTGAACTCGGGCGACCTTCTGCAGCGATCACTTCTCGCTGGGGGCACCTTTGGAGGCATGAGCAGGTGTCGTCACGCCTACCGAGTCGACTGGTTTCGTAGGCGTCAGTGCCAGAACACGGAGATCTGCTCGGCGAGGGCTCCGCCTTGGTCGTAACCGCCTCGCGCGGCCTGCAGACGCGTCGAAGGATCCAACGCATTGACGTCGAATACGTCGCCGGAGCCGCGGTCCGGGAAGGCCGTCTCGACTCTGCTGCCGCCTGCGCGCAGTTCATCGACCTGGGTTGCGAGATCCATGCCCCAGTCCGACGGCATCCGTGATCTGCCGCCGAATGGTGACAGCACCAGCACCCGCCCGTATCCGGCTGCCAGGTCCGCGTTCTCGCTGCGTCGGTAGCCGCCGTTGATGTACCGGTTCTCGCCGATGCGGTACGGACCACCGAAGCCGTTGCTGGTGCTGGCGGCGACGGCGTCCACCAGATCGACTCCACTGTGGCGATCGAACACGACCGGCTCACCGGTATGGGCATCGACAGCCGTGATCAGCACCGGCTGTTGCGGCCAGTGGTGGCTGGGAAGCCGAGCCGCGACGATGTCCCGCCAGCGTGTCCGGCCAGGGCCGTCGGGAGCATCCATCTCGAGCGCCGCGCGCCCCATTCTGCGGCGCATGTCGGCCGCATCCTCAGCGGCATCGATGATTCCGTTCGACCACTCCATGTAGTTCGCCCCCGACCAGCCCGGAGCACGTCCACGGTGGGATCCGGCGGCGCCAGTCTGTGACTGAGGCACCTCGGCGAGGATCGCGGCATACAGTTCGGCGAGCCGGGTCCCACTGGTGATCTGGGCCGCGACCGTCGATCCGGCCGACGTTCCGATGATCAGATCGGCCTCGGTTGCATCGACCCCGGCATTGGACAGGCCGGCGATGAGGCCGATCTCCCAGGCATTGCCTGCCGCTCCAGCACCGGTGAGGACCAAGGCTCGCTTGCCTGAGGCGCCCGCGGGTCTCTTGGCCTCCACGTGCTTGTTGGACCTCGGCCAGTTGCCTCGCCCTGACGTCCCCTCCACGGCGATGCCATTGGTGGTCGTCGTCGAGCCGATGTGCGGGGTAGAAGAAGGTGTGGTGTTCATGGGAGTCGCCTCTCGCGGTTGCCTGTCGCGGGCGCTCCCGGTGGCGACTACCTCAGTCGCGCGATCATGCCCTGCGGGGGAGCACCCATTACGGATACTGCGTTCATGGGGCTCACCTCCTGCCGATGGATCACGATTCGCGGGAACGCTAGCACCCAGGCGAGGCGGGTGCGCGACCGGTGTCATGCCCGGTTGCCGTGTCGCTGTTGACCACACCGCGACCGCTACCCGCCCATCTGTGATGAGCCGCTTTGGGTTGTGCCACCTGGGCGGCGCGCGACGCTCGGCTTCCCCGCGATCGGCAATGTCGTCCGCGGCCTAGCCTTCCCCCAGCCAGTAACTCCGATGTTCTCCGGGGTGTTCTGGCGATCAGGCACGGTCAGATCGACAGTATCCGCGGTCGAACCCACGCATGGCCTTGGAGAAGTTCGCCCGTCACCTGGGCGGCGGCGGCGGTGGCCAGGGCAGCCTCTGACCATCGGGTCTGGAGGTCGGGGGCAGCGTTGTTGCTGAGCGGGGCGGCGCCTTGGCCGGAGCGGTGGTTGAGTCGCTGGAGCGGGTCGAGGGCTCGCGCGGGCGGGGCGGAGAGGAGTCCGGACCGTCGGAGCTGTCTTGGCAGGTTGCGAGTGGCCGCGGTGAGGTCGGCGATGGTGCCGCCGAGGGCGACGAGGTCGGACATCGCCCGCTGGCGGTCGAGACTCTCACTCGGCGCCGAGTTGGCTTGCGCGCCAACCTCGTTGAGGACTGCGAGGAGCCGTCGGCTCTCGGTGAGGAACTCGTGACTCGGGGGGCTGAGGGTGGTGAGTCCGGCCCATTCCTGGTCGGCGACCCTCAGCGCCTGGGCGGCCTTGGCGAGCTGTGGGGTCACTGCGTCGGAGTCGCTGACCAGGTCTCGGTGGTCTTGGAGGAGGTGCGCGGTGAGGCCGTAGAGGTGGGAGCCCTGGTTGGCGATCACGCGGAGGACGTCGACGCTGGGGATCACCTTGCCGACCTCGGCCTGGGCGACCGCGGTCCAGTCTGTGCGGGCGGCCTCGAGGCGGTCGTTGATGCCGGTTGCGCCGCGGTCCGGGTGGGTGGCGGCGACCCGGTCCAGTGCGGCTGAGGTGACGGATCGTTGGCCGAGGCGGTCCAGGCAGTGTTCGGCCCAGCGCCCGACGGCCAGGGCGCGGTCGCCGTGGTCGAGGTCGCCGACGGACAGGGCGTGCCGGGCGGCGACGGCAGCGACGGTCAGGACCCGGGCTGTGGCGTCGGCCAGGTCGCCCCGGTCTGTGGTGAGGGCGTGGTGGGGTGCGTCGACGAGGAGGTCGGCGAGGGCTCCGAGGGTGCAGGTCAGTCGGGCGGTGGGCCTTTGGTCGGTCGCGGACGGGAGGTCGAGGTCGGGCACGGCGGGGACGGAGAGATCGTCGTCCCGGACGGCGTGCAAGCGGCGTCGGATCGCGGCGGCCGACGCGTCGGGGGAGGCAACCGGTCGCAGGGTGCGCAGCGTGGGGGTGGCGGCGAGTGCGCTGTCCCGCAACGGTGCCGGGTAGGTCTGTAGGGTCTGGATGAGCTGGGCGCGGCGTTCGCTGCGCATGGGGATGTTGCGTCCGTGCGGGCCGAGCAGGTTGGTCAGCAGGCGGTGGATGGTGTCGTCGAACGCGTCCCACTCCTGGCGCGTGGGTGGGGGGCCGCTGCGTCGCAGGTCGCGGACGAGGGCGTGGGACCTGTTGATGAGGTCGGCCGCGGTGGTGGTGCTCATGAGCTTGCCTGGTCGGCGACGCGGCGCAGGTCGTGGACGTGCCACGCCAACAGGGGCAGGTCGGGCGGGCCGTCGCCGGGCTCGATGGCGTTTAGCGCGTCGAGAGCGGCGGCGAGGTGGGCGTCGAAGCTCAGGTCGGCGTCGGGGGTCTGTGGGGTGCTCGAGATCAGGGTGGCGGTGGCCCGGGCCAGGGCTGCGAGGGTTCGAAGCACCGGGGCCGGCGAGCCGCCGGGGTGGTTCTCGGCCGCGGCGGCAGCGGCGTGCAGGTGCCCTGCTGAGTGGTCGAGCGGGTGGGCAACGCGGCTCATCGGATGCTCCTTCGGTCGGGTGAGAGGTTGGGGGCGAGGGATCAGCGCAGGCTCGGGGTGTTGGCGGGCGTGAGGGGAGGGGCGACGTCGCGGACAGGCCTGTGGGGTGAGACCGCGGGGAACATGGGCGCGGGGACAGGACGGATATCAGCGGCGCCGTCTCGCAGCTCAGGGTCGAACGCGGCCAGGCCTTCGGGTCCGTGGATGGCGAGCCAGTCCGCGGGGTCGACCCGGTCGGGCAGCTGGGTGACGAGGGCGGGCCGGCGGTGGCCGCGGCATACGGCGTCGACCCAGCGGCGGGTGCCCTCAATCCCGGCGGTGTCGCCGTCGAGGGCGATGACGAGGTGGCCGGGGGCGTGGGCGGCGACGTGGTCGGCTTGGGCGGGGGTGACGGCGGTCCCGAGCGCGCTGACGGCGGTGATCGTGTCGGGTCGACCGGCGAGCGCGGACCAGGCGGCGATGGCGAGGGCGTCGAGCGGTCCTTCGACGATGACGGTGGTCCGGGCCCACGGCCCGGGCGTCGGCGCGTAGAGCGCGGTGGCCTTGGTGAAGGTGGGGGTGTGGGTGGGGTTGCGGTACTTGGGTGCTCGCGGGTTGCCGGGGGTGTCCCGGCCGACGAACCCGGTGAGCCGGCCGCCGCTGTCCCGGACTGGCAGGACGAGCCGGTCGCGGAGGGTGTCGATGAGGGTGCCGCGTCGGGTGGTCTGGGCCAGGTCCATCGCTAGGACCTCGGCGTCGGCGACACCCTGGCCGCGCAGGTGGTCGGTCAGGCTGGTCCAGCCGTGGCCGGTGTGTCCTGCCACCATGACGGTGGCGGCGGTTTCGAGGGCGTCGACGGGGATGCCGCGGTGGTGGCGCAACCAGCTGCCCGCGAAGGCGTGCGCGACCGGCCGGCTGTAGTGCGCCCAAGCAAGCTCGTTGATGACGAAGCCCCTTTCGACGGAGACGACCGCGTCGGCGATCGGTTCGGGCCTCGGACGCAGCGGGATGACGGGCGCGACCCGGGCGGGTGCCGCATGCCCCTCGAGCCGGGCGGGTGCCGCATGCCCCTCGAGCCGGGCGACGGCGTCGCGGAAGGGCAGGTCGTAGCGGAGCCGGACGAAGTCGATGACGTCGCCGTGGGCTCCGCACCCGAAGCAGTGGAACCGGTCGGGCACGCCACCGACGGACAGGGAGGCGGTGATGTCGTCGTGGAAGGGGCAGCGGCCCATCCAGCCCTTGCCCGTCCGGTGCAGGTCGACGCCGGCGTCGGCGACGACGTCCTCGATGGGGTGCCGGTCGCGGACCTGCTGGACGTCGATGGTGCCCGTGCTCATCGCAGCACCGGTCCGGGGTCGACGGCGGGCAGGGCGGGCGTATGCCGTTCGCGGGCCGCGTGGAGCAGGGCGAGGACGCGGTCGACGGGCAGGTGCGGGTCGGTGGCGACGCCGGTGGCTGCCTCGAGGTCGTCGGCGTGGATGTCGTCGGCGAGGATGGCGTACTCGTCCCAGGTCCGGTCGTAGGCGTAGAGCAGCCCGGTCGTGCCGTCGTGGGGGCGGCGGTGGGAGATCCGGACGTCGCGGTGCGGGCTCCAGCGGGTGCCGAGGTCGTGGTCGATGCCCGGCTGGTGGGCGGTGAGGGTGGCGAACGCGGTCGGTCCCATCCAGGTCAGGCCGTCGCCGGCGGGCCGTGGGGTGGGTTCGGTGGCGACCATCATGACGCCGAGGTCGGTGATGCCGTCGCCGAGCAGGTCGGTGACCCGGTCGGCGGCGGCGCGGGTGGCGTCGCCGACGGTGCCGGTCGCCAGGAGGGCGGCAGCGAAGGCGTAGGCGTCGCGGACGCCTTGCCGGTACCAGAAGTCGGCCGGGTCGTCGAGGTCCAGATCCTGTTGGGCCGCGGTCGCCAGGCCGAGCAGCCGGGCCCGGTGCACGTGTGAGGTGGCAGGGGTGTCGGGCATTGGTGGTCCTCTCGCACGCGGCCGGGTGCCGCGTTCCACCTCGTCCACCATCGGCTGGGGGCACCAAACGCCCGTCGGCGTTCCGCCTACGGGGTCTTGTCCTTCGATCGGCGTGGAGGGTGCCCGTCGGCAAGGTCTCGACGGCGCGGCGGGGCGCGGTGTTCGTGGGCTGAGCACTGGGTCAGGGCGGCGAGGTCGATCAGCCGGGCCTCGATCTCCCGGAAGGCGCGGAACCAGTCGACGGCCTCCGTCGGTGACGCGGACAGGGCGTAGGAGGCGCGTTCGTGGTCGCGCAGCCCGGCGAGGGCCTCGGCCATGCCGGGGTGTCGTTCCCAGCAGGGTGGGATCACCCGCACGTCGATGCAGAACCGGTCCACGAGCTGCGCGACCCATTCCCGCAGGTCGGTCAGCAGCGCCTCGCGCTGGTCGTCGGTCAGGGAGGGCAGGTGGATGGCCGGGGTCAGCCGGAAGCCGTCCCGGCCGTTGACCACCGCAGGCGTCACGCCGGCAACCGGTCGACTGAGAGGCCGAGGACGCCGGCGGAGCTTGGGACGCTGGGAGGCAGGTGAGTGCAGCCAAGACCCGCGACGGGCAGCGTCCTACGCACGCCGGCCAGCACGGAGGTCCACCTCGATGGTGGCGCGGTCGGCGTGCAGGGTCTTGGCGTCAGCGCGGGCGGTCCACCGGCGCAGGGTCAGATGGATGGGTGGCGCGGAGCGAAGCAGCAGGGTGGCCGTGCCGAACGGCAGGGTCCGCAGCGCCGCGGGCTGCAGGATCGGGACCTGGTGGGTCGTGGTGGTGGTGGAGCGGTGTCCGTCGTCGCCGCGGCTGGTGGAGGTGGTGGCTTCGTCGCGTTGGCCGATGAGGGTGGACAGGTCCTCCAAATCGCGGGCGTTGGAGCCGCCGCCGAGGATGACCTTGACGATGGCGGCGTCCCAGATCGCTGAGGCGGCGTGCTCGCCCCACACGGCCCGGGCCTGGGCCAGCGACTGCAGGACGACGGCGGTGGTGATGCCGGTGCCGCCGCCGTCGCTCATCAAGGAGGGCAGCGACGGGAACGGGTAGTTGGCGGCCTCGTCCAGGACGAGGGTCAGCGGCGGGTCCAGCCGCGCGGCGGCGGACCGTGCGGCGAGGCGTCGGGCGGTCTCGACGATGTCCTCGACGAAGGCGCCGACCAGGCCGGCGGTGGCGGCCGTGCCGGTGGAGGTGCCGAGGAGATAGACGGTGCCTGAGCTGCGCAGGAACGTCTCGGGGTCGAAGTCCTCACCGGGGTCAGGGGAGACGGCGTCCAGGACTTTGGGGTCGGCCAGGGCGTTGAAGGCGATGGTGACCATGGCCCACACCGAGTCCCGTTGCCGTGGCTCGGCGCTGATGAGCGCGTCCAACGCCTGGTGCCAGGCGGTGGCCGCGTCCGGGTGGGTGGCCAGGATCATGGTCGCCTCGCGTGCCTGGACCGCGGACAGCGACCAGCGGTGCAGGTCGCCGGTGGACACCTCACCGAGCGCGGCGGCGTGCAGCAGGCACCGGACGGCTTGCTCGGCCGAGGCCTGCCAGAAGGTGGCATCTGTGGTGCCCCCGGCGGTCCCAGCAGTCAGGGCCTTGGCGCGGACCATCGCGACGTGCGGGTCGTCGCAACCGCGGATGGGCGACCAGCGCGTCGCGGACGGTATGCCGGGTGCGAGCCCTTGGGGGTCGAAGACGGCGACCGGGCCTCTGCTACTGCGGCGTCGCAGGGTGACGGCCAGGTTGTCCGGGCGGGTGCTCGTGGTCACCACCGCGCCGGGCGCGTCGAGGATCATCGGGATGCCCAGGTGCAGGCCCTTGCCTGAGCGGGGTGGTCCAAGGACGACCACGGAGTCCTCGATCGAGCAGTAGCACCGGATGCCGCGCGAGGTGCCGAGCTGGAACCCGATGCCGGCGATCGTGGAGGTGGGCGTGCCGGGTCGAAGGGTCCTGCTCCGGGCCGACAGCTGTCTGCGCCCCGCCGCGCGCCTGACGACCCCGGCCCGGGAGCAGCCCTCCGGTACGTCCAAGCCGCCTGCTGAGGAAGTCCACAGGCGGTGCACGGCAGCGAGCAGCACCACGGCGGCCATCGCGGCGGCGACGGTGCACGACCAGTAGATGGTTGCCGGCGCCATGCTCTGGCCCCATGCGCGGGAGGGGTCGGCGAAGTTCAGGAGCCCGAGGAACGGGGCCGATGCCGAACGGGGCGGAGCCTGCCTTCCGGTGATGAGGCAGGACAAGGCCGCGCCCGACCAGAGGACTCCCCAGACGATGGGCGCCATCAGGATCGCGCCGGCGAAGGCGCGGTCGTCATGGCTCAGTGGGGTGCTCTCGCGCACGATGTCCTCCGATGCTCCGTTTCAGAGCACACAGAGGCGAGGGGTCACCATGGGCGACGCCACGCTGACCATAGCCTGCGAGGCCACGAACTCTAGAGTGCCGCGGCGATTGACGGCCACGCGCGCGGTGGCAGAGACTGGCCCTATCGGCGATGACCGGGTCCCTGGCGCAGAGGAACTCCCGCCTGGGGACTTTCATTGCGAGGTGCCGGGATGCTCCCACGAGAGCCTCGACACTACGTCGCCTGACCGGTGCGAGACGCACCCGTTCGCTCGACTCCTTCCGGGGAGGGTGCCGAGAAAGCACGAGTGACTTCTTGATCACACGCAATGAGCGAAGATACGTATCCCCGCGCACTCGCGATCGCTGCGCGGTAGCTTACCCCCGCCAGACCGATGAATGAGAAGCAGCAAACTAGCAAGGTAGCGTGGTAGGCCGCGTCAAACTTGAGCGTGAGCGGCGCAGCAACAATCGCAAGGACGATGCACACCAGAAACAGACTGCAGTACATGTCGAGGCGAGTGCGGAAGGCTGACAGTTGTGCGAGAAGCCTGTCGGGGATGGTTTCGTAATTCCGTAGCACGAACCCTTCGAGATTTCCGCCGTCGGACCGTTTCATGCGGTCCTCTGCTGAGCGCAGCGTGTTGCCGAGTTTTGTGGGGAGGAGCCGATGCTCGCTTGGGTACCAGCGTATGGCTGCCTCACACGCCTCAAAAGCCCTGAGGTCGCTTGGTCTCGCAGCCCGACGCCAATTACCAAGCAGATAAGTGGCGGCTTCGGAGGAAGCGACCTTCGGCATGGCTTTGGCCCGCTGCGCCTTCCACAGAAGCTTGATCTCTCTTGTCAAATCGCGGTCGCCGGGTGCCATACGAGGGATCGCTGACTCTATTGCGCTCTTCTCCAGGCGCTTCTTCTGCTTCTGAAGATCATTCAGGCGCTCGGTGAAGGCGCCAGTTCGATGGGGCCTTAGGCGAGTTGCTAGGAAGCCATTGCCCCAGTAGCCCTCCAATAGCCTGATCATCTCGAACTCGAAGGCCTGTGCTACGACGGTTGCTAACACAACTGCAATTAGTAGTGCCAGCGCGCCACCGAGCGAAAGGCCTGCGAGACGTTCGAATGCCGTCCCGACGTCAGGCTGGCCCCTGACCGCGGACCCCTGGAGTGCCCCCAGCAGTGCGAGTCCGCCCACAAGCGCGAGACCCGGCATCCAGGCGCTAAGACTAAGCTGATCGAAGATCCTTCCGACCACAGCGGATAGCTCCTTCGCAGACGCCTTCGTCTCCGAACTGGGAGCTGTGGACGACTCAACGCTCGAGTTCACGCTACGAGTGTGCCCGTCGCCTGGACAGAAGTGCTTTCACCACGCCCGGCCAACGACGGGTGTCGGCTGAATCGGGCCCAGCCGACAGATGGCAGTCCGACCGATGATGCGTCCATTCGCCGCGTAGCGCGCACTGTGTTACCGGTGACTGTCATGCCGGGGGAGTGACGTTCACGCGCGTTGCCTCGCAAGCCCGGAGCGTCTCCTGCTTGATGCGGGCCGGGGTCAATACCTTCAACTTAAGGTTACACGGGTGTAGTTTGGGTGGATGGGCCGTGCGGGACAGAAGGTATTGAAGGACGAGGACGGTCTCGCGGACCGGGTCTCGGTGGGGTTGTTGGCGCGGGCGTTCCCGCGGGCAACGGTCGAGGCGGTCATCGAGGCGGCGGGTGCGCGGGAGGCGCGGACCCGGATGCTGCCGTCGTGGCTGGTGGTGTACTACGTGCTGGCGTTGGCGTTGTTCATGGACATGGGCGGCGGGCGGGTGATGCGTAAACTTGCTGGGGCCCTGTCGTGGGCTGCTCGTGGGGTCACGGTGGTGGTGCCGTCGGAGGAGGCACTGAGCCGGGCTCGGGCCCGGCTGGGCCCGGTTCCGTTGCGGTTGTTGTTCGAGTCGGTCGCGGGCCCGTTGGCTGGCCCGGGTACTCCGGGCGGTTTCTGGCGGGGACGGCGGGTGCTCAGCGTCGATGGCACCACGGTGGATGTCCAGGACACGGAGGCGAACTGGGCCCGTTTTGGTGGGCCGGGTACCCGCGGGGAGTCCGGCGCCGGGTTGCGGGGCGGGTTTCCCCAGGTTCGGGTGGTGGCCCTGGCCGAGTGCGGCACCAGGGCGTTGATCGCTGCGCGGCTGGGCAGCTACGCCACCTCCGAGAAGGCGCTGACGGTGGAACTCCTTCCCCTGCTGGGCGAGGCGATGCTGGTCCTGGCCGACCGCAACTTCCCCGGCTATGACCTGTGGGGGCGGGCCGCGGCGACCGGCGCGGACCTGCTGTGGCGGGTCGGGTCCAGCTTCCCGCTGCCGGTGGTCACGGTCCTGGCCGACGGCAGCTACCTGTCGAGGCTCTCCGCGCCCAAGAAGGAACTGCGGGCCGGCGCTGAGCCGATCGTCGTGCGGGTCGTGGAGTACCACTTGCTGGCCGCCGATGGGACTCCGAGCGAGGTTTTCGCGCTGATCAGCACCCTGCTCGACGTCGAGACCGCGCCCGCCGTCGAGCTGGCCGAGCTCTATCACGCCAGGTGGCAGATCGAGGACGCCTTCGGCGCGTTCAAGTCCCAGCTCAAAGGTGACGGTGTCGTGCTGCGTTCGAGGACCCCCGACGGGGCCGAGCAGGAGCTGTGGGCGCTGTTGTGCGCCTACCACGCCATCCGCGAGCTGATCTGCGCCGCAGCGGAACTGACCGATCAACACCCGCTACGGCTGTCCTTCATCGCCGCCCTGGACGCGGTTCGCGGCCCGGTCGGTGACCCGGCCGCTTTTCCCCCCTGACCAACCACCCGGGTACGTACCAGCCGCATGGCTCCACCACCTCGCGGCCATGGTCAACCCCCGCCAGCTCGGCCGGTCGAACCCCCGCCAGGCAAAACGCAGCCACACCTACCCCCGCAAGCGAGCCGACCGGACCCTGCGGCCACCCCCACGCGGACTCCTCACCCTGGTCCTCCTCCCACTCACCCCGAGGGCACCCTAAGTTGAAGGTATTGGGGCCGGGGTCCCCTTGATCCTTCGAGTGAGAACCTCACAGCACCCTCGAAAGCACGCGTCGCGATGACGGCGACCACTACTCAGCTCATCCGGGAGTCGGTGTCGAACAGGGTCTGTTCGATCGTGGTCGACGTGTGTCTCACGATGAAGGCGCGTTGGCCGACCCGCCAAAGTCCTTCTCCTCGTTGCAGATCCGGGAGCTGGTCACGTTCGGCGGTGGAGAGGCCGAGGACTTCGGCGGTGGCGGGGGCTTCGCTGGTCTCCTGTTGGTAGATGATCTTGGTGGAGCAGTCGGCGAGGAGCCCGCGGGCGAGGGCGCGGGCTTCGGAGCCGGCGTCGCCGACGGCGTCGAGGTCGGAGAGGCGGTGGACGATGAGCAGGTTGGCGATGCCGAGTCCGCGGGAGAGCTTCCATTGGGACTGCATCCGCGCCAGGAGCGCGGGTTGGCGCATGAGTCGCCACCCTTCGTCGTAGACCACCCATCGTTGGCCGCC
>JBBRZQ010000148.1:0-11367 GCA_038236535.1 Actinomycetales bacterium
CCCCCCGCCGGCCCCGCGGGGCGAGCCCCCACACCCGCCCCCCCCCCCCCCCCCACCCCGCCAGGCGCCGGGCGGCCCCCCCCCCCCCCGATTCTCTGGTCACGGCCGGCGCAACGGTGGTGTCGTACGCCTGCTGCGCGCTGGCGGAGGCGGTGTTGGCGTTGGCAGCCAGGTCGCTGAACGTCCCGGCCGCCACACTGACGTCAATGGTTCCCGTCGAATCGGCCGGTGGTGCGACGACCAGCGTGGCGTGCCTGGCGTCCGTGACAGCGAACGCGCCCTTGGTGCCACCGGTCACCATGATGTCGTCACCGGTGAAGCTGGTGCCCACGCCCTCGCTGAGGGTGAAGGTGAAGGTGACGTCACCAGTCGCGGTGGTGCCGGGGACGTTGTCGGTGATGGCCACCGTTGGCGGGGTGCTGTCAGGCGCCGCCGGGTAGTCGGCCACGGTGACCGGGACGGAGGGGTTGGCGACGGTCGAGGATCCCCCGATGCCGTTCACCACGTGGGTGATCCCGCCCTTTCCCGTCTTGGGATCGAGGAAGATCGTGAGCAGGTTGTGCAGGCTTCCGGGGGCCAGTGTGGTGGGCACCTCGAAGGCGTTCTCGGCGAAGATGTCCACCCCCTGGTTGAAGAAGCTGTAGCTGCCCATCGCGTACCCGTTGAACGTCTTCACAGAGTCGGCGACCTTCAATGCGGCCCAGCCGTTGACTCCGGGAGCCTGCATGAACGCCGCCTGGCTCGGCGGGTCGTAGGCCAGCTCGTTCTGGAAGAGGATGACCTTGCCGCCGTTACCGTTCCAGATGACGTTGTGCTGCTGGTAGTGCTCGACGAAGAACCCGGTGGCGGTGACGTTGTCGCCGTTGACGATGACACCGTTCCGTGCGGTGTTGATGTCCCAGCCGACGGTCCCCGCGTTGCCGTGGTCCGCACGCCAGGCCCAGATGTTGTCCAGGATGACGTTGTCGCTGTTGACCTCCAGGCTGACCGTGGCCTTGCCGACATGCGGTCCGCCGATCCTGAAGAACACATCCCGCAGGGCGGTCGGGTCAGCCGCATCGCTCCTCTTTGCGTGACCGGCCTTCGAGCCGATCTGTAAGAGGACCGGCGAGCTCTTGGTGCCGGCGTCGAGCGTGACGCCGGCGATGTCGACACCCTTGACGTCCGCGACGCTCTTCACGACCGCGCCGTTCACGGCCGTCAGCGTGGCCAGACCCATACCCAGCACGACGGTGTCCGCCCGCTTGATCTTGATCGTCTTGTCCACGTCATACACCCCGGGGGTGAGGAGCAGATTCATCCCGCGGGAGACCTGGCTGTTGATGGTTGCGACCGAGTCAGAGGGCCTGACCACGAAGAACTTCGACAGCGGGATCCCGTGGCCCGGTGTCGGACCGTTCGCCCACGAGGTTCCTGAGGAGCCGGTCCTGGCATCCGGGACGAAGACGTTGTACGTTCCGGCGGAGTCGATGTAGAGGTAGGGCTTCTCCCGGCTTGCCGGCGTCTTGCTGAGCGTGGTGTACGGGCCGCAACCGTCCGCGACCGCGGGGAAGCACCCATCTCAGTGTTGACCTGCCGATCGCGGATGGCATCGACGGTGGCCTGGATGTCACTGGTCTTCATGCTCGGGTCGAAGATCTTCACGTTGGGCCCGAAGTCGGGCTGACCGGAGGCCTTGGGAGCAGCAGGCGCGGGTGTGGGCGCGGGTGCGGGTGCGGCGTAGGAGGTGCCCGTGATGAAGAGGGCAGCCACTTGCGCCATGACCGTTGCGAGAGCGAGCCTTCCGAGGGTCGACACGGATCGCGGACGTGCCGGGACTTCGCGGTCCCTGCCGGCGAGCGCTTGTCAACCGGTGAGAGAGCGCTCTCTCAGATTCCTCGGACTTCACTTCGTGCTGACATGTGGAGATTCCCGCTATCGGGGACTTTCGGCTTGGGAGCGCTCCATGGTCAGCGAGGAGGAGATCATGAGAGTCGGTGGAGGCCGCGATCGTCCGGCTGGGGT
Organism: Actinomycetales bacterium; assembly: GCA_038236535.1. Taxonomy (GTDB): domain Bacteria; phylum Actinomycetota; class Actinomycetes; order Actinomycetales; family Dermatophilaceae; genus UBA4719. The sequence continues at coordinate 2,005 of JBBRZQ010000148.1, forward strand.
ACGTCCCCAACCGCGCCGCCCGCAGCCTTGTCACCCGTCGCACCGGATCTGTGGCGGTGGTGATGCGCGAGCCGGTCGACTTCGGCCTCGCCGACCCGCATCTCGCCAGCCTGGTCGTCGCCGGGCCAGTCGCTCATCGGCAGCGGCACCCATATGGTCGTCCTGATGGCTCCAGTCGATGACGAGGATCCGTGGTTCAGCCACTTCCTGCGGTCGGGCGTTGCCGATGGCGTTCTTCTGCTGTCCACCCACGACGGGGACCCGCTGCCCGACGAGCTGGTCCGGGCGGGGATCCCGCTGGCGATCGACGGCTTGTTCGTGGCCAACGACATCATGGCTATCGGGGCCATCCGGGCCCTGCGCAACGCCGGGCGACGGGTTCCGGAGGATGTGGCGGTGATCGGCTTCGACGACATCGACATCGCAGCGGACACCGATCCGCCGCTGACGACGATCCGGCAGCCCGCTGCTGAGATGACGCGCACCATGGTCGATCTTCTGCTACGACGGGTCAGAGGTGAGGCTGTCCCGGACGCGGTGCTGCTCCCGACGCAGCTGGTCGTACGTGCCTCTGGCTAAAGACCGTGGGTAGATTCGTTCTTGTGGGCGATCGCAGCGGCACTGATCTGACCATTCGTCGCGCCGGGCCAGATGACGCCGGGGCTGTCGGCCGGCTGCTCGATGACTTCAACCGCGAGTTCGACGAGCCGACGCCAGGCCCGGCGCAGCTGGCCAGACGGATCAGCCAGCTGCTGGGTATGGGCGACACGACAGTCCTGCTTGCCGGATCAGGCCCGGAGGGGTTGGTGGTGCTGCGTTTCCGCCCGGCGATCTGGAGCGACGCGCTCGAGTGCTACCTGGCCGAGCTGTATGTCGTGCCGGCCCGGCGCGGGAACGGTATCGGCAGGGCCCTGATGGAGGCGGCGATCGACCACGCGGGTGACAGCGGCGCGGATCGCATCGATCTCGGCACGAGCGATGATGACGTGGCCGCCCGCCGGCTCTACGAGAGCCTGGGGTTCAGCAACCGCGACGGCGTCGACGGACCCCTGATGTATTTCTACGAACGAGAGCTGCCGGGCTAGGACCTGGGGCGGGGACGGGCCGGAGGATCAGCCGAGCGCGATCGGCCGGTCCAGTAAGGTCCCGCATGAGCCGACCCTGCACGCGCTGGCCGGCTCGGCCACGGGGTTCCTGACCTACCTGCTGAGCTTCGTCTACGTCGGGATCTACTGGAACAACCACCACCACATGTTTCAGGTGGTCGAACACGTCAACGGGACGATCCTGTGGGGCAACCTCAACCTGTTGTTCTGGCTCTCGCTCTTGCCCTTCACGACAGCCTGGGTTGACGAGTCGCAGTTCTCCCGCACCCCGGTCATCACCTACGGCGTCAACCTGCTCCTTGCCGCCCTCGCCTACACCACTTTGCAGCAGGCGATCTTCCGCTCCGAGGGCGGTTCCGGTCTCCGACAGGCTCTTGGCGGGGACCTCAAGGGCAAAGCCTCGCTGATCCTCTATCTCAGCGGCATCGCGCTGGCCTTCGTCACCCCCTGGCTGGCCATGCTGGTCTTCGTCGGCGTGGCCGTCCTCTGGATCGTCCCCGACAGGCGCGTGGAGCGGTACCTCGCGGCGCGAGAGTCGGGCTCCGGATGAGGAGCAAAGATGCCCGCCAGAGGTGATCACGTTGCCGTTCAGCTGATCGCAGGGCGTCGGGCTGTCCCGACGACACCTCGAGCCGTACAAGCCCGGGCTTGTACGGTCCCCTGACGGTGCTGAGGTGGAGGGGATCAGCCGAGGGCGATCGGTCGGTCCGGGCTGGCGATCCAGTCGCTCCACGAGCCGATGTAGACGGCGGCGCTGTCGGTGATGCCGGCGACGCTCAGGGCGAGTGCCAGGTGGGTGGCCTGAATGCCCGAACCGCAATAGGTGCCAACGGGCTTCCCATCCTCGGCGCCGAGCTCGCGGAAGCGCCGGGCCAGCTCCTCTGCCGGCAGGAACCGCCCGGCGCCGTCCACGGTGGCCAGCGCGGGAGCGCTGACGGCTCCGGGGATGTGGCCGGCGATCGGGTCGATGGTCTCGTTCTCGCCCCGGAAGCGGTCGGCGGGGCGGGCATCGAGCAGGAGGCACGTGTCGGCATACCGGGCGGCGTCTGTGGCCTTCAGCAGGGCGCCGGCACCGGCGCCGGCCGGCCGGAAGTCGCCGGCCGCAGGGGTGCCCGGACCGGCTTCGGTGGGCTGGCCGGCGGCCGTCCAGGCGCCGATGCCGCCGTCTAGGACCCGGACGTCGTGGAAACCGAGGTGGCGCAGCATCCACCAGAGGCGGCTGGCCGGCAGCGAGGCCCAGTCGTCATAGGCGACGACCGGGCGCGACAGGGTCACGCCGGCGGATCTCATTGCGGCAGAGAAGGACTCGACCGTCGGCATCGGGTGACGGCCGCCTGCTCCGCCGGGACGAATGGCCGCCAGCTCGGTCTCCAGGTCGACGTAGGACGCTCCCGGGATATGGGCCCGGCTGAACTCCTGAGGACCGGTGGATCGGTCCATCCGGAAGCGCACGTCCAGGACCACCGGCCGGCCGATCTCAGGACCGGTCAGCAGTCTGCGGAGCTCGTCGACCTGGATCAGCGGCCGGATCGGAGGGCGGTTCATCGCGGCTGGCTCTCCGGCTGCGCGACCTCGTCAACCGTGAGGGGGGCCAGGCCCAGGCTGATCCGGACTGCGCGATCAACGTGAAGTGCCGTCGTGTCGTACAGCGTCGTGCCAGGCAGGTCCCTCGCGGCGACCAGGAGTCCGATCTCGGTGCAGCCGAGCACGATTCCCTGCGCGCCCCGGTCGACCAGGTCGCCCATGATCCGCAGGTACTCCTGGCGGGAGCGGTCGTCGATGACTCCGCGGGTGAGCTCGTCGAAGATGACCCGATGCACCAGGGCGCGGTCCCGCGCGGGTGGGACCAGGACCTCGAACCCCAAGCGGGCGAAGCGCGCCCGGTAGAAGTCCGCTTCCATGACCGGTGCGGTGCCGAGCAGGCCCAGCGTGGTCGCGCCGTCGGCAGCAGCGGCGTCAGCGCTCGGATCGACGATGTGGACCAGTGGGATTCCGATGGCGTCCTGCACCTGGACGGCGACCTGGTGCATGGTGTTCGTGGCCATCACCACGAACTCTGCCCCGGCCCTCTCGAGCCTGCCTGCCCGCTCGCCGAGATACTCCGCGGCCTGATCCCACTGCTCCTTGCGGATGAAGCCCTCGATCACCGCGAAGTCCACGCTGTAGAGCACCACCTCAGCGGCGGCATACCCCCCGAGGTGCTGGTTGACCCCCTCGTTGATCCGCCGGTAGTACTCCGCGCTGGCAGCACTGCTCATGCCGCCCAGAACCCCGATCGTCCTCATCCGGCAACCCTAGCCACCGCTCCCAGAGCGCTACGACTCGACGCTCGCGGACAGGTCGTGGGCGTTGAGCCAGGCCGCCGCTCTGCGCGCCGACGCCTGAGAGAGCCAGGCGTCCTGGATCAGCTCAGCCAGCTCCTGCCGGGTGAGCTCACCGATCCGGCTTGCCCGCAAGAGCACGGAGGGATGACCCTTGAAATGGTCTGTGGTGAAGAATGGCGAGGCGTCGTCCTGGACCAGCCCTTGTTTGTCGGCCTCGGACGGTACCCAGAACACGATGACGTCCAGGTACCGCTCGCCCGTCTCCGGATCGGTGGCATCCGGGCGGGGATTTCTGAAGAAGACGAACGACTTGCGGCCCACCTGGAACACCGGGTTCCCGGCGGGGCCGTGGTCGACCGTCACATGCGGCATACCCAGGGCCAGATCGGACACGTCTCCGATCCGTGCCTTCCGGTTCCCGTCCGACATATCACCAGCGTAGGCACTTCTGGTCAGCCCTTGCGCTCACCCGGGCAGCTGGTCCCGCACGTAGAGCCCGGGTGCCTCGGTGAGCACCGGCTGCGTCGGGCTGCCGAGCGTTGTCGGGGCGGCCACCTGCGAGCGGGAGTGCTTGGTCGTCCAGTCCGCCCAGGCCTCCCACCAGGAGCCGGTCTTCTGCGTGGCCTTCTCCTTCCAGGCGTCGGCGTCCACGGCTCCAGCGCGAGTCCCGGTGAAGTAGCTCGCCTTCGGGTTCCCGGGCGGGTTGACCAGGGCCGCGATGTGGCCGGCGTTGCTCAGCACGTAGGTCGACCGGCCGGCCGTCAGCTCGGTCGTCCGGTAGGTCCCGCGCCAGGGAGTCAGGTGGTCTCCGAGCGCGCCCATCACGAAGGTCGGCACTGTGATCGTGGACACGTCCAGGGCAGTGCCGAGGTAGGTCGCGGCCCCCGGGTCGACCATGATGTTGTCCGCGAAGATGTCGAGGAACTGCTCGTGCAGCTTCGCTGGCAGACAGGTGCCGTCAGCGTTCCAGGACAGGATGTCGAAGACCGGCGGGTCCTGACCGAGCAGGTAGTTGTTCACCCAGTAGTTCCAGACCATGTCGTTGGGCCGCAGCCAGATGAACGCGCTGCCCATGGTCGCCGCGTCGATGACCCCTTTGCGCCGCGAGTTCCACTTGGCCAGCGAGACCACCGGCGCCGCCTGGAACGCGCCGATGGGGTTGTTCCCGGACCAGTCGAGCAGCGTGACCGCGTATGACGCCGCGTGGACGCGGGTATCGCCCTGGGCCGCAAGGTAGTTCAGAACAGCGGTGTTCAGGATGCCGCCGGCGCAGAAGCCGATGATGTTGACGTCCTTGCTGCCGGTCGCCGCCCGCACCTCGTCGATGGCCGACAGGATCCGTTGGGCGTAGGTGTCGACCGACCAGTGCGCCTGCTCCCTGCCAGGGTTACGCCAGCTGAGCATGAACGTCTGGAGGCCGCGGCTGACGCTGTACTCCGCGAAGCTTCGCCCGGGAGCCAGGTCCAGGAAGTAGAACCGGCCGATCGGCGGCGGGACCACCAGGGTTGGCCGGGCGTGAACCTGCGTCGTGGTCGGGGTGTACTGGATGAGCTCGGCGACCTCGTCCCGGCCGATCACTGCGCCGGGGGTCACCGCGAGGTCCTGGCCCACCTTCAGGACGCCTGGCTTCGCCGTGGTCGGCATACCTCCGTGGCCGCGCACGTCGGACAGCCAGTTGGTGAAACCCTTGGCCAGGCTCGCCCCCTTGGTGTCGCGAGCCCGCTTCAGCGCCGCCGGGTTGGCAAGGAGCAGGTTGGTCGGTGCCGCGGTACTGGTCACGATCCCCATCAGGAACTTGGCCTTCTGCGCGTGCGACCAGTCCTTCTCCTCGAGGGTGTCGACCAGGTTGTCCGAGGCCTGGCAGGCCGCGAGGTAGGCCTGCTCGAGGCGGTGGAAGGCCGCGTTGTCCTGCCAGGTCGGATCGCGGAACCGACCGTCGCCGCGCTTCGGCTCGACCTCGGAGCGCCCGCGCCCGATCCGGATCAGCTCCCCGGCGAGCGCTCTTGCCTCGTGGCCGACCACCGACCCCTGGGCCAGCATCGAGGTCAGGCCGCCGATCAGCTCTCTGACCGATGGGACGGAGGACTGCTCCGTTCCCTCTATCGCGTCAATGACCCCGGGCTCGGGAATCTGCTGCTGCTTCATCGTGAACTCCCTGCGTGCACACTGGAAGGATGGTCTGGCCCGCGAGCGGTGAGCCCTGGGGTGGCTGGACTCCACGTGAACGTCGCCGGTCATCGCCACCGGCTTCATCGGATGATAACCACTGGGCGGGGTTGTCAGGTGGGTGAAACCAGGCTGGCCGCCGGTGACCGGTCCGACCTGACGCGGGGCGAGGCGACAAGACCCCCGGGATCTGCGGAAGCTGCCCGCCGAAACAGCTCACCTTCCACGGATGAGGCGCGCCCGGTGGCCGGCTGCTTATCTCGGGCAGATGAGATCACCGGAGCCTTGGTTCCCCAGACAGGCCAAGAAAGCATCCCCCGCCATCCCGCTGTGGGAGGCGCTGGCACGTAGCACCGGGCATCAACGACCACTGGACAGGACATGACGGCATCCAGCGAGGGCAAACCCGGCTCCGGCGTCGCGGGGGCCGAGTCGGCACCAGAGAACGTGGAGGGGAAGGACGCGGGGCTGGTGGTCATCGGCTTCGACACGAGGTCGGTGCTTCATTCCGGACTCATCGTGATGGGCCTGGTGGCCGCGCTGATGCTGGCGTTGTGGCTGTTCGAGGTGACCCGTCATTTCCTGTTCCTCATCCTGCTGGCCTGGCTCTTCGCGATCGCCCTCGAGCCGGGTATCCGCTGGCTGGTCAGGCGCGGACGCTCTCGTGGCACCGCGACGGCGATCGTGGGCGGCAGTGCCCTGCTGGTCGTTCTCCTTCTGGGGGTTGTCTTCGGGAGCCTGTTCTTCACCCAGATCGCCTCGTTCGTGCGCAGCGTCCCGAGCATCGAGACCTCCGTGATTGACTGGGTCAACGGCAGGTTCAAGACGCACATCGACGCCAACAGCATCTCCTCGTCCCTGAACCTGAGCCCCTCGAACCTCGGGTCCTATGCCCAGACGCTCTCCGGCGGGATCCTTGGCGTCGTCGGTTCGCTCTCGGCCGTGGTGTTCGACCTGGTCACCGTGGTGGTCTTCGGGTTCTACTTCGCAGGCGACGGTCCGCACTTCTTCCGCACCCTGGCCACCGGGATGTCGCCCCATGCTCAGAAGGTGTTCCTCAACGTCTCGGAGATCACCACGTCCAAGACCGGCGGGTACGTGGTCTCGAAGATCGTGCTCGCCGCCTTGTCCGCGCTGTTTCACGGCATCTTCTTCGCCGCGATCGGGGTGCCCTACTGGCTTCCTTTCGCATTGTTCGTCGGCATCACCGCCCAGTTCGTGCCCATCGTCGGTACCTACCTGGGCATCATCCTTCCGGTGCTGGCTACCGTGTTCATCACCCCGTGGAAGGGCCTGGCGATCGTGGCCTTCGCCGGGATCTACCAGCAGATCGAGACGTACTACTTCACTCCCCGGGTCAGCAAGAAGACGATGGACGTCAACCCGGCGATCGCTCTGGCGGCAGTCTTCGTCGGCGCGGGGATCTGGGGTCCTCTGGGTGCCTTGATCGGGATTCCGCTAGCCGCAGCGGGGGTGGCCATCTTCGGCGCCTACCGACACCCCTACGAGCTTGTCCCGGAGATCGCCAGCTCGGGAGACACCCTGGCCACGGAGCCTGAGTGAGCCCCCGCCCGCTGCGGCGCGAGATGGCCATGGTCGGTGGGCGGAGAAGAACCTCTGCATGAGAGCTGAGGCCTGAGGTCACTTGCTGAGCTGGTGGACGAAGGCGACACTGTCGCGGGAGGTCTGGGTGCGGGCGTCGGCGTGGCTGATCGTGGGTGTTCCGTCGCCGGGCTGCGGTCCGTAGTCGCCGAAGAAGGAGTGCACGGCTCCGTCGATCGCGGTGAACGTCGATCCGGCGGGCAGGTTCGGCTTGGACGCCTCGATCTTGTCCGGGGTGGCGAGCCCGTCGTTGGTTGCCGAGATGGACAGGGCCTTCGCGGTCAGCGACGTGCTGATGTTGTTGGCGGGGTACGAGGCATAGAGAAGCGGGCCGACGACGGGTGCGACGGCGTCGACGTCGCCCGAGCTCGCCTGGATCGCGGCCACGGTTCCGCCCAGGGAGTGCCCGCCCAGGACCCAGCGCGTGATGGCGGGGTGGGCTGGCTTGGTCGCGTCGAAGATCGTGATGGCCAGGAGCGCGATGCCCAGCGGCTGCTTGGCGATGATGACGGTGTAGCCGGATTCGGCCAGGGGGCGCAGGATCGCGGCATACGCGCGGGCGTCCACCCTGGCACCGGGCTGGAAGAACACCCCGGTGTGGCTGGCAGGACCGGTCGGGGCCATCACGATCTGGGTCGGGTACTCGGCGACGGTGACCCTGGCGTCGGAGCCCATCGCGCCCAGGGCGGGCTCGACCGCGGAGAACGGGCGCAGCCACGCCATCAGCGCGATCCACCCGATCGACGCGAGGACAAGGATGATCCGGGCGATGCGACGCCACCCCGTTCGAGGGCGCCGGGGGCGAAACGTCCGCCAGCCGGCGAGCGCGGATCCCAGGAGGGTCGCGAGGAGCAGGACGGCGTAGAGCGGGTAGCCGGTGCACGATGGCGCCCCCGCCGGTCAGGGACGCCCAGGTGACGACCAGGACGCCGGCCGCGGCGGCGACCCGCACTCCCCACGTGTTCCACGATGGCTCTGCCGGCGCCGGCAGAGGAGACGGCCCGGCAGGCCTCTCGCCGCCGTCGGGGCGGCTGCAGGGCTTGCGCGCTCCAGCGTCTACCAGTACTTCGACTCCACCCCGGCCCTGCTCGCGGCGGTCGTCGAGGACGTCGTTCCACGAACCGGTGACCAGCTCGCGAGAGCGATGTCACGAGCGAGGACCCCGTCGGCGCGCGTGGATGCCTTCGTGCGAAGCATGCTGAACACGGCGACGGACCCGACCCGACGTTCGCTCTATGCGCTGGAAGGCGCCGCCCTGCCGGGGGAGTGTCTCGCCCGGGTCGCCGAGCTCCACCAGCAGCAGTACCAGCCGTTCCTTGCCGCCCTCGTTGAGCTCGACGTGCCACAGCCGGAGCTGACCATGCAGCTCGTGCTGGCCATGATGAGTGCCGCGTCGCAAGCGATCGTCAACGGTTCAGCCACGGGCGCGGTGCGTAAGACGACCCTCCGCCTCATCCACAGCGGGATCTCCTCCAGGGAGCGCACCCTCGTCGGGAACAATTCGGGTGTCATGTAAGTTGAGTGAGGTAGGCGCAAGTTTGCGGAGCGTGGGCTTGACAACTCAGGCGGAGGCCGAGCAGATTAGGTCACGAAGCATTCGCCCAACCGGGCACCAGAGCATCACAGCACCAGAGCACGACACGCACCCTTACCACCCAGCAAGGGCGGGCAGTGACTGCCCGCCAACGACTCGTCATACAGGAGAAAAGAAATGGCACGTGCGGTAGGCATCGACCTCGGCACCACCAACTCGGCAGTCGCCGTCCTCGAGGGCGGTGAGCCCACGATCATCGCCAACGCCGAAGGCGGGCGTACCACCCCGTCCGTCGTCGCGTTCGCCAAGAACGGCGAGGTGCTGGTCGGCGAGATCGCCAAGCGCCAGGCCGTCACCAACGTCGACCGCACGATCCGCTCGGTCAAGCGCCACATGGGCACGGCCTGGAAGCAGCACATCGACGGCAAGGACTACACGCCGCAGCAGATCAGCGCATTCATCCTGCAGAAGCTCAAGCGGGATGCGGAGGCCTATCTGGGCGAGCCGGTCACCGACGCGGTGATCACCGTGCCGGCGTACTTCGACGACGCCCAGCGCCAGGCCACCACCGAGGCTGGCACCATCGCCGGCCTCAACGTGTTGCGGATTGTCAACGAGCCCACCGCAGCCG
>JBBRZQ010000149.1:0-11273 GCA_038236535.1 Actinomycetales bacterium
GTTCACCGTCCTGGCCGGCGACTTCACCGAGGACAACGGCTACCTGACGCCCTCGCTCAAGCTCAAGCGGGCCATGGTGATGAAGGACTTCGACGCCGACGTCGAGGCACTGTACTCAGCCCCCAGGCAGTGAGAGTTCGGGAGCGACCCGGTCACCGTGATCCCTCGAAGCAGGCCGGCTCGACGCTGGACCCGGACACCTCGAGAGTGACCCGGGGTGCAGGCTCTTATCTGCCAGCCTGGGCCAGGGTCCTGAGGTAGTGTCGCCAGCCAGCGACGAACTGGTCCTGGCTCACCCCGAAGCTGTGCGGAAACGCTGCTGCGGCCGCTGTTGACGGGCTGACGGCCTCCCCGTCCGTCGAGGGGGCAGAGGCGACCGCGCGATAGAAGGCGACCACCCTGGCCTGCCCGTACAGGTCGACCAGACGGGACACCGCGAGCCACGCACCGGAGTACGACGTCGCGATCTTGGACCGGCTGGGGTCAAAGTTACGGTCAGTCGGCAGTGCAGCGGGACCCTTGCCGGCCCGCACCAGGGCGAGCAGCTCGCTGGCCACCCGCTCCCGCGGAAGGTCCAGACCTGAGTACCCGACGTAGTCGGCCATCCCCTCCGTCAGCCAGATCGGGACTGGACTTGTTGTCGACGAACGGGCCGCGATATGTGTCAGCTCATGGGTGATGACCACTCGTCGGCCCATCCGCTGCAGCGCCGTGAAAGCGTTCGGGTTGATGACGACACGATCCCCCTGAGCCCGCCGACCCGACTCGATCACTCCCTGGGTGATCGCGGCCACCTGATCGAGCCCCTTGGCGGAAGTCCGGGACAGGAGCAGGGCGAACTCATCATTGGTGGCCGGTGTCAGGATCACGACATTGGAGTTCCAGTCCTTGCCCCATACACCGTCGACCCGGCGAACCGCCGAGTCCGCGAGCGTCCGGTATTCACGCATCCTCGACTCGGGGGCATTGCCGATCACGATGCCCTGCTTGCCGTGCAGGACTCTCATCCCTGGCAGGTCCCACATCTGAAATGGGCTGACGCCGTCCGTATCGTCGGCGAGGCGCCAGCCACCGGGGCTGCGCACCAGGGTGTACGCCGTGTCAAATGACTGAGGCGCCCGGTCAAATCCGGTCAAGACGTACGTCCCGGTGATCGTGGCCGCCCAGGCCGTCGGCCCCAGCTGTCGCAGGCGTGCGGGGGTCAGGCCGGGGGCCGGGTGCACGGCGCCATAGGAGAACTGGCCGATCGGAAGCTTGACGAGGTTGTCGAACTCGACGGACTGACGCCCCCGGAATCCATTGGCGGACGCATCCACCGTTGCCATCCAGGCGCTCTTGCTCTTGGCCTTCACGGCAGCGGAACGGGCCGTCATCAGCTTTTGGGCGGCCGCCAGACGAGCCGTCTGCTCGTCGACCCTGGGCAACGACGACGCAGCCTGGTTCGCGCTTTTGGTCTCTGATGAGCGTCCGGTGACCTTTACCAGGCTCCCGATGGCCCCCGGGAGATCCAGTCGGCCGTCCAGCTGCCCGGCGACACCAATCGCCAGCCCTACGCTCAGGGCGATCGCAGCTGCTCGCCTGGCTCTGGTCACTCTGCCATGGTAAGTGGCGCCTCAGCGGTCTGCTCACCCGACGTTTCGCACCGCTTCCCGGTCCAGCACATTGTCCCGATGCGCGCGCAACGTCGCCACCGCGCCGGGATCGACCAGCCCCGCGCCCACGAAGATGGACACCACACGGCTCTCGGCGGCATCCAGCTCAAGCCCTTCGGACAACCTGAGGTCCCACGGCGACAGACGCCCGGCGGACCCGGGCGCTCGCAGGACTGTCACGGCACAGTCGTCACAGTTCTGGCCGCGCACCGGACAGGTCATGCAGTCAACGATCATCTCTGGCCCTCCGCACTGTGTTGCACGGTCCTAGCCTCGCGGCCCACCCCGGTCAGATGGACCCACTGAGCTTCAACCGGACCTCACCGGCGAACCTTGGTGGCACGCCATACCAGTAACGCTAGGTCGGGGGTCTGACAGGCTCCTCATTCCTCTTCCTGCCGAGCCACCTGCCGGGCCGCTGACAGCGCGCCTGCGCGGCCCTGTCAGCCTTGGCACATAGCGTCGTCATCATGCAAGGCGTCCAAGGCACACTCGACGAGCTCGGCACTCCCCTGGCCGAGGTCACCTTCGTTGTCGTTGACCTCGAGACGACCGGCGGAAGCCCGATGGGTTCCCGGATCACCGAGGTCGGAGCCGTCAAGATTCGTGGCGGCGAGGTGCTCGGCGAGTTCCAGACCCTGGTCAACCCCGCCGAGCCGATCCCTGCCTTCATCTCGGTGCTGACCGGGATCACCGACCAGATGGTGGCTGACTCACCACGGATAGCCAGCGTGCTGCCCGCCTTTCTCGAGTTCGCCCGGCACAGTGTCCTGGTCGCCCACAACGCTCCCTTTGACATCTCCTTCCTGAAGGCAGCGGCCACGTTCACCGGTCACAGCTGGCCCGCCTTTCGGGTGGTCGACACCGCACACCTGGCCCGGCAGCTGATCAGCAAGGACGAGGCGCCGAACCGCAAGCTCAGCACCCTGGCGCGGCTGTTCGGCGCCGAGACGACCCCCGACCATCGCGCCCTGCACGATGCCCGGGCCACCGTGGACGTGCTGCACGGGCTTGTTGCGCGGGTGGGCAGCCTCGGAGTGATGACCCTGGAAGAGCTCACCACCTTCTCCTCACGGGTGAGCCCGGCCCAGCGCCGCAAACGTCACCTTGCCGAGGGACTGCCCTCGGCACCGGGTGTCTATCTCTTCAAGGACAGCCAAGGACGCATCCTGTATGTGGGCACCTCGCAGGACATCAAGCGGCGGGTTCGCACCTACTTCACTGCTTCAGAACAGCGCACCAGGATGGCCGAGATGGTCGCCATAGCGGCCAGCGTCACTCCGGTGGTCTGCGAGACCATCCTGGAGGCGCAGGTCCGCGAGCTACGCCTCATCGCCGAGCACAAGCCGCGATACAACCGCCGCTCCGTCAACCCGGAGCGGGCCCCCTGGGTCAAGCTCACCGTGGAAGCCTTCCCGCGGTTGAGCATCGTCCGAGAGGTCAAGCCCGACGGAGCCCGGTACTTCGGTCCTTTCAGCTCACGTCTGGGCGCCGAGGCCGCGATCGCGGCAGTCCATGAGGTGCTGCCGCTGCGCCAGTGCACCAAGCGGCTGTCAGCCAGTGCCCGGTCTGCCGACTGCGTGCTGGCCGAGATGGGCCGCTGCGGCTCCCCCTGCAACGGAGGGCAGAGCATTCTGGAGTACGCCGTCGTCGCAGAGCAGGCTGCCCAGATGATCGGGGGTGACTCCCGTGAGGTCGTCGGGGCTCTGCGTGAACGGATGACCAGTCTCTCGGCCCAGGAGCGCTATGAGGACGCCGGCGAGGTCCGTGACCGACTGGTGCACCTGGTCCGGGCTGCAGCCCGTTCCCAGCGCATAGCGCCGCTGGCGAACAGCGCAGAGATCGTGGCCGCACGTCCCGCACCGCTGGGCGGCTGGGAGATCATCTGCGTGCGCTTCGGCCGGCTCGCCGGCACCACCATGACCCCCCGAGGGGCCGACCCCTGGGTCTATATCGAGGCCATGGCTGCTGGCGCGGAGCAGGTGGTCCTTACCCCCGGGCCGGCCGGCTCAGCCTCCGCAGAGGAAACGGAAAAGATCCTGCGCTGGCTGGACTCCCCCGGCGTCCGCATAGTCACCCTCGACGGAGAGTGGACCTGCCCCGTGCACGGCGCTGGCGCGGCCCGAGACAGCCTCGAGGTGGACCCGACCGCCTACCGCCACGTGGCGAGCTTTGACGAGCCGGGCGAGCCGGGCCTGCGCCAACGTCCCGGCGCTGCCGTGCCGGAGCGCTCCCGGGCCCTGTCGGGTCCCTCTCCGCATCCGGGGCGCACGGCCCCGCTGGGTCCCGCGACCAGGGCAGGTGCCGCGACAAGGGCAGGTTCCGCGACATCGCGGGCTAGGGTGGAGCCGTGATTTCAGCCATCGTCTTGATCAGCGCCGAGGTGGACCGTATCCCCGAGGTCGCCGCCGCCATCGCCGACCTCAACGGCGTCAGCGAGGTCTATTCCGTCACGGGCGATGTCGACCTCATCGCCATCGTGCGGGTCCGCCACCACGAGGAGCTGGCCGACGTCATCGCCGACCGGCTCAACAAGGTCAGCGGAGTCCTGGGCACGCAGACCCATATCGCTTTCAGGACCTACTCCAAGCACGATCTCGAAGCGGCTTTCAGCCTCGGCCTCGACGACGCCTGAACCTGATCCAGTCGTGGCCCGAGGATCATCCGTTCGTCGCGGTGGCCCAGCGCTGGAGCAGCTCTGCGGCGGCTCCCTCATCGATGGCTGCGGCGGCCCGGTCCATGCCCGACTGCAGGGCGGCCATGAAGTCGACGTGGGTCTCGCCCACGTCGGGCAGGGTCAGCGCCAGGGCGACCCCTGCGTTGAGCACCACCGCGTCACGGACAGGTCCGGGCACCCCGGCGAACACGTCCCGGACAACCTGGGCGTTGTAGGCCGCATCCGCACCCCTGAGCGTCTCCAGGGGATGGCGCTCCAGCCCGACCCAGGCCGGGTCCAGGCTGTACTCACGAACCGCGCCGCTGCGCACCCACCAGACCCTCGATGTCGTCGAGATGGTGAGCTCGTCCAGGCCGTCGTCCCCGCGGAAGACCACAGCATCCTTGCCTCGTCCGGCAAAAACTCCCGCCATCAGCGGCGCCATCCTCGCGTCCGCGACCCCGACCGCGGCATATGTGGGCTGAGCCGGGTTCGTCAGCGGGCCCAGGAAGTTGAATGCAGTCCCGATACCCAGGTCGCGACGAGCGGCAGCAGCGTGACGCATCGACGGGTGGAACTGCTGGGCGAAGCAGAAGGTGATCCCGGCCCGCTCCGCGACGGCCGCGACATCTGCCGGGCTCAGGGTCAGGTTGATGCCAAGTGCCTCGAGGACGTCGGCCGAGCCCGATGACGAGGAGGCGGCCCGGTTGCCGTGCTTGACGACCCGGACCCCGCTGGCTGCTGCCACCAGCGCCGCCATCGTCGAGATGTTCACCGTGTGCGCCCGGTCCCCGCCGGTACCGACGATGTCCAGGGTCGTCCCGCTGACGCTGATCCTGCTCGCGTGAGCCAGCATCGTGTCGGCCAGACCGCGCATCTCATCAACGGTCTCACCCTTGGCACGCAGGGCAATCAGAAAACCGGCCACCTGGGCAGGGCTGGCTTCTCCGCTCATGATCTGGTCCATGGCCCAGGTGGCCTCCGTGGTGCCCAGATCCTGCCCGGCAAGCAGCGAGGTGAAGATGGTCGGCCAGGTCATCGCCGTACCGGCCGAGGTCGGAGGCGCCACCGCTTAGGAGCTTGCGCTGGTCGAGGCGCCGACCCGGCGACCCAGCTCGGCGACCGCGCCGGCCACGGCAATGGGGTCGAGGGGGTGCGGAACAGCCAGATCGGCCTGGGACCACGCTGCCAACCAGCCATCCTGCGGCCGGCCGGTCAGCACCAGGACCGGCGGGCAGCTGAAGATCTCATTCTTGAGCTGACGGCACAGTCCGAGGCCACCGGTCGGGGAGGCCTCGCCATCCAGGACGAGCAGGTCGAACTCCCCGGTCTCCACCGCCTCGATGACTGCGGCAGCGGTGGCGCACTCCAGCCAGGTGCTGACCTCGACATCGCGCGCAGGTCGGCGGCCGACCGCGACACGCACGGCATCCCGGGTGGCGATGTCGTCGCTGTAGAGCAGTACGGACAGCTGATATGCGTCACCTGGCGAGGCCTGTCCAGCCTGAGAAGCGGTCGGCGCTGCGTGCAAATCGGTCATGGTGACGATGCTACCGGTGCCCACTATGTGAAACGGCCCGCCCATCGCCGAGTTGCTAGTGCGAACCGACCCCGAATAGGGCAATATTGGCGCTCGTGGCGACCGCATCCGCAGTTAAGTCAGGCAATCCAAAGCCTCCGTCGAGCCCGATCCCCGGACACGGCCCGGTAACACGACCGAACATGGTCGCTGTCGGGACGATCGTCTGGCTCGCCAGCGAGCTGATGTTCTTCGCTGGGCTCTTCGCGATGTACTTCACGATACGGTCGGTCTCCCCTGATCTGTGGACGGAGAAGACGGTCCTTCTGAACGTCCCCTTCGCCACCGTCAACACGCTGATGCTGGTCATCTCCTCGGTGTGGTGCCAGCTGGGGGTGTTCAAGGCCGAGCACGGTCAGCCGGCCCGCACCGGCTCGCTGTGGCAGTTCAAGCAGTGGGGCATGCGTGAGTGGTATGTCCTGACCTACATCTTCGGCTCCATCTTCGTCTCCGGTCAGGTCCTCGAGTACGCCCGCCTGGTCCGCGACGGGGTGACCATCTCCTCCGACGCCTACGGCTCCGTCTTCTACCTCACGACGGGCTTCCACGGCCTTCACGTCGCCGGCGGACTGATCGCGATCCTGCTGATTATCGGTCGGACCTTCACAACGCGTCGCTACACCCACGCGCAGGCTTCCGGCGCCATCGTCACGTCGTACTACTGGCACTTCGTCGACGTCATCTGGATTGCCCTGTTCTCCACGATCTACCTACTAAAGTGATGCCGCACTTCGCCGGAGGCATCCGCATCGAGGACAGGAACAGCCTGTGAATGCACTGGTTTCACGCCGCCGTCATCCGGCCGCGCTCTTCATCCTGCTGTTCTTCGGGCTTGCCATCACCGGGAGCCTCTACTTCCTGATGGCTCCCAGAACGGCCCAGGCCGCCGTGGGCGCAGCAGACAACGTGATAGCCGGCAAGAAGCTGTTCCTGGCCAACTGCGCCAGCTGCCATGGCATCAACGGTCAGGGCGGGAAGGCCAAGGCTGGCCCCACTCTGGTTGGCGTCGGCGCCGCCGCGGTCGACTTCCAGGTCGGCACCGGCCGTATGCCGCTCGCCGGGACGGGTCTGCCCCAGGCGCCCCGTGGCAAGGAAGTACTGTTCACCCAGGATCAGATCTCTGACATGGCCGCATATGTGGCGACCTTCGGCCCCGGCCCTGCGATTCCTGACGCGCAGTACACCAAGGGCGATGGCGACATAGCCCGCGGCAACGCGCTGTTCAAGGTCAACTGCGCGATGTGCCACAACTTTGCCGGGTCCGGCGGTGCGCTCAGCCGTGGCAAGTACGCGCCCACCCTGCGCGACATCACCGGCAAGCACATCTACGAGGCGATGCTGACCGGGCCGCAGTCGATGCCGGTCTTCAGCGACACGAACCTGTCGCCGAGCGACAAGAACGACGTCATCAGCTATCTGCACGACCTGGACCGGAACAAGAACCCCGGCGGCCTGAACCTGGGCAACCTCGGGCCGGTCTCCGAAGGGATGTTCGTCTGGATCTTCGGGCTCGGCCTGATGATCGGGGCGGCCGTCTGGCTCGGCTCCAAGGCCGCGTGACCTGATGCGACGAGCGAGCAGCGACCTGGCACTCCAGAGCATGGACGTGACGCACAATCTGGGCGAGAATGTTGAATCGATGGGAACGATCACACCATGACCGAACACGGTACAGAGCCTGCACACGACCAGATCGGCCGGCCAGGCACTGAGGCGAGCCTTCAGAAGGTCGCTAACGAGCGGCAGGGGATGCCAGAGCGCTTCACCAACCCCGGGCTTCCCCCGCACGTCTCCCGCTCTGCCGACCTGGACGAGGCGGCTGCTCGTCGGGCCGAGCGTCAGGTGGCGACCCTCTTCGGCATCTCGATGGTGGCCACCGTCACCTTCCTCGTCTCGTACTTCGCGATCGACATCAAGACCTACCAGTTCGTCCCGGGCATCGGGCTGGCGAGCCTGTCCAACCTCGTGCTGGGGGCCTCACTCGCGGTGAGTCTCCTGTGTATCGGACTCGGCGCGGTCCACTGGGCCAAGACGCTGATGCCTGACACGGAGATCGCCGAGGACCGGCACCCTCAGCGATCCTCTGACGAGGCCAGGCGTGAAGCGGTCGAGACGCTCGCGGCCGGTGGCGCCGCCTCCCAGCTGGGTCGCCGTCCGCTGATGAAGTACATGCTCGGGGGCGCACTCGGTCTCTTCGCCCTGCCGCTGGTGGTGCAGCTGGCCGGAGGCCTGGGCCCTGTTCCCGGCAATGACCTGTCAACAACGTTCTGGCGCAAGGGGATGCGGCTAATGCGCGACAGCCCCACGCCGACCCCCATCCTGGCCAGCGAGGTCACCCTGGGATCTGTCTTCCACGTCATGCCGGAGGGCATCGACAAGGCCGCGCACCCGCTGGAGGAGAAGGCCAAGGCCGCGGTCATCCTCATCTCTGTGGGCGACGCCGCTATCAGGGTCCCCAAGGAACGGGACTGGGGCCACGAAGGCATCGTCGCCTACTCCAAGATCTGCACCCACGTCGGTTGCCCGGTGGGCCTGTACGAGCATCGCACCCACCATCTGCTGTGCCCCTGCCACCAGTCGACCTTCGACGTCGGCAATGACGCCGCCGTCATCTTCGGTCCGGCACACCGCCCACTGCCCCAGCTGAAGATCACGGTCGACGCCGAGGGCTATCTGATCGCCGCCGCACCGTTCCTGCAACCGGTCGGCCCAAGTTTCTGGGAGCGCGGATGAGCCCCAAGCCCACCCCGAAGGGCGCCGCGAGCCTGCGCGCCCAGGACGTCACGCTGGAATCGCTCGGCGAGGACAAGGAGAAGAAGACCGTGGTCGGCGGGCTCGCCAACTGGATGGATGAGCGCACCGGCGCGGCCAAGCCGATGAGCTACCTGCTCAAGAAGGTCTTCCCTGACCACTGGTCGTTCATGCTCGGCGAGATCGCAATGTTCTCACTCATCATCCTGCTGATCACCGGGACGTTCCTGACGTTCTGGTTCGTTCCGAGCGCCGGCCAGGTGATCTACAACGGCTCCTACGTGCCACTCAAGGGCATCCCGATGAGCGAGGCCTACAGATCCACCGTGGACATCAGCTTCGACGTTCGCGGCGGGCTGATCATTCGCCAGATCCACCACTGGTCGGCGCTGTTGTTCACGGTGTCGATCACGGTGCACATGTTCCGGGTCTTCTTCACCGGCGCGTTCCGCAAGCCGCGCGAGCTCAACTGGGTCATCGGCACGGTCCTGTCCCTGCTAGCCATCAACGAGGGCTTCACCGGGTACTCCCTGCCGGACGACCTGCTGTCCGGCACCGGCCTGCGCGCTGCCGAGGGGTTCATGCAGTCGGTCCCCGTGGTGGGCTCCTACCTGGCCTTCTTCCTGTTTGGCGGCGAGTTCCCGGGTGAGGCGATCATCCCGCGCCTCTTCACCGTTCACGTGCTCCTGCTGCCTGCGGTCATCATCGGGCTGTTCACCGCCCACATCGTGCTCGTGGCCGTGCACAAGCACACCCAGTACCCCGGCCCCGGCAAGACGAACGACAACGTGGTCGGCTACCCGATGATGCCGGTCTACATGGCCAAGGCCGGTGGCTTCTTCTTCATCGTCTTCGGCATCACCACCCTGATGGCGGCCCTGGTCACCATCAACCCGATCTGGATGTTCGGCCCCTACAACCCGTCCGCGGTGACCGCCGGCTCACAGCCGGACTGGTACATGGGCTTCGCCGACGGCGCCTTGCGACTCTTCCCCGGATTCACCGAGTTCAACATCTTCGGGTTCACCCTGAGCCTCAACGTCTTCATCCCCTCGCTGATCGTGATGCCGCTGCTCTACACCATCGCCGGGGCCTACCCCTTCATCGAGTCCTGGGTCACCGGTGACAAACGCGAGCACCACCTGCTGGATCGCCCGCGCAACGCGCCGACCCGCACGGGCCTGGGCGCGATGGCCATCAGCTTCTACCTCATCCTGTTCTTCGCCGCCGGCAACGACCTGATCGCGATCAAGCTCGGCCTGTCGATGAATTCCATCACCCGGATCTTGCAGGTCATGCTCATCGTGGTCCCGCCACTGGCCTACTGGGTGACCAAACGGATCTGCCTGAGCCTGCAGCGCCGAGACCACGACAAGGTGCTGCACGGCCGCGAGACCGGACGCGTCGTACGAACGGCGGAGGGCACCTTCTTCGAGGTGCATGAGCCAATGCCTGAGCACGAGCGCTGGACGCTGGTGCAGCACGAGACCCCCAAGCCACTCGAGCTGACCCCCACGATCGACTCCAGCGGGATACGCCGCAAGCACAAGATCACACACCGTCTGCGGGCCAAGATCTCGGGCTTCTACTTCGCCGACGGCGTCCAGCCGGTCACCCCGGCAGAGCTGGCCGCGGCTCACCACGACGGCGCCGCGCACGAGGCGATCGAAACCGCGATCGTCACCGCCGAACAGGATCCAGATGCCCAGCAGTGGGTAGGGGAGCTGCATGGTGGTGCCGATGAGCGCCCCGAGACGGATGCGTACGCACCTCACGCGGGCACTGGAGGTAAGGGACCGACGACCGTGAGCTGAGGCAGGTGAGGGCTGCTGAGGTCGCTGAGCCAGGTGGGGCCACTGAGCCAGGTGAGGACTGCTGAGGTCGCTCAGCCAAGCAGCAGCTCTGCCAGCCGGGCTGACAGAGCGTTCTCCTCCCCCCACAGCTCGAGCACCTTCGTCCGGGTGGTCAGCCCCTTCACCAGCACCACGTCGGCGCGGCGCAGCCCAAAGGCCTTGGCAACCGCCTTCTGGACACCCTCGGTGGCCGCGCCGTCCACAGCCCGCTGAGCCACGAAGACGATCAGGACCGGGCTCTCACCAGGTGCGGCCTCGCCGTACTCTCCGCCGACCTTGGTCCGGGAGGCCCCAGGCTTCACGCGCACGCTCAGTCTCATCAGGCCATTGTCCTGCCACCCGTTTCGCCTGTCCTGCCACCCGTCACGCCTGTCCTGCTACCCGTTACGCCCCACGGCAATCGGGTCGATGCCAGCCGGGTCGGGCCAGCGTGACAGGGTGGCAGATGTGCTGATGCTGACCACGCAAGAGTTCGACGAGGCCGTCGGTGACGCCCTGGA
Organism: Actinomycetales bacterium; assembly: GCA_038236535.1. GTDB lineage: Bacteria > Actinomycetota > Actinomycetes > Actinomycetales > Dermatophilaceae > UBA4719. The sequence goes on from JBBRZQ010000149.1 coordinate 10,992, forward strand.
CGAGGTGCCGGCAGAGCTCCTTGCCCTGATGGACAACGTGGTGTTCCTGGTGGAGGACGAGCCACCGGCCGACGACCCGGATCTCCTGGGTGTCTACGACGGCACACCCCTGACGGAACGTGATGACGGATGGGCCGCCGGCGCCCTGCCAGACCGGATCACGATCTTTCGCGGGCCGACCCTTCGGATGTGCACCAGCCGCCAGGAGGTTCGGGACGAGGTGGCGGTGACCGTGGTACACGAGATCGCCCACCACTTCGGCATCGACGACGACAGGCTGCA
>JBBRZQ010000150.1:0-11193 GCA_038236535.1 Actinomycetales bacterium
CGCCCGGGCTCGCGACGCTGGGAGCCGGGCCGGCCGCCGGCGTGCTGTCCATGGCACGCATCATCGCACGTCAGAGGGCCGCGCTGACGTGCTCGGCCCGCTGGTCGACGTCGAGGTGGATGACGCCGTAGGACCAGCCCCGCCGGCGGTAGACCACGCTGGGCTGGTCGGTCTCGGAGTCGTGGAAGAGGAAGAAGTCGTGGCCGACGAGCTCCATCTGGTTCAGGGCCTCCTCGAGGGTCATCGGAGCGCTCGCGTGCACCTTCTCGCGGACCTCGATCGGGGAGTTGCCCACCGCACCGAAGGCGGCGCCGTCGACGTCACCACCGTCCTGGGCGTCAATGGCACCATCTGGGGCGACGGCGGCGATGCGGCTGGTCGCCTGGGCCACCGACTCAGGCGCACGACGCCCCCGCGAGACCTTGCGCCGGTCGCCGACCCGTCGCAGCCGCTCGAGCAGCTTGTCGAGGGCGGCGTCGAGCGAGGCGTACTTGTCGTCGGTGGACGCCTCGGCCCGGATGACGGGTCCCTTGGCGTGACAGGTGATTTCGACGGACTCGGAGTTGCGGGCGGCAGTCTCGTGGGTGACGACGACGTCGATGCGCGTGACCCGCGGCAACAGCTGGGGCACCTTGGCGAGCTTGTCCTCGAGATGCTGGCGGAAGCGGTCAGAGATCTGGGCGTGGCGCCCGGTGACGACGATGTCCACGTGGTCCTCCTTGCGATGGTGATGGTGGAGTCGGGCTGGCAGACCCGTCGCGCCGATGTCACCACCTCCGGTCTGCGATCGCGGAACCTCGGTCAGGACGGCTCTTGATCCGACCGTAGCCCCCGCCGGCTCGCAGCCGGTAGGGGGGTGCCGTTTCCGGACGAACCCTTGACCAAGGCCGGGCGGCCCGGGTCCGCACGACGCTGGGTCGCGGCAAGAGTGGCCGCGCCGACCACGCGCGCGCCGGCCTCCGAGGCCGCCCGGGCGGCCTCCGCGAGGGTGGCCCCGGTGGTGACGACGTCGTCGACGAGCAGCACCTGCGATGCCTGCAGCCGGCCCGCCCACCGCGGCCGCACGGCATACGCGCCGGCGAGGTTGTCGGCCCGGGCCTGGTGGCCGAGCCCGGCCTGGTCGGCGAGCCGCCGCACCGGGCGCAGCGCCGGGGCCAGGAGCAGCCCCTCGCCACCGGCGAGTCGGAGGGCACGCCCGGTCAGGACCGCGACCGGTGCGTCGCCGCGGCGTCGCGTCGCGGCACCCGAGGACGGCATCGGGATGACGAGCACCGGGCCGCGCTCGCCGACGGCGCCCTCGACCGCGACGGCGAGGAGCGGTGCGAGGACGGCCGCGAGGTCGCGGCGGTCCTCGTCCTTGTATGCCGTGACGAGCCGTCGCAGCACGCCTGCGTAGGGAGCGCACGCGGTCACCAGCGGCATACCGCGCGGGGGCGGGTCGGGGGCTGCCCTGCGTGGGGTCTCGAAGAGCTCGCCCTCGAGGAGTCCGCGGCAGGCTCGGCACAGCGGCGCGGTCGGGGCGTCGCAGGAGGCGCAGGCCCCGGGAAGCACGAGGTCGAGCAGGGCGGCGAGGACGGCCCGGCTCTGGTTGAGGGACACCCGTCGATCCTCGCCGCTCATCCGGACCCAGCCGCGCGTTCCCGCCCCTGCTGTGGACAACCTGCGAGGGGGGCCGCAGCGCCCGTCGCACACGGCTATCGTGGTCATCGGCGCTGGAGTGCGCCCCGGGTCCGCGGGAAGGACTGAGTCCGCCTCCGATCATCGCCCTGCATCGGTGTCGGCCCCCTGTCTCCGACGTCGGCCTCGCGGACCGGCTGGTGTCGAGGAGACCCCCATGCCTGACCTTCCGCCCCATGCCCATCTCGACCAGCTCCGGCGGCAGGCGAAGGAGCTGCTGCGGGCCGCCCGGAGCGGCGACACCAAGGCCTCGGCGCGGCTGCGGGCCGTCTCGGACCGGGTCGTGCTGGCCACTGCGCTCCTTGCCGTCGCCCGGGAGCACGGCTTCGCCAGCTGGCCCCGGCTGCGGACCGAGGTGCAGCGGCGCGACATCCTCGACCACGCCGACGTGGCGCGGCTCCGGGCGCTGCTCGCCGAGCACCCGGAGCTGGCCGTCGAGCCGCTGCGGAGCTGGCGCGACCACGGGCGTGGGGCGAGCCCGCTGGGCTATGTGGCCATGCTGCGCTACGACACGTCGCGATGCGTCTGGCGCGACGTCGCCGGCACCGGGGCGCTGGCCCGGGCGCTCCTGGACGCCGGAGCGCCAGTGGACGGCGACCCCGGTGACCCGGAGACGCCGTTGATGACGGCCGCGAGCTACGGCGACGCGGACGTGGCGAGGGTGCTGCTCGAGGCGGGCGCAGCCCTGGATGCCACGGCGGGCCCGACAGCGGGAGGGGTCCCCGGCGGCACCGCCCTGCGCCACGCGGCGGTGTTCGGGATGACGGACGTCGTCGACGTCCTGCTCGCGGCCGGCGCGAGGGACATCGTCCAGGCCGCGGCAGCGGGAGACGTGTCCGGCCTGCTCACCGCGGAGACGCCCGAGGCCGACCGGGTCGCCGCGCTGCGGATCGCCGCGGCCCAGGCCCACGTGGACGTCATCGACGAGCTGCTGGCGGCCGGGACCCCCGTCGACGGCGTCGACCACGCGGGGTCCACAGCCCTGCACGAGGCCGCCTACGACGGCCAGCCCGGCAGCGTGCGTCGTCTTCTCTCCCGGGGGGCGGACCCGAACCGCCGGGACAGCCGCTTCGACAGCACGCCACTCGGCTGGTGTCGCCACCGGCGCGCGGAGGGGGGCGCCGGCCCGGGCCACGCCGAGGTCGAGCAGCTCCTGGCGCCGCTCGCGGCCGAGCAGCCGTGACCGGCAGCGCACGAGTGTCGTCATCAGACGATGGAGCGCGAGAGCGCTCGCCGTCTCGCCTGGCTCGGAGGCACGGAGCTGGGAAGGGCCACCGCCACGGAAAGTTGGCGCTGCGCCGTTAGCCCTGGCGCCAGACGGGTACGGAGACAGCACCGGGGAACGCTGCTGCCGGACAGCTGGCGTCAACCTCACCGACTGCTGGGCTGCGACGCCTAGGGCCGCGGTCCCGGTGTCCGAACCGTCCGCCCCTTGGTCTTCGCCGCCGAAGACCGCCTCGACTCCGTCGCCGGAATCCTGCCCCACCTCTCTGAAAGGCTTTCCATGACTTCGAACTCCAACACGCTCATCCGGGTGCTCCATGACGTGGGTGCGGCCGTGTGGTTCGGCGGCTCGTTGATGGGCGCAGTGGCCCTCAACGGCGCCTCAGGCGAGGTCAGCGACCCGCGTGAGCGGGCGCGGGTCGCTGCGAGCGGATGGGCCCGTTGGGCTCCCGTCAACGCCGCCGCGATCGGGGTGCACGTCATCGGTGGGATCGGTCTTCTGGTTGCCAACAGGGACCGGGTCAGCGGTCAGGAGGGGGTCGGCGCCAACACCGCCGTCAAGACCGCCCTGACGGTCGCCGCCGTCGCCACCACCGCCTACAGCGGCGTGCTTGGCGCCCGCCTGGCGGCCTTGGACAGCGGGGTCGCGGTAGCAGAGTCCGGCACCGTCCCGGCACCGGCCACCCCCGAGCCGATGGCGAAGGTGCAGCAGCAGCTGCGGGTGCTGCAGTGGGTCACCCCAGCGCTGACTGGATTGGTGGTCGCCCTCGGCGCACAGCAAGGGGAGCAGCAGAAGCCCAGCGAGGCCTTGGCCGGCAGGGCCGCCAAAGCCCTGCACAGCCTGCGGCAGTAAACGATCCGGTGCCCGGGCAGCACCCGCAGCGAGCTGCCCGGGGCTGCCGTCGTTGCCGAGACCCGGTGACGACAGCACGCACCTGCGTCGAGGTCAGCCCGCGTCCGAGCAGCACCTTGAAGCGGACCCCCGGATGCCAGAACAGGTCTCAGGAGGCATCCTGCGAGGGCGGGGGCGTCAGTCTTACCGGCGGGCGCCGGTCCCCGCCCCGGGTCGACCAGCCGATACGGCTCCCCGAACGGCTACCGACCTCATCCTCGGGTCTGCCGCCTGAACGTGGTTGCAGAAGGGGGAACCATTCTGGAACACCCGCCGCGACGTAACCAGGCCAGCGCGTTGTCGAGGTAGCTTGACGCGACCGAAATGAAGCCGGCAGTGCCGAATCCTTGCGATTACAACGAGAACCCAACGAACGTCCACCGGGACGGGGAGGGGTCACGAGCCGCGGGCGTGCCAGCGTGGAACGTACGGGCGCTCCGCGCCGATGGTCGTGTCGCGGCCGTGCCCTGGGTGCACGCCGGTGCTGTCGGACCCGTCCATGAGTTGGTCGATGCTGTCCATGATCGTGGCGAAGTTCGACGTGGGCCACGCTGTGCCGGTCAGGCCGGGGCCGCCTGGAAAGAGGGTGTCGCCGGTAAGGAGGTGCCCGTCGACCGCGACGGTGAGCCCGCCGGGTGTATGGCCGGGGGTGTGCAGCAGGGTCGCGGTCAGGGGTCCAAGCGGGAGCTGGTGCCCGTCTGCGACCGGGGTCGACGTCCCGTCCCACAGGGGTCGGGACGGGTCGGGCGTCAGGGCGTCGGGGTCGGCCCGAAGCAGGTCGTCGGTGGCGGTACCGGCGTCCCAGTGTCCCCTCGCGTGGAGGTGTGCCAGCTCGTCGGGCCAGATGGCGGCGTCGTCGGGGTGGGCGAGGGTGGGGACGCCGAGGGCGGCGGTGATTTCCGGGATGGCGAGGACGTGGTCGAAGTGGGCGTGGGTAAGCACGACCGCTCGCACGTGGAGCCGGCGCTGTCGCACGGCTGTCAGAACACGTCCCGGGTCGTCGCCGGGATCGACGACGAGCGCGTCGTGGTGGCCGGCGGCGTGCACGAGCCAGCAGTTGGTTTCCAGGGGCCCCACGACGACGCGGTGGAGCGCGACCCCGCCGCCAAGAGCGCGACGGGTGGGGTCAGGAACTGGCGGCACGGCGGCCGAGGTCCTCGACTGCGGCGGGGTCGTGGTTGGTGATGATCGGGAAGCCTGCGGCCCAGGGGCCGGCCCACGTGACCTGGGTGCCAAGGTTGTGCACCGCGGTGCCGTCGGACAGCCGGAACGTGGGGCTGCCCTGGATCTCGTGGCTCTGGGCGATGGCATGGTCGGCGGTGAGGTCACGGCGGTGACGGCCGTCGTCGAGGGCTGCGGCGAGTTCAGCGACGTCCAGCTCCTTCCCGTGCCCTTCGTTGGCGCGTAGGCGGTCGGCGACTTCGGTGGCGACCTCCAGGATGACGGCGCGGTGGACGATGCTGCGTGAGTCGGTCCAGAAGGCGCGGCGCAGGGCAAGGTCGAGGGCCTCGCCGGCGGCGAGGGACTGCGCCTGGGCGGCGTGGACGGCCTCGGCTGCGAGCAGGACGGTGTGCGGGTAGAGGTCCTCGGGCGCCGTCCAGACCCGCCAGTCGAGCTCGGGTGCCACCTGCGCGATGCCGACGGCCTCGGTGTCGGTGCCACGGCGCGGATGCGGCCCGTTGAACAGCTCGAGGGCGAAGGTGTGGTGTTCGACGGCGACGGAGACCCCGAGCCGGTCGCGTGCTTGTCGGAAGCGGTGCAGGGCGAGGTGTGCGAACGGGTCGAGCAGGTCGCTCCACACCTGCACGGTCCCGGGGGTGACCGGCGGTGCCGCGCCGGAGGCCTGGGCGCTGGCGGTGCTGGTCATGAATGCTCCTGGTGGTCGGTGCCGGGTGGGTTCGCGGCGAAGCGATGGGGGTGCAGCAGAACCGCCGTGCGCCGTTCTCGGGCCATCACCTCGTCGTGGGCGAGGTCGTCGTGGGTGCCGCCGGCCGCATGGAAGATGTTGCGCAGCAGACCTGCCATGCTGATTGGGCCGCCTCGCTGCTGCGGCCCGGCTTGTGGGTCGAGGCCGGGTAGGTCGTCGTGAGGCCCGGCCAGGTCGACCGGGCCGGCGACGGCGACCCACTCCCAGCCAGTCTGGAACACCAACGTGGCCCGGGGTCGGCGGCGCAGGTTGGCGAGCTTGGCGGTATCGCCGCGGGCCACGAACGCGACAACCTGCTTGCCGGCGACGGTGTGGGCCAGGATCCCGGCGTTAACCAGGCTCGTGCTCGGGTCGCCGTCCGGGCGAAGAGTCACCAGGACGGCGAGCCAACCTCGCCAGATCCATACCGGGCAACCAACTCCAGGCCTTGATCGAGGTCGACGCCAGGGATCACGATCAAAATGCCTTGCCGAGGTCGCGGGCCTGCTCGTGGGCGAGGCGTCGCGCGGTTTCGGAGTCAGCCGTGACGAGGTTGGGCCGGAAAGGTGATGGCGCTGTGGTCGGTGATGTCGGCCCAGTCCAGCAAGTCGTCGAAGAAGGTCTGCTGAAAGTCGCTGCCATACCCGGGCGGTGGCGTAGGTCCGTACACGGCGCCGGTGTAGACGACGGCCGCCTTCTTGCCGGTCACCAGCCCGGTGTACCCCGAGGCGGGGTCGAACCCGAAGACCATCCCTCTGTGACACGGTCCGCGTGCCGATCCGCTACCGGACTTGCGGTCTCCAGCTCCAGCTCGGGACCGCCCGTTGGGTGTCGACGTGTGTTTGGTCGTTGCTCTTCTGCTACTTGTCGTCGGGGCGTACATGGTCTTCGACGGAGTGCGGGCGCTGACGATCGGCGACTTCATGACCTCGACTAGCGAAAGTTGCAAAGGACAACTCGGTCCGTGCAGCCACGTGGTCGACAAAGTCGGGATCCCGCCAAGATTTGTACTCGTCAGGCGGAGGGTGCGAGTCCACGGCGTCACGCTCAGGGCTGGAGGGTTCCGACCACGAACGAGACCTCGGCGGGCATCCCTGTAGGTGAAATACGCTCGACGTCTGCGAAGCCCTCCTCACGCAACCAAGTGATCGCGTCATCGGTGGTCACGGATCGATAGATCTCGGGATCGAGCCGCCCGGGTAGCGGGTGCTCGCGGCCCCGAAACACAAGCAGGACCCGGCCGCCGGGTCGCAATACCCGGGTGATCTCTTTGAGGGTGGTGCGGGGATCGCTCCAGAAGTAGAGGTTGTGTACGGACAGGACTGCGTCGACTGAGTTGCCTTCCAGGGCGATGGTCACGCCGTCGCTGACGCAGAGGGTGAGGGCTCCGGTCCGGATCGGAGTCGGGTTGCGTCGTGCGGCGAGCGAGACCATCGCCGCGGAGACGTCGATGCCGGTGACGGCGACGCCTCGCGCGACGATGAGGCCCAGGGCTCGTCCGGGGCCAATTCCGATCTCCAGGACATGCTCGCCGGGGGTGGGCGCGAGGAGGTCGATCGCGGCGTCGTTCACGGCCGCGGACTCGGTGATCCACAGGCGCCCGATCAGTCGGCCGCCGATCCCGTGAGGATGGGCAGCCTGCCTGGACAGGTACCGCTTAAGCGGGCGTACGGCGGCGCTGGCGGCGCGCTGGTGCAATGGCCGGCGGTCGATGGGGCATTGGCGTACGGCGAGCAGTTTCATGAGTAGTGCCTTTCGGAGTGCGCGGTGGATCGGGTGATCATCGCCGCGAGCGTTGCGGCCAACGTGTCGTCGCTCGGCTGGGGCCGGGTGGAAGGAGCCGGGTCGAACCGGCAGTGCACGGCCCACAGCACGCAGAGCTCGACGATCGTTCGCGCCACGATCGGTGTCGGCCCCGGCAAGGTCAGTACGCCGGCGCGTTGTCGAGAGTCGAGGTAGGACTCCATGCCCGACATTTGGGTGGCGCGCCCGGTCTCGAACCAGACCCGACCCAGTTCGGGCAGCTCGGGTGCGCACCGGTCGACCAGCTTGATGGCAACGCGGTGGCGGGCAAGACGGTGGAACAGATCGATGACGATCGCCGCGAGCTCGGCCGATGCTTCCTGCGAGGTGGCGGGGCAGTTCGTCTGCTGCAGTGCCCGGGAGAGCGCGAGATCGGGGAGCTCGGCGGCCAAGCGCGACGTCACCAGGTCCGCGAGCTCACCTTCGCCGACGCCTGGCAGGGGTAGCTCGTTGATGGCTGGTAGTTGCTCCAAGCCGTCGCCGTAGCGGACCGCGGCCGCAAACAACGCATCCTTCGATGTGGCGTAGCGGTACAGGGTGCCTTTGGCTACGCCCAGGCTTTCAGCCACATCCTGCATCTGAGCCCGCCGGAATCCGTGGGTGACGAAGACCCTAGCCGCCGCGTTGATGACGGCGAGCAATCGGTCGGGTGGAATTGAGCGGGTCATGGAAGAACTATAACTGACTGACTGAGTCAGTCAATCAGTACGTACAGGGCCGTAGTGGGGCCGGGGAAGTCTCGCAAAACCGGACCGCCACCAGCACCCCGAACGTGGCGCTGATGACGGGCCACGCTCCACACTGCCGGCCGGACACCCAAGGCATCTGCCAGCACCCCGGTCAGCGGTGCGCCGACGGGAATGCCGAGGGTGCGCCAGGGGCGGCGCATGCCCAGCCTCAGCCGAGGTCGTGGCTTGGTAGGCATCTGGGCGTCGGCGCTGGTCAGAGGCTGCGCGATGCCCCATCAGACGCTTGCAGGATTGACGGGTAAGTAGTAACTTACGTGTTCGTGGCCACTTACCAGTCCGATGTGTGGGCCCTCCTTGGAGATCCGCGTCGCCGAGCGATCATCGAACGACTCACCCTCGGGCCGTGCACGGTCACTGAACTGGCCAGCGACATGCCCATTAGCCGACCGGCCGTGAGCCAACACCTCAAGGTGCTGCGCGAGGCCGGGATCGTCCATGACGCGTCGTCTGGGAGGCATCGGATCTACAGCATCGACGCCGCCCGGCTTGACAGGTACCGCAGGCAACTCGACCAGTTTTGGGCCGAGGCACTTGGTAACTTCAGGACCACCTCAGGCCAACAGAACAACCAGGAAAAGGAGATCGGGTGACTGTGCAGGCAGACGGAGCAATTCGACACGAAGTCGTCGTCGACCTACCTCCCGAAGAGGCGTTCTGGAAGTTCGCTGACTTAGACAAGATCAAGCCGCGAGAGCACAACATGCTGTCCGTTCCCATCGCGGAGACCGTACTTGAGCGGCACACCGGCGGCGACCTCTACGACCGCGGCATCGACGGCAGCATCTGCCGGTGGGGCCGCGTGCTGGCCTTCGACCCACCGAACACCATCGTGTTCAGCTGGGACATAGGACCCGACTGGCAGATCGCCTCGGACCTGTCCCGGACCAGCGAGGTCGAGATCACCTTCGTCGCCGAAGACGAGCTGCGCACCCGCGTCACCCTCGTACACCGACACATCGAGCGCCACGGAAACGGCTGGGAGTCCTTGCGAGACGGTCTCGAAGCACCGGACGGCTGGCCGCTGTACCTGAGCAAGTACGAGGTCCTCACACACGGCGGCCTCGGTGCCCTATGAACAAGCCCGACCTGATGCCCCTCGCCCAGGAAGAGCGTGCTGATCTCCTGGCGCTGCTGGGAGACCTCACCGCGGACCAGTGGGTAGCCCCGTCGCTGTGCACTCAGTGGCGAGTCCGAGACGTCGCTACCCACATCGTCAGTTTCGACGAGTTGTCCAAGACCAAGACAGCGGCGACCTTCTTCCGAGGCGGGCTCCGCGCAGCCAAGGTCAACGAGCTCGCGCTGCACAGGTACAAAGACCTCGAACCCGACGGCATTCTCGATCTCGTGGCCCGCAGCCAGCGCCCGCGTGGGCTTCCCACGGGCTTCCGCGGTGGGATCGCACTGACCGACGGCATGATCCATCAGCAGGACATCCGCAGGGCACTCGGTATCTCACGCACCATCCCTCCCGCCCGGCTGGTCCCAGTCCTGTCCTTCTCGTTGGGAGCGCCCACCCTCTCTTCCAAAGGCAACGCGAAGGGCCTGAAACTCGTCGCCACTGACCTCGACTGGACCGCCGGTGAGGGGCCCGAGGTCTGTGGGCCTGGCGAGGCCCTCCTCATGGCCGTGGCCGGCCGCCCGAACGCCCTAAACGAACTGAGCGGCGCTGGCCTTGCCGCCCTTCGACAGCGGGTGAACTGAAAATCGATCACCACAGCCCGCGCCCATCGACGTTCCGACACACTCACCGATCGAGGAAGGCTCACCGGTACACCCACAGACGCAGCCGAACCGGGGCCGGTCCGAAGTCACCACCAACCCCCGCGCTGTCCCGTAAGACTGGTTCGGCGGTCCGTCCTGGTGAAGGGGGGCTAACCGGCATACTAGATCGGTGACCGAACTGAAGGTCGGCTACTGCCGGGTCTCGACCGTAGATCAAGACCTCACCGCCCAACAGAACGCCCTCGCTGCGTTGGGCGTGGATCCCAAAAGGATCTACCTCGACCACGGACTGACCGGTACGAACCGCAACCGCCCCGGGCTACGCCAGGCCATGGCCGCCTGCCGACAGGGCGACACCCTCTGTGGTCACCAAGCTCGATCGTCTGGCCCGCTCCGTGCCAGACGCACGCGACATCGTCGATGAGCTCACCGCATCCGGTGTTCGACTCAACATCGGCGCATCGATCCACGACCCCACCGACCCGATCGGCCGGCTCCTGTTCACGACGCTGTCGATGATCGCCGAGTTTGAAGCCGACCTGGCCCGAACTCGGACCCGGGAAGGAATGGCCGTCGCCCGGAGCCAGGGACGGTTGCGCGGCAAACAGCCCAAATCAGTTCGAACCAGGAAGCCCACCTGGTCGAGCTCTACCGCGCCGGCAGGCGCACCATCAGCGAACTCGAAGAACTGTTCTCCGTCACCCGCTCAACCATCTACCGAGCCGTCGGCCGCGCCGGTGGCCGCGAGACCTGACTGAGTCCCTTTACCGAGCAGGCCCCACCATTGCGGCTGGTGACAGCACCGTTACCAGCACCCCTACCCCTGCGTGCGCGGGGGCGCCGTCACACGTTCCGTTGCCACCGCGCACTGTTCGTCGAAGTCCTGCGAGGTCTCGCCGACGGTGCGCTGGCCTCCAGCGCCTTACGTGCCGCCGATGACGATCTCGGACACGGCCGGCTGGGCCGCCCAGGCGTTGCCGGCGCGCAGGAGGATCCCGTTGTCCGTCATGACGACGAGGCCGCGCACCCCCCCGCGGGAGGTGATGCTCGTCGCGCCGGGAACCTCTTTGATGAGGGTTTGGTCGAGGTCGAGCTGCCCGACCCGGCGCAGCCCCACACCCTGGCCGAGATCCACCTTGAACGGTCGGAGCGGGTCCTCCTGCTTGTCCTGAGCCAGGACCACGAGCGACATACTGTCGAGCCACGTCACGTCGACGAAC
>JBBRZQ010000151.1:0-11166 GCA_038236535.1 Actinomycetales bacterium
TACTTGTTGAGCAGCTCGGGACCCTTGATGTTCAGGAAGAAGGACTTGCCGACCGGCTTACCCTCCTTGGCCGCCACCTTCTTGGCCAGGGACGCGGCAACGGCCTTGGCGATCAGCGTCTTTCCGCAGCCGGGGGGGCCGTAGAGCAGGACGCCCTTCGGCGGCTTCAGCTTGTGCTCCAGGAACAGGTCCGGGTACAGGTAGGGCAGCTCGACGGCATCCCGGATCGCCTCGATCTGACCGGAGAGCCCGCCGATGTCGCTGTAGTCGATGTCCGGCACCTCTTCGAGGACCAGGTCCTCGACCTCGGCCTTGGGGATCCGCTCGTAGACGAAGCCCGAGCGGGAGTCCAGGAGCAGGGCGTCGCCGACCCGGATCGGCTCGCCCTCGAGGCTCTCAGCCTTGCGGCAGACGCGTTCCTCGTCGGCGTGGGCCACGACCAGGACCCGGTCGTCATCCAGGATCTCCTTGAGCATCACGATCTCGCCGATCCGCTCGAAGCCGCAGGTCGCCACCACGTTGAGGGCCTCGTTGAGCATCACCTCGCGCCCGGCGGACAGCTCGCCCGGGTCCACCGACGGCGACACCGCGACCCGCATCTTGCGGCCGCTGGTCAGCACGTCAACGGTGGCGTCGTCGTAGGACTCGACGATCAGTCCGTAGGCCGACGGCGGCTGGGCCAGGCGGTCGACCTCACCCTTGAGGGTGACGATCTGCTCGCGGGCCTCCCGCAGGGTGCGCACGAGACGCTCGTTCTGGGACGACAGGGTCGACAGGGCGGTCTGAAGCTGCAGCACGCGGTTCTCAAGATCACGTGAGCGGGTCGGCGAGTCCGCCAGACGGCGACGCAGGCCGGCGACCTCCTCGGAAAGGAGAGACTGCTGGCGCAATGCCTCCGCCCCATCGATCGGCTCGATCGAGGGCCCGTGCTCGTCCTCATGCGGGGCGGAGTTCTCGGACATGATGGAACCTCCTCATGGTCACCTGTCGGCCGTTCAGTCCCGACAAATCGACCCTAATCCGAAACCGGACTACGTGGTGGCTGTATCCGTCAAAGATCGCCGAACGCGTCGAATCTTCTTCTCGGAGGTGGTGTGCTCCCCGATGTCCTCCGGGGTCCAGTCGCCGGACGGCAATTCGCTTCCCTCCGCGCTGACCCCGTCGGCATTGGCACCCTTGGCCGGGCGACGCTTGCGCAGCGGAGGGGTCACCCCGGGGGCGAGCCGCCGGGTGCTGATCAGAAAGCCGGTATGGCCGTGCATCCGGTGCTCGGGACGGACCGCCAGCCCCTCGAGGTGCCACCCGCGGACCAGCGACTCCCATGCTGACGGCTCGGTGAAGCCGCCGTGGTCGCGTGCAGCCTCGGCCACCCGCGAGAGCTGGGTGACGGTGGCGACGTAGCAGATGAGCACACCACCGGGGGCCAGCACGTCGGCCACCACGTCCAGGCACTCCCAGGGTGCGAGCATGTCCAGCACCACCCGGTCGATGGTGGCTGGCTCGACGACGGTCGGCAGGGTCTCGACCAGGTCGCCGACGGTGATCTGCCAGGCCGGGTGCGGGCCGCCGAAGAAACCCTCCACGTTGCCCCGGGCGATGTCGGCGAACTCCTCACGGCGCTCGAACGAGTGAAGGTGCCCGAAGTCACCGACTGCCCGGAGCAGCGACATGCTCAGCGCACCGGACCCGACTCCGGCCTCGACCACCCTGGCGCCAGGGAAGATGTCGGCCATGGCCACGATCTGGGCGGCGTCCTTGGGGTAGACCACGGCCGCTCCGCGGGGCATCGACAGGACGTAGTCGCACAGCAGCGGACGGACCGCGAGGTACTCGACACCGGCAGTGTTCTTGAAGGTCGAGCCGTCCGGCGCGCCGATCAGGTCGCTGTGCTGCAGCCAGCCCCGGTGGGTGTGGAACTCCTTGCCGGGCTCCAGTGTGATCGTGTGGAGCTTGCCCTTGGGATCGGTCAGCTGCACGCGCTCACCCTCGGCGAAAGGGCCGCGACGCAGGTGGGCGCCAGTGGCACCCGTGATGGCTGATCTGTACGGGCTCATGACGGACCAGTCTAGGGTGGGCCGCAGCTCAGCGAGACAAAGCTGCTCACTGAGACAACGCGGCGTCGAGGTCCGAGGCCAGCACGATGCCGGCGATCCTTCGGTCAGGGCCACGGACCGGCACGGCTCCGATGCCGAGCCGCTGCATGGCCACCACCACGACGGCGATCGACTGCTCCGGAGTCGCCTCGACGACCCAGCCCTCCGGTTGCCGCCGCATCACGGCGCTGGCCGCAACGCTGCCGCGAGACTGCTCGGGTATCGCCTGGAGTGCCTCGTCGTCCAGCAGCCCCACAGCCGTGCCGGTATCGTCCTCGATCACCACGGCCGTGCCGCCGCTCCCGCTGACCCGGAGCGCCAGCGCCTGGGCGGCGCTCGCGTGGGCTGGCAGGCAGGCCGCGCGCCGCCATACCGAGTCGATCCGGATGCCGGCCAGCAGTCGGCTCCCGCGCCCGGCCCGGATCGCGTTGGTGGCGCCGGACCACATGAAGGACCCGATGAACAGTCCCCAGACGATGCCGAACAGGTCCGGGGCCTGGCCGTTCAGCAAGGGCACGCCGACGAAGTACAGCACCACCAGGACGGTCACTGCGCGCCCGCACCAGCCCGCTGCGATGAGCCCGCTCTCGCGGCTGCCGGTGATCTTCCAGACCAGGGAGTCGACCAGGAAGCCACCGTCCAGCGGCAGCCCGGGCAGCAGGTTGAAACCTGCGACGAAGAGGTTGGTGTAGACGATCGCGTGAGCCAGTCCCGAGGCGACCCCGTCCGGGAAGCCCGGCAGGGCAAGCCAGCCAACCACGGCCAGCAGGGCGTTGGCGGCGGGTCCGGCGATCGCCACCAGCGCGCTGGCTCCCGGCCGCGTCGTGGAGGAGTCGTAGGCCGTATGCCCGCCCATCAGGTCAGCCACCACGCGGTTCACCCGGTATCCCAGCCGGGTGGCCACCACCGCATGGGCTGCCTCATGGGCGAAGACCGAGATGAGAAGCAGAACGGCGAACCCCAGGGCCACCGCGTAGGCGCCCGGCCCGAGGTCGGGGCGGCTGCTGGCGACGCCGGGGCCGAAGGTGGCCACGATGATCAGCGCGATGATCGGCCAGGATCGGCCGATGTAGACAGGCACCCCGCCGATCGTGGCCAGGCGCCAGCCAGGGGTGGGACCCGTCATCTCATCAGTGCCAGCCATGCACCGACCTTATGTGAAGGAACTAGCTACCAGCGCAGACCAAGGTCACGCTGGTGCCAGCGCAGGTCAAGGTCAAGGTGGTGCCCCGCAGCCACGCTGGCCGGGCCGGGCTCAGGGCAGACATACCCGCCGGGTTCGGTGTCAGTGCGCCTGCTGTCGGCGGGTCCCCCTACAGTGCCTTGCATGGTTGCCGCACTCTCCCCCAGCCGGGCCTCAGACTTCATGCAGTGTCCGCTCCTCTATCGATTCCGGGTGATCGACAAGCTTCCGCAGCCGCCGAGCGCCGCCGCGGCCCGGGGCACGCTGGTCCACGCGGTGCTGGAGCGGTTGTTCGACCTACCGTCCCCCGGCCGGACGATCGAAGCCGCCGCTGCCCTGGTCGAGCCACAGTGGAAGGCGCTGCTCGAGGGCCGGCCCGAGCTGGCCGACCTGGTGGAAGAGAGCGACCCGGCGGCGCTGGCGAGCTGGTTCGGCGACGCCGTCTCGCTGATCGAGAGATGGTTCACCCTGGAGGACCCGACCCGCCTGGAGCCGGCCGAGCGCGAGCTCTACGTCGAGACCGTCGTGGACGGGCTGACCCTGCGGGGGTACGTCGACCGGCTTGACGTGGCACCCACCGGCGAGGTCCGGGTCGTCGACTACAAGACTGGCCGGTCGCCCTCGGAGCTCTTCGAGGGCAAGGCCCTGTTCCAGATGAAGTTCTACGCGCTGGTGCTGTGGCGGCTGCGTGGCGAGGTCCCGACAATGCTCCAGCTGGTCTACCTGGCCAACTCCGAGATCGTCCGGTACTCCCCCGACGAGGCGGACCTGCTCGCGGTCGAACGGAAGCTGAAGGCCCTGTGGCACGCCATCGAGACCGCGGCACAGACCGGTGACTGGCGGCCGAGCAAGTCCAGGCTCTGTGACTGGTGCGACCACCGCGCCCTGTGCCCGGAGTGGGGCGGCACCCCCCCGCCGCTGCCCGAGGGCTCGGCCGAACTGGCCCTTGACCCGCACAGAACCGCTGCCGTTGTCCCCGCCGAAGACTAGGTTCATCGGGTGACCTCTCCTTCCTTCAGCGTCGGGCCAGCTGACCCCGGGGACGCAGCGGCCTGGCGCGCGCTCTACCGGGCGTACGCCGACTTCTACCAGGAGCCGGTGACCGACGAACAGCTCGACCTCACCTGGTCCTGGATCACCGATCCGGGCCACGACGTCGAGGCGCTGCTGGTGCGGGATGCGAGCGGCGGGCCCGTCGGCCTGGCTCACTACCGTCCGTACTTTCGCCCGCTGGCTGCCGCCGTGGCCGGGCACCTCGACGACCTCTTCGTCACTCCGGCCGCCCGTGGCACCGGGGCTGTCGACGCCCTTCTGGAGGCCCTCCGGGGCATCGCCCGCCAGCGTGGCTGGAGCAAGATCCGCTGGATCACTGCCGATGACAACCACCGCGCCCGGAGCAAGTACGACCAGGTCGCCGAGCGCACCATGTGGGTCATCTACGACATGCAGGTCCCGCCCACCACGGGCTGACAGCACCCACCCCGAACACCCCAACCTGACGCACCCGCTTCCGGTGAGGTCGCACCGGAGAGTCCCGCCCGGGTCAGCTGCCGGTGTAGTAGCTGTCTGCCACCTTGAGGGCGTTGTCGAGGATGGCCAGGCCTTCGCGGACCTCGTCGGCTGAGGTGGTGCACGGGGGGACGACGTGGGTCCTGTTGAAGTGGACGAACGGCCAGAGCCCCTGGTCCTTGCACGCGGCCGTGAACTCGGCCATCGGCTTGCCTTGCACGCCAGTGGCGTTGAACGGCACGAGCGGCTCCCGGGTGTCCCGGTCGCGGACGAGCTCCAGCGCCCAGAAGACCCCGAGACCACGAACCTCGCCCACGCTCGGGTGTCGGTCAGCCAGGGCACGGAGCTCCGGGCCGATGACATCGGTCCCCAGCGAGCGGGCATGCTCGATGATGCCTTCCTCACGGAAGATGGTGATCGAGGCCACGGCGGCGGCGCAGCCCAGCGGATGGCCCGAGTAGGTCAGCCCGCCGGGGAAGGCGCGATCCGCGAAGGTCGCGGCGATCTTGTCCGAGATGATCACCCCGCCCAGCGGCACATAGCCCGAGTTGACGCCCTTGGCGAAGGTGATCAGGTCCGGCGTGACACCCCAGTGGTCCACCGCGAACCACTCGCCGCAGCGACCGAAGCCGGCCATCACCTCGTCGGCGATCAGCACGATCCCGAGCTCGTCGCACAGCGCCCGGACCCCGGCGAGGTACCCCGGCGGCGGGACGAGGATCCCGTTGGTGCCGACGACGGTCTCCAGGATGATCGCGGCGACGGTGTGCGATCCCTCGACCATGAGCAGGTCCCGCAGATGCGTCAGGGCGCGATCGGACTCCTCCTGCTCGGTGGTCGAGTGGAACGCGGAGCGGTAGGCATAGGGGCCCCAGTAGTGGATGATCCCGGGCTCGCCCGGCTCGGAGGCCCAGCGGCGCGGGTCACCGGTGAGCGCGATGGCTCCGGCGGTCGCGCCGTGGTAGCTGCGGTAGGCGGCCAGGATCTTGTGCCGCCCGGTGTGCAGCCGCGCCATCCGGATCGCATTCTCATTGGCGTCCGCCCCGCCGTTGGTGAAGAAGACGGTGTTGAGGTCGCCGGGGGCGATCTCGGCGATCAGCCGGGCGGCCTCGCTGCGAGCATCATTGGCGAAGGCCGGGGAGATGGTGCAGAGCCTGGCCGCCTGCTCCTGGATCGCGGCCACCAGTCTGGGGTGCTGGTACCCGATGTTGACGTTGACCAGCTGCGAGGAGAAGTCGAGGTAACGCTTGCCTGCATAGTCGGTGAAGTGTGACCCGGAGGCCGAGGCGATCGGCATCGGGTCGATCTGGGCCTGGGCCGACCACGAGTGGAAGACGTGCGCGCGGTCGTCGGAGCGGACCCGTTCCTCGCTGGGGGTGTGCGTCATGACGTCTCCTATCGGGTGCGGGGGAAGCCGAGGTCAACGGCCGAGGTGGCCGGGTCGGGCCAGCGCGAGGTGACGACCTTGCCTCTGGTGTAGAAGCTCATCCCCTCGGCGCCGTACATGTGCGAGTCGCCGAACAGTGAGGCCTTCCAGCCGCCGAACGAGTAGTAGGCCACCGGGACCGGGACCGGGACGTTGATGCCGACCATGCCGACCTCGACGTCGAACTGGAACTGCCGGGCCGCGCCACCGTCGCGGGTGAAGATCGCGGTGCCGTTGGCATAGCGGTTGCTGTTGATCAGGGCCAGGCCCTCCTCGTAGGTGTCGGCCCGCACGACACAGAGCACCGGCCCGAAGATCTCGTCGGTGTAGACGGTCATCTCGGGGGTCACGTGGTCCATCAGGGTGGTCCCGAGGAAGAAGCCACCCGGGGGCAGGTCGCCGCGACGCCCGTCAACCACCAGGGTGGCGCCCGCCTCGGCCCCGGCCCCGATGTAGCCGGCCACCTTGTCACGATGCTCGGCGGTGATCAGCGGACCGATGTCGGTGTCGGGGTGGGCGCCGTCACCGACCTTGAGCTTGGGCAGCCGGGCGGCGAGCGCCTCGACGAGAGGGTCTGCGACGTCACCGACCGCGACGGCGACCGACAGCGCCATGCAGCGCTCGCCGGCTGAGCCGTAGGCCGCCGAGACGACCGAGTCGGCAGCCATCTCCACGTCGGCGTCGGGCAGCACCAGCGCGTGGTTCTTGGCTCCGCCGAGGGCCTGGACACGCTTGCCGTGCGCGGTGCCCGTCTCGTAGATGTACCGGGCGATCGGGGTGGAGCCGACAAAGCTCACGGCGGCAACGTCGGCGTGGGCCAGCAGCGCGTCGACCGCTTCCTTGTCGCCCTGGACCACGGTGAACACGCCGTCCGGCAGGCCGGCGTCCTTCCACATCCGGGCCAGGAACAGCGAGGCCGAGGGGTCCTTCTCACTGGGCTTGAGGATGAAGGCGTTGCCGCAGGCGATCGCGTTGGCGCACATCCACAGCGGCACCATGACCGGGAAGTTGAACGGGGTGATCCCGGCCACCACGCCCAGCGGCTGGCGGATCGAGTAGACGTCCACCCCGGTGGAGACCTGCTCGGAGAAGCCGCCCTTGAGCAGCTGCGGGACGCCGGCGGCGAACTCGACGTTCTCGAGTCCGCGGGCAATCTCGCCGGCAGCGTCGGGCAGGGTCTTGCCGTGCTCAGCCGTGATGATCGACGAGAGCTCGTCGGTACGCTCGTGCAGCAGCTGGCGGAAGGCGAAGAGCACGCCGGCCCGCTGGGACAGGGACGCGTGCCGCCAGTCCTGCGCTGCGGCCACCGCAGTGGCAACGGCGATATCGACCTCACCGGCGCTGGCCAGGTCCACGTCGGCGCTGCGGACGCCGGTGGCCGGGTTGTAGACAGGGGACGTGCGGCCGGAGGTGCCGGCGGCCTGCTTGCCGTCCATCCAGTGGGAGATTCGCTGTGTCATGGCGACACAGTACGTGCCACCTACTTGATCACACAATGTCACTATTGCTATGTGACAAACATGAGCGCGTTGTCAGCCATTGAAGACCGGTTCGAGACGCCCAGCGCCAGAGGGCTGGCCCAGGCGGTGAGCCGGGCCGTCCGCGAGGGCGCGATCGAGCCCGGCGTCAGGCTCCCGCCGATCCGCGCCGTGGCCGGCCAGCTGGGACTGTCCCCCACCACGGTGAGCGCCGGGTGGGCCCTGCTTGCCCGTTCCGGGGCCATTCACACCGACGGCCGTCGCGGCACCACCGTCGCCGGTCTTCAGGAACCGGCGCCCGGGCGCTACCGCAGAGCCCTGGAACGACAGCTCGACTTCGCCCTCGACCTGTCGACCGGAACCCCCGACCCGGCGCTGCTGCCGAACCTCGGCCCAGCTATCAACGCTCTCAGCACGCTCACCACGGCCGGCATCCCCGGCAGCTACCTCGATGATCCTGTCCTGTCCGAGCTGAGGGACGTGCTGAGCGCCCAGTGGCCCTACCCTCCCGGCGAGCTGATGATCGTGGACGGGGCGATGGACGGCCTGGACCTCGTCTCACGCTCGCTGCTGCGTTTCGGCGACCGGGTGATCGTGGAGCACCCGGGCTTCCCTCCCCTGCTGGACCTGCTCGAGCACCTCGGTGCCGAGGTCGCCGGGGTGCCGGTCGACGACTCCGGGCTGTGCCCCGTCCAGCTGGCCGAGGCCCTGCGCGGTCCGGTCGCGGCGGTGATCCTGCAGCCGAGAGCCCAGAACCCGACGGGCGCCTCGATGACCGCTGCGCGTGCCGCGGACCTGGCCCCTCTGCTGGCCCGCGCCGGGATGCCGGTCGTCGAGGACGACTCGGCCGGAGCGGTCGCCGCGAGCGAACCGGTCAGCCTGGGCCGGTGGATCCCCGACCAGGTGATCCACATCCGCAGCTTCTCCAAGTCGCACGGGCCGGACCTGCGGCTGGCCGCCGTGAGCGGGCCTGCGGATCTGCTGCGAGAGGTGAGCCACCGCCGCCAGCTCGGCCAGGGCTGGAGCAGCCGGCTCCTGCAGCGGGTGCTGCTGACCCTGCTCACCGACCCGGTCGCCATGGCCCAGGTCGACCACGCCCGGGATGAGTACACCCGCCGGCGCCGTGCGCTGGTCGCGGCTCTAGCCTCCCGGGACGTCCGGGTCTCCGGCGGCGACGGGCTGAACCTGTGGGTGCCGGTCCATGACGAGTCCGCCGCCATCGTCCGGCTAGCCAGCCAGGGTGTGGGAGTCACCCCCGGGACGCCGTTCGACGTCCTGCCGGGCGGGGGTGGCCACGTCCGGGTCACCGTCGGCCTCGTGGCTGACGGCTACCAGGAGCTGGCCGAGGCGTTGGCCGCCGCCGCGCACACCAGCCCCTGGGGTTCGCGAGCCCGCTAGCCAGCCATCCGGATCAGCGGAAGAGCGTCAGCAGGTCCTGCGGATCCAGACCGACCAGGGTCGAGAGCTGGACAGCCCCGACGGTCTCCGGCACCGGAACGTGATGCGGCACCGCGATCGTCGGTATGCCGGCCGCGACCGCGGAGGCGACGCCGGGCGGCGAGTCCTCGATCGCGATACAGGCTCCGAGGTCGACGCCGAGCAGACGGGCAGCGGCCAGGTAGGGCTCAGGATGGGGTTTGCCGTGGCTCACCACATCGCCGGTGATGACCGCGGTGAAGCTGCCCATCGGCAGGTTCTTGAGCACGGCGCTGGCCAGCGACTCCCACGACATGGTGACCAGGGCACAGGGCACGCCGTCGGCAACACAGCTCGCCAGCAGCTCACGGGCGCCGGGCCGCCACGGCACATGCTCGGCGACCCTGGCCACCACGCCGGTCAGCAGCTCGTTGACGACCTCGAGCGCCGTCAGCATGATCGGCGAATGAGCCAGGATGTACTCCGCCGAGACCAGCAGGTCGTTGCCGACCAGCTGGCGGGCATGCTCGTCGGTCCAGACGCCGCCATACCTCTTGACCAGAGCGCGCTCTTCGGCCATCCAGTAGGGCTCGGTGTCGACCAGGGTCCCGTCCATGTCCCACAGAACCGCAGCCGGAAGCGGCGCCGTCATGTGCGGCCACAGGTCGCCGTGCTGAGACGTCATATCGCCCTACCCGTCATCGCGTCGTAAGGCCACGGCAGGCTGCGGTCACGTGGCATTGAAGTACTTGGCCTCGGGGTGGTGAACGACCAGGGCATCGGTGGACTGCTCCGGGTGCAGCTGCAGCTCATCGGAGAGGGTGACCCCGATCCGGGACGGGTCCAGGAGGTCGACCAGCACCGCGCGCTCAGCCAGGTCCGGGCAGGCCGGGTAGCCGAACGAGTAACGGGACCCGCGATACCCCTGACGCAGGATGGCGCCAAGGTCATCGGTGTCCTCGGCGCCGAAGCCGAGCTCATCACGTACCCGGGCATGCCACATCTCGGCCAGCGCCTCGGTCAGCTGCACGGACAGGCCATGAAGCTCGAGATACTCGCGGTAGGCGTCACGGCCGAACAGCTCCGCGGTGGCCTCAGCGACCCGCGCGCCCATCGTCACCAGATGGAAGGCGATGACGTCCGGCTCACCATCGGACTCGTAGCGTTCCCTGCTCCTGAAGAAGTCGGCCAGGCACAGCCGTCGGTCACGACGCTGACGGGGGAACGAGAACCGCGCTCGCTCCGAGCCGGCCTTCGCACCGTCGGGTCCGTCTTCGTGATGCAGGACCACCAGGTCGTTCCCCTCGCTGTAACAAGGGAAGTAGCCGTAGACGACGGCCGCCTCGAGCAGGGCCTCGGTCTTGATCCGCTCGAGCCACATGCGCAGCCGCGGCCGGCCCTCGGTCTCGACCAGCTCCTCGTAGGACTGACCGTCCTCGCCGCGTTTGCCCTTCAGCCCCCACTGGCCAAGGAACGTCGCACGCTCGTCCAGGTAGGACGCGTAGTCGGCCAGCGCGATGCCCTTGACCACCCGGGTGCCCCAGAACGGCGGCTTCGGGATGCTGTTGTCGGTGGCCACGTCCGAACGGGTGGTGTCCGGCGGTGCGTCCGTATCGGTCGCCGCCGCCACGGCCCGCACCCGGCGCTTGCGCAGCTCGGGCAGGGTGTCCGAGACACTGAGCTGCGGGTTCGCCCGGGCCGCCGCCACCGCATCCATCAGGCGCAGGCCCTCAAACGCGTCCCGGGCGTAACGGACCTCTCCCTGGTAGACCTCGGCCAGGTCGTTCTCGACGTAGGCACGGGTCAGCGCGGCACCACCGAGCAGCACCGGCCAGCGGCCGGCGAACCCGCGGGAGTTCAGCTCCTCGAGGTTCTCCTTCATCACCACCGTCGACTTCACCAGCAGCCCGCTCATCCCGATCGCGTCGGCATTGTGCTCCTCGGCGGCCCGGATGATCTCGGCGATCGGCTGCTTGATGCCGATGTTGACGACCTCGTACCCGTTGTTGGACAAGATGATGTCCACCAGGTTCTTGCCGATGTCGTGGACGTCGCCGCGCA
>JBBRZQ010000152.1:0-11018 GCA_038236535.1 Actinomycetales bacterium
CGAGCCATGCCAACCAACGGCGACTTCGACGCCTACTGGCGCTTCCACCTCGAGCGAGAACGTCAACGAGTCCACGAGTCCTGCTACCCCAACGACGTCATCCCGCGTGCTACGTAAGTCACTCCATCGGAGCCGCACCCGAATGGTTTGGGGTCGTCGTTCCCGTGGGTGGCCCAGCGCTCGATGGCCGCTTCGAGTTCGGGGACGCTGGTGAACACGCCGCGACGTAGGCGCCGGCCGGTGAGCTCTTTGAACCAGCGCTCGATGAGGTTGGTCCCAGGAACTCGACGTCGGCGTGAGATGCAGGGGCCAGCCTAGACCTTGGCGATGGTGTCCTTGCCGAGCCCAAACCGCTTGGCAAGCGACCGGGTGCTCCAGTGCGTGGAGGTGTCGGCAGGCTTCTCCTGACAGACATCCCATGCTGAAAGTTGTCAAGCGGCAGGGACTTTGGGGGCGGTTCGGTGGTGCTTCCAGGCGGTGTCCTCGTCGTAGAGGGCGCCGGTCTTGAGGCAGCCGTGCAGGATGCCGACGAGGCGGTTGGCGAGCTGGCGCAGGGCGGCGTGGTGGCCGTTGTTCCGGTCGCGGAGGCCGTCGTAGTAGGCCCTCGCGCCGGGAGATCCATTGAGGGCCGCGAAGGCTTGGGCGTGCAGCGCGGCGCCGAGACGGCGGTTGGTGGCGTAGCGAGCCAGCACGACCCGCTTCTTGCCGGATGCTCGAGTAATGGGGCTCTGCCCGGAGTAGTTCTTGCGCGCCCGGGCGTTAGCGTAGTGAGTGGGGTCGTCCCCGAACTCGCCCATCACGCGCGCTCCCAGCACGAGCGCCAAGCCCGGCTGGCTGAGGTAGATCTCAGCGGCCGGGTGCTGACCAAAATGCTCGGCCATCACCGCTTGTAGGCCGGCGATCTGCTCGTTCAGGCTGGTGAGCAGCAGGATCTGGCCCGTCACAATGGCGGCATAGGCACCCTCCACGACGGCGGTTTGCCGCAGCGCCGGAGTCCGCAGGATCGCAAGCACAGCGTCGGCTCTAACCTCGGCGTGGTGACGATGAGCAGCACGCAACGCGGCCAGCACCTGACCCCGGGTCAGCTTCGCCGCTCGGGTCGGATCGGGTGCACGCCGCAGCAGGATCAGCGTGTCGGCTGCGGCCAGCTCCCCAAACGCCTCCGGCGCAACGGGATAGAACTCACGCAGGGTTGAGCGCAGTCGCAGTGCATGACGGGTCCGTTCCCAGACCGCCGTCTGGTGGGCCTCGCCAGCAGCTTGACGGCCTCGCCCGGGTCGCTGTCCCCGGCGACCTGGCGGTGATGTGCCCGATCGAGGCGAACGATCTCTGCCAGCACGTGCGCGTCACCGGCGTCGGACTTCGCGCCCGAGGTCGAGTACCGCTCACGGTATCGGGCCGAGGACAACGGGTTGATCCCGTACACCTGATAGCCGGCCGCCAGCAGCGCCAGCACCCAGGGGCCCCGGTCCGTCTCGATCCCGACCACAACCTGCCCGGCTGCTTCCTCGACGGACAGATCAGCCCAGGCCGCGGGCGCGTGCTCGGCGACCAGCGCCTGCATCTGCGTGATGCCGTTCAGATCGGCGACCGCGATCATTGCGGTGATGGTGCGCCGGCCGGGGGCGCACACCCACCCGGTCAGCAGGCGGGTGAACAGGGCGAAGTGGGTATCCGATACGGGGTGAACAGCGGCAGACTGCAGACAGGGGTGAAGTGGCCCACGATGCCGGTTCTGCATACCCCCATACGTATTGCTTTTGACCTATGGAGCCCACTCCGACCAGTTCATCCATGCCCACTGCCAACCGTTCTGTGCTCAACCGGCTTAGACGGATCTTCGGCGGGCAACCGGCCGACGGCAGCCTCGGGTCAAGGATCGATGCGGAGCGCGCCCTGGAAGTGGTCCGCGGTGGCGCGACCCTGCTCGACGTGAGGGAGAACAGCGAATGGACGTCCGGGCAGCGCCCGGGGCCATCCACGTCCCTCTCGGTGACATCGACAAGGCCCCATGGAGGCTACGGACGGGGCGCCCAGTGGTTGTGATGTGCGCCAGCGGGATGCGCTCACGAGCTGCGGCCAAGCACCTACGGGGACTCGGGCGGGACGCGGCAAGCCTGTCCGGCGGGATGATGGCCTGGCAGCGCGCCGGCGGCGCGATCCGCTGATGACCAGCAACACCAGGCCCGCCTTGGCACCGGAGGCGATGAGGGTCGTCATAATCGGGGGCGTCGCAGGCGGGATGAGCGCCGCGGCACGAGCGCGACGGCTGGACGAGCACGCCGAGATCGTCGTCCTCGAGCAGGGGGCCTACGTCTCCTTCGCCAACTGCGGCTTGCCCTACCACCTCTCAGGCGAGATCGCCCAACGCGATGATCTCCTGCTCCACACCCCTGAGTCGCTCGCGGAGTCGCTCAACCTGGATGTGCGCACCGGCCACCGGGTGACCGGCATCGATAGGCACTCCCGGAAGGTCACCATCCAGTCCGGGCAGGACACCTACCTGCTGTCGTATGACGCGCTGGTCCTGTCCCCCGGTGCCGTGGCCGTGCGGCCGCCCATCGAGGGCCTGGACCACCCAGCCGTGCACACCCTGCGCACAGTGCCCGACGTTGACGCGCTGAGGCAGCGCATCGACGACCTGCTGGCTGCCCGCGGGGGGACCCGGCCGGGCTCGAGCGCTGTCGTGATCGGTGCCGGGTTCATCGGCCTTGAAGCGGTCGAGGCACTTACCTCCCGCGGCCTGCAGGTCCACCTCGTGGAGCTGGCCGACCACGTTCTGCCGCCCCTTGACGCCGAGCTCGCACCGCTGCTCGCCGACGAGCTCGCCGCACACGGCGTCGACCTTCGACTTGGCGTGTCCGCACAGGCTGTCACGCAGGCAGCCACGATGCCCGTCACCCTAGCCGGCGGCATCCACGAGCTGGCAAAGGCCAGGTCGCAGGGACCCGTGTGGGTCGCCCTGTCCGACGGCGCAACCCTGGCGGCAGACCTTGTCATCGTCAACGTCGGCGTGCGGCCGGCGAGCGCGCTGGCCCAGGCGGCCGGTCTCGAGCTTGGCCCGACCGGCGCCATCCGGGTCGACGGCGAACAGCACACGTCTGACCCCCACATCTGGGCGGTCGGCGACGCCGGCGAGGTCACCCAGGCCATCACGGGGGCGCGGCTGCCGGTGCCGCTGGCCGGCCCGGCGAACCGTCAGGGGCGCCGGGCGGCCGACTCGATCTGCGGACATCGCACCACTGCTCAGGCCCCAGTCCTCGGCACCGCGATTGTCAGGGTCTTCGGCCTCACTGCCGCCACCACGGGAGCGAACCAGGCGAGTTTGCGCGGGGCGGGTATCGCCCACGAGGTGATGCACATCCACCCCGGCCATCATGCCGGTTACTACCCGGGATCCGAACAGGTGCACCTCGTCGCGAGCTTCGCCCCCGACGGCACGCTCCTGGGAGCGCAGGGCGTCGGCCGTGCGGGCGTGGACAAGCGGATCGACGTGCTCGCGGTGGCGATCCGGGCCGGAATGTCGGCAGACGACCTGGCCGAGCTCGAGCTGGCCTACGCCCCGCCCTACGGTTCCGCCAAAGACCCCGTGAACATGCTGGGGTTCGTCGCCCAGAACGTGCTGGACGGCACCATGCCCCAGTGGCAGGCCCAGGATCTGGACGACGCCATGGCCCACACCCTCGTCCTTGACGTCCGATCGCGATCAGAGTACGCCGAGGGCCACCTCGAGGGCGCCCTTAATGTCCCCCACCTCGAGCTGCGGCAGAGGCTGGACGAGGTCTCCGCGGCGGCCGGTGGGCGCGCGGTGAGCGTGCACTGCGCCAGCGGCGTCCGTTCCTACCTGGCGACCCGAGTGCTGCTCAGCGCGGGGTTCGACGCCCGCAACCTCTCCGGAGGATGGATCACCCTCAAGGCGGTCCACCCGCACATCTGATCCCCGAGCACCCAAGGAGCCAACAGCATGCGAGTTCACCCCAACCGATCGTGGTCCCGCGGGATCGCCGCTGCCGCGATGGCGGTCGCGGCGATCACCGCAGTCAGCGCCTGCTCAACAAGCGCCCCGGCGACCAGCGCCAGCTCGCGAGCAACCGGACAGCACATGGCCGCCAGCGACTTCTCCACGGCCATGAAGGCGCCCGGCACAGTCGTGCTGGACGTCCGCACCCCGGCCGAGTACGCCAGCGGGCACCTGCCTCGGGCCATGAACATCGACATCGAGGGCGCCAACTTCGCGAACCAGATCGCCACACTCGACAAGAACTCCACCTACGCCGTGTACTGCCACAGCGGAAACCGGTCGGGCGCCGCGCTGGAACAGATGACTGCCGCCGGCTTCAGCCACATCTACGACCTCGCAGGCGGTATCGGCGCATGGCAGAACATGGGCGGACCCATGACAACCCGCGGGCCCTGACCACCAGCTCCCCGAACGACCCGACCTCTCCCGGCTCCGGACGCCGCTGAGGGATCAGCACCCGTCGCAGCAGCCATCAACAGCTCGGGGAGGATCGCCGGACATTACGACAAACTCGGCCGGCCCACTTAACGCAGTCCTCCGGATGCCGGAGCAATCTCCTGACGGTCAGGGGGGCGGTGCCACACTGAAGGGAAGTCGGATCGTGATTGTTGTCCCGGCACCTTCAGTTGAAAGAGCCTCGATGGTGCCGTCGTGGGCCACGACGATCTCCCGCGCGACGGCCAGACCGATCCCCGAGCCGGCTATATCTTTGGCTGCGCGGCCGCGCCAGAGCCGGTCAAAGACGTGGGGGAGCTCATCTGACGTAATGCCGGGCCCGGAGTCGACAACCTCCAGCACCGCCCGGTTGGCTTCGCTTCGGACTACGACGGTGACCTCATCGCCGGGGCGGCAGTAGCGTGCCACGTTGGCCAGCAGGTTGCCCACCGCTTGGTGCAACCGGTCGGAGTCCGCCCGAACCATCACCGGTCCATCCAACCGGCGGCCCAACACCAGTCCCGCAGCGCGCAGCTGGGAGTCACGCACCGCCAGCTCGTTGCGGGCGATCTGCGTGAGATCCACCTCGGTCCGCCGAACCGGAACACTGCTGGCCTCTACGGCGGAAAGCTCGGCCAGGTCGCTGACGACCCGCCCGAGCCGCAGCGACTGGTCGTGCAAGCCGGCCAGCCCTTGGGCGCTGGGTTCCACCAGGCCGTCGCGTAGCTCTTCGAGCCCGGCCTGCAGCGCGGCCAGGGGGGTGCGCAGCTCGTGAGCGACGTCAGCGGTGAGGTTGCGGCGCTCCCGCTCGGAACGGGCGACAGTGTCCGCCATCGAGTCGAACGCGAGGGCGAGCTCGCCGAGCTCTCCCGGTCCGTGCACTCCGGCACGAGCCTGGCGGTCCCCGGCCGCGAACGCCCTGGTTGCGGACGTCATAGAGGCGATCGGTCGGGTGATCAGCCGGGTGACCACCCAGCTGGCAAGGACGGCGACCAGCAGGGCCACCACGGCGGCCACCGCGATCCATGACCAGGCCACGTCGCGCGCCTGGTTTCCTGTCCCGGTTTCGAATACCAGCCGCACGGTACCGACGCTGACTCGGTCGACGACCACCGGAGAGTTCACGACCCCCTGGCCGCCCACCGGTCCGGTGCCCTTGCCCAGACCCGGTCCGATGTGGCCACCAGAATTGCTGCCGCCAACCGGGGCGCCGGAGACGTCCAGGACGAACAGCTTGGCCGCGGCCGCCGCGGCAATGTCGCTGGTACGGCTCAGGTCCGCGCCGTCCCAGCCGGAAGCCTTCCTGTACGCGTCGCCCGCCGCCGCCGCTGTGCTGGCTGCAGCATTCTCATGGTTGACCTCCGTGGCAACCTCGAAACCGCGCCCGACGCCGATGAGTGCCGCGACTGTCAGCACGAGGACCGAGGACACTGCGACCAGGACGAAGGCGAACAGCAGCCGCCGACCCAGCGGGCCGAGTCCGAATCGGAGCGCTTTCACGCAGGATCATCTCGCCGCAGGCGCAACCGGTAGCCAACGCCGAGGACCGTCTCCAGCACGTCGGCCCCGGACGCACCGAGCTTGTGACGCAGGTTCTTCACGTGCGAGTCGATGGTCCGCTCATAGCCGGCGTACTCATACCCCCGGATCCTGTTGACCAGCTCATACCGGGAGAACACGCGTTGGGGAGCCGCCGCCACAGCTGCAAGCAGGTCCCACTCGGTGGGAGTCAGGTCGAGCGGGCGACCATCCAGCCACGCTGCGTGACGAGGCTCGTCGATGCGTAGCCTTCCTCCGCCGTAGGTAAGCGGGCCGCCCTGCGTGGGTTGCCCACCGCTGCGGTGCAGGACCGCCTGAACGCGCAGAACGACCTCGGCAGGGCTGAACGGTTTGGTCACGTAGTCGTCCGCGCCCAGCTGCAAGCCGTGAATGCGGTCATCGACGGTGCTGCGAGCGGTCAGAACGAGAACCGGGGGGCGTCCGGCGGCATGAATCTCGCGGAGCACATCGGTACCGTCGACATCCGGCAGGCCGAGATCGAGCACCACCAGGTCGGGGGGGGCGGACGTCAGCAACCTGATCGCCTCGGCCCCGGTTCCGGTGGTCAGCACCGACAGGCCGGCACGTTCCAGATACCGACGCAGCAGCTCACGGATATCTCGCTCATCCTCGACGACCAGCACGGTGGGCACGCCTCATCCTCCCTGCTCCGAGGCTGTCCAAGGCACCGATGAGCGCCGTTTCGCGCTCTCGAGCCCAATCTCCACACCGTCTCCACACCCATCCCGCAGAGCCTGCAGATATCCGCCACAGATTGGACTCGTATCCGAGATCAACCAACCAAGGAGCAACCCATGCGTACCAGAAGCCGCATCGCAGCAACCATTACCAGCGGCGCCGCCGTCGTCGCCGTTCTTGTCGCCGCCCCTGCCCTGGCCGCCACCGGCCCAACCGGAAGCGCTACAGGCGCCCCGGGCACCAACACGACCCAGCAGAACGCGCAGCCGGGCACCTGTGACGGGACCGGCCCTGCCATGGACAACGGTCAGGGTGCTGGCCGGGGGAACGGTAAGGGCTACGGGCAGGGCAGCGGTCAAGGAGCAGGCATGCAGGGCCGCGGCGCCGGCATGGACGCCGACCTGACCAACGTGGCCAGCGGAACCCTCACTGCCGCGCAGAAGACCACGCTCGCCTCGATGGCCGAAGAAGAGAAGCTCGCCCACGACCTGTACGTCGCCTTCGGCGATAGGTACGGGACACCGTTCACTCGGGTCACCAACGCCGAGACCCGTCACCTCACAGCGATTCGCGTCGTGCTGCAGCGGTATGCCGTCACGGATCCGACCGCCGGAAAGGCGGCGGGAAGCTTCGCGACCGCGAGCACCCAGCAGCTGTACGACAAGCTGCTCGCCCAAGGCACGGGTGGCGCGGATGCCGCCAACACAGCCGCGCGCACGGTCGAGTCGACCGACATCACCGACCTGAAAGCAGCGGCGGCCGGAGTGACCGCACCCGACGTCGCGCAGGTATACAAGAACCTGCTCGCCGCCTCCCAACACCACCTCGTGGCATTCGGCGGCTGACCACTCGAGCACCCGCCCGGAACCGCGACACCGGATCCGGGCGGCTCCAATGACCGGCGATGCCGTCAACGAACCAGGCACGACTCGAGCGAACATGAACTGGAGCAATCCATGGCTTCTCTGCACCTGGGTGACGCAGCACCCGATTTCACCGCACCCACCACCGAGGGTGAAGTCTCATTCCTCGAGTGGAAGGGCAACAGCTGGGCGGTCTTCTTCAGCCACCCCGCCGACTACACCCCCGTATGCACCACCGAGCTCGGCCGGGTCGGGCAGCTCAACGACGAGTGGAACAAGCGCAACACCAAGGTCATCGCACTGTCGGTGGACTCGGTCACGGACCACAACTCCTGGAAGCCGGACGTGGAAGAGGTCTCAGGGACCACCATCGGATACCCGATCATCGCCGACCCGGACAAGAAGGTCGCCGAACTTTACGACATGATCCACCCCGGCGAGGGTGACACCAGCGCGGTGCGCTCGGTGTTCATCCTCGGCCCCGACAACCTGATCAAGCTGATGCTTGCCTACCCCAAGAGCGTCGGCCGGAACTTCGACGAGATCCTGCGAGTCCTGGACGCGCTGCAGCTCAACGAGGCAGGCCCATTCGCCACGCCAGCCGACTGGCGACCCGGTGACCGCTCAATCGTCAGCCTCGACATCCCGACCGATGCAGCTAGGGAGCTCTTCCCCGACCTGGATGTGGTCAAGCCCTACCTGCGGTACACCAGCGCCACCTCCGTCTGAACGCATCTCACAAGACCTGCCCGCAGCCCATCGCTGCAGGCAGGCCTCGTACCTGGCATGCCTACCCCGGATCGTTCGCCCTTGACAACGAACGGGGACGTCGAAAACGCCCAGACGGTTTCAGCCGACGTCTCCGACTCCCGCGCCCCCCAACGAGGAGACCTTCGGCTTCGACGTCAGCCGAGGACGCCGACTTGCTGGGCCCCACTCGTCTGAGCACGGGTCGCCCAGCTCGGCCAGTTCGTGCTTCGTCATAGATCAATATTGACGCTTGTGAAACCAAAGCGGCAAGCTGGCGACGAGGGCCACCCGCGCGGGCAAGCGCAGCGTCCGGGCGGTGACGCGGCCGTGGGCTCTAAAATGCCAGCCCGGGCTGATGGTGGCCAACACTGGAACAGGTCCCGGTCTGCTCCGTCCGACAACCAAACTACTGGCCCAGCAAAGGGCTTGATCCGTGCTATAATTCAAATGTGACTGATTCAACCCACCTTGAAGTGAATGGCCCTGATGTGGACTCGATGGCCGTGCTTCAGGCTGTGGCCGACCCGGTTCGCTGGACCGTGCTGGCGATGCTGGCCGACACGCCGCGGTGCGTGTGCAAGCTGCAGGAGCAGATCCCGATCGCGGGCAACCTGCTGAGCTACCACCTGAAGGTGCTGCGCGAAGCGCGCCTGGTCACCACCAGCCGGCGGGGACGCTGGATCGACTACACGCTGGCCGAGGACGCACCACAGCGGATGAAGGCGGCCCTGCCAGGGGCAGTGGTCACGGCGTCGGCATGAGCATCGCCGAGCGGCTGCGCCCCCCGACGGTCACCCGCCGGTGGGTCGGCCTGGGCGCCGCGGCCTTGGCGTGGCTGGCCCTATACCAGGTGAACCTGCCGTTCTGGAACTGGGTCGTCTTCGACGTCGCCGGCCTGGAACCGGCCTCCCGCACCGGCGCGGGAGTGCACTTCTTCTTCTACGACTGCGTCAAGATCGGCTTGCTGCTGGTCGGGATCATCTTCGCCGTCACCGTGCTGCGCTCGTTCATGAGCGTCGAACGCACCCGGGCACTGCTGGGCGGAAAGCGGGAGGGCATCGGCAACGTGATGGCCGCGGGCCTGGGAGTGATCACCCCGTTCTGCTCCTGCAGCGCCGTCCCTGCGTTCATCGGGTTCGTCGCGGCCGGTGTCCCGCTCGGAGTCACGCTGAGCTTCCTGATCGCCAGCCCTCTGGTCAACGAGGTCGCGATCGGTCCGCTGTTCGGGATGTTCGGGATCGGCCCGACCCTGCTGTACGTTGGCGCGGGCCTGGTCATCGCCATCGTCGCCGGGTTCGTCCTGGGCCGGCTGAAGCTGGAGCGGTGGGTCGAGCCTTTCGTCTTCGAGACCCGCCTGGGCGGGCAGATCATCGACCCGTCCGTCGGACTGACCTGGGACGACCGGATCCAGATGGGCGTTGAGGAGGTCGGCGCGATCCTGCGCAAGATCTGGCCCTACCTGCTGGTCGGCATCGCCCTGGGCGCCGCCATCCACGGCTGGGCACCGGAGGACTTCTTCACCCAGTACGCCGGCGCAGACAACCCCTTCGCCGTCCTGGTCGCCGTGCTGATCGGGATCCCGCTCTACTCCAACGCCGCCGGCATCATGCCGCTGGTCCAGGCCCTGCATGATAAGGGCCTGCCGATGGGCACCCTGCTCGCGTTCATGATGGCCGTGGTCGCCCTGAGCCTGCCCGAGCTCATCCTGCTGCGCCGCGTCCTGAAACCCCCGCTCTTGGTGACCTTCGTGGCCGTCACCGGCGCTGGGATCATCGCCGTGGGCTACCTCTTCAACGCCCTGATCCCGGCCTGACACCCCCACCAGCCCACCCACCGAAAGAAGCGACTGCCATGATCATCAAGATCCTCGGCCCCGGCTGCAACAACTGCGTCAACCTCGAACGGGTCACCCGCCAGGCCGTGGCCGACCTCGGCATCGACGCGCAGTTCGAGAAGGTCACCGACTACCCCGCCATCATCGGCTACGGCGTCATGTCCACCCCCGGGCTCGTCATCGACGAGAAAGTCGTCCTCTCCGGACGCGTCCCCACCGCCGCCAAGGTACGCAAGCTGTTGGAGTCGCTGACCTGCTGATGGACCAGTCAATGCGCCCGGCGGCCGCCCACGGCCAGGTCCGGCCGGGTCGGCTTCAGCAGCATCTGAGCCGCTCGCTCCTGGTGTACGCGATGACTGCGATCGCGGCAGGGCTCGGCGCGGGCTACCCGATACGGGGCTGGACCGGGGCCCACTCGGCGGAGATCGGCACGTTGACCACTGCAGCGGTCTTCCTGGTGCTCTACCCGATGGTGGCCAACCTGCGCGTGGAGGCGATGGTCCGGGCCGGTCGCAAAGTCCGCGACCTGACGTTGGCGCTGGTCTATAACTTCATCTGGGCGCCGCCGGTCGGCCTCGTACTGGCCCGGGTGTTCTTGCCCGACCCGCTGCTGGCGCTCGGGTTTCTCTCGGCGCCAACACCGTCGCAACCGTAAGCCTGCCCGCGCCTGGCAGGCTTACATCGTCGAGGGTTTGGCGTGCTCCTGTACCTAATGATCTGACGTTCCGCACTTCTCGCTGAGCGTTTGGCCCCCCACTTGTGGAGGTCAGGATTTCGGCGCCCGCGGGGTGTAGTTGGTGGCGGGGATCTGCAGGAGTTCGAGGACTTGTTCTTGTATCGGGCTGAGTTCTGGATGGAAGGTCTGCACGATCTGGCC
>JBBRZQ010000153.1:0-10916 GCA_038236535.1 Actinomycetales bacterium
CGGCCGCGGGCGGGTGGTGCGGCGTCCTGCGCCGGACGTTCCACGGTCGTTGTCATCTTCTCGTCCCTCTCCCTGCCCAAGGTCATTGCCTCAACACCTGCGCCTCACCGATTGTGAGGGCCGCGGTGTTGGTGAGGTCCATCGGGATCGTTCCGGTCTGTCCGATCCCGGCCCAGGTGATGACCCAATGCGACGTCGCACGCACCGTGTAGGCGCCCTGGCGTGTGTAGGTGTGCCCGCAGTCAGGTGACTGCTGCTTGCCGTAGCTGTCCTGGTACCGGGTGCCCGGCCCGTTACAGACGACCACCTGACCGTCACCCATGTTCCATGTCACCTTCGACACCTGCGCCTTAGCGGTGACCGTCCAGCCCGCGGCGGACGCGCTGCGGGTCAGCGGGCCCCAAGTGTTGGCAGTGGGGTTGGTAACCCACATCCAGTTCGGCATACCGACCAGGCCCACACCACTGGGGTCGGGGACAATGCCGACCGTGATCGCCTTCAGCCGCATCAACGAGAGTGCCTGCTGTGCAAGCTGGGCCGGGTCTGGTGGCGCGGCTGGTCCGGCAGGTGAAGTGGCAGACCAGAAGGGCAAGATTCCCGTCCCGATGATCTCCGGCGTATAGCAGTCGTAGATCGCCCCGGCGGTATGGCCACTCCACACGGAGTCGCTTTTGGGTGGCTGTGGATGCGTTGGGCTGACGTAGCAACCGAGGGCGTTGGAGTACCAGCCCACGCCATCCTTGCAGGGGACTTTCTTCCGCGAATACGGCGACACACACTTCTGAGGCGATGCCGGACTGCCAGACGTGACGGGCGTGACGGGCGTGACGGACGTGCCCGGCGTTCCGGGTGCTCCAGGCCCGGTGACGACGATGACGCACACGCCGGTCTGGCGGTTCGGTACTTGCCCAGGGGGGCAAGTGACAGCGTCGGTAGCGTAGGCGGGCAGTGCCGTGGAGAAGGACGCCGAAGTTGCCACCATGAGGAACAGCAAGCATCGTTTCAGCATGGTTTCCCCTTCAGAGTGTCCTCGATCACGAAGAAACCCTGGGGTGCCTTTTCGACCTTGTAGGTGTACTGCGCCCGGGGAGGGCGACCCGCGGCAACAACGGACTTGCCGGCCTTGTCCACGACGTTGACCTTGCTCACGTCGACGCAGGCGGTAACGGCGAATTTCTTACCGCCAAGGAGTATCGCGTGGGAGGAGACGATTGTGGTCTTGCCTATCTGCTTCCACTGCTTGACGCGCTGTCCGGTCAGAATGAAGCGCCACTGGTAGATGGCCTGATCACGAGACACCGTGTCGAGCTTCTCAAGGTGGGTGTACGGGTCGGAAGCCAACTCATCCGTCACTGATGTGAACTTACTGAGGGCATCTCTGGCGGACTGGAGGTCCTTCTCCGCTGGCGAAAGAGTCCGAGTTGGAGCTGACGTCGGAGAGGTTGTGGTCGAGCTCGACGTGGTGGGGCTCGTAACCGGAAGGCTCTCGCTGTTATTACAGGCCGTGACGATGAGCAGCCCGGCTACTGCGAAGCCTGCTGCCAGAGCCCGGGTACGGGTGGTCATGTCGTGCTCCTCTGATCTCACTGTTCTAAGGCCGGTGGATGGGGTCCCAGTGGTCACCCTAGACCGAAGTCGACCCCTCAACACTAGTGCTAGTGGTATCACAATCACGACAGGCACGCGGAGGGCTGTGGTGTGAGAGCACGGGTCGCGATCCCCTTGTCTCGCCGACGTCGGGGCCACACACAAGTCCCGCGAGGGGCCGGTCCGTGCACATTCCCGCATGTATCACACCACACTTTGCCCGTCACTCACGACGGGCGCGACCTGTTGTGGGTCCGGGCCGCGTGGCGCTCAGGGGCGCAGAGATGCCTTCTCCATGCTGCGGGTCATGGCTCGGCGCACGGTGGGGACGGTCACGCCGAGAGCGCCCGCCAGGGCCTTAAGGGTGCCCGAGACGGGTAACCGTTCGAGGTGCCCGGCCTCCCACCGCTTGAGCGTGACCTTTGAGAGGTGGATCGTTTCGGCCAGTTCGGCGCTGTTGAGCCCGGCCAGGAACCGCAGCCGGCGCAGGTCTGAGCCGAAGCGGTCGGGGACGAGTAGGTCTGCGGGCGTGAGTCCGAGCGCCGCGGCGAGCGGTGGCAGCAGCTCGGGCCGCGGCTGAGAGGCCCCTCGCTCCCACATGGAGATCCGTTCCCCGCCGGCCACCCCAACTCTGCGGGCGAGTTCGTGCTGGGTCAGGCCCGCCCGTTCGCGGGCACGCCGCAGCGCCTCTTGGTCAAGTGCGGGTCCGGTGTCCATCGCGACACCCACATTAGAGCCCGGCCCGCGTCATACCGGCGCCGCATCGGCGTGGGCGTGGCGTAGTGGACTCGCGATGCAGCCGGCCACTACGACCGCCTTGCGGGTCTCACCACCGTTGGCCTTGAAGAGCACACCAGCAGCGACAGCCAGACTGACCGAGTAGAAGCAACTGGTTGCCGTTCACCCCGCGGCGCAAAGCACTCAAGCGTGCCTCGGGTCCCACAAGTAGGTGCGAAAGTTGGCGTGTCGTTCCCGCCCACGCCCGCCGACTTCTGCGACATTCTGTGGATGACGTCGATCGTTGGCTACGCCCGAGTCAGTACGAGCCACCAGTCCTTGGATCAACAGCACGACGCGTTGACCGCGGCCGGCTGCACCCGGATCTTCACCGACAAGCTCTCCGGCGTCCGTGACGACCGCCCTGGTCTGGTGGCCTTGTTGGACTACGCCAGGGCGGGGGACACCGTGGTGGTCGTGGCGCTGGACCGCCTCGGTCGGTCTTTGTCCGGGGTGATCCGCACCGTGGAGACGCTTACCGAATCTGGGGTACTGCTGCGGTCGCTGCGGGAGGGCATCGACTACTCCACGCTAACCGGGCGGATGCTCGCCGGGATCTTCGCAGCCCTTGCCGGTTACGAACGTGAGCTGATGCACGAACGAGCAGCCGTTGCCCGGGAGGCAGCCCGGCTGCGTGGCCGGCACACGGGGCGTCCATCCAAGCTCAGCAAGGACCAGATTCGCCAGGTGCGGGCACTACGGGAGAGTGGGGAGCCGATCTCTGATCTGGTGCGCAGCTTCGGTGTCTCTCGCGCCAGCATCTACCGCGCTTTGCAGTCAGCAGAGCTGATGGCCCTCGACCTCCCGAGCGACGCAGTGGCCGAGAAGGCGGTCTCGTGACCGGCCGCGAGGTTGAGCTGCCACCCGGCTATCCCGAGCTACTCGATGACCTCAAGAGGGCAGTGGGCGAAGCCCGCTGGCGTGCCCAGCGGGTGGTCAACACCGAGCTGCTGGCCCTGTACTGGCGCATCGGACACACGATCCTTGACCGCCAGGACGCCGAGGGCTGGGGGACTCGGGTCATCGACCGACTCTCGACGGACCTTCAGGCGGCGTACCCAGAGATGCGCGGGCTGTCGCGGAGCAACATCAAGTACATGCGCCAGATGGCTGCCACCTGGTCTGAGACCGCAATCGGTCAACAACCTGTTGGCCAATTGCCCTGGGGGCACGTCACCGTGCTACTCGACAAGCTCCACGACCAGGCCCAGCGGGACTGGTACGCCGCGGCCGCGGCCGAGCACGGGTGGTCCCGCAACGTCCTGCTCAACCAGATCATGAACCGCCTGCACGAGCGAACCGGCGCCGCACCGTCGAACTTCGCGGCGCAGCTACCCGCCAAGGATTCCGAGCTGGCACAGCAGCTGACCCGCGACCCTTACGTCTTGGACTTCCTAGAGCTCACCGCGCCGGTCGCTGAGCATGACCTGGAGGCCGCCCTGGTTAAGAGGCTGCAGGCCTTCCTGCTCGAGCTCGGCCACGGGTTCGTTCGCGTTCGTTGGCCAGCAGTACCACTTCACGGTCGATGGCGATGACTTCTACATCGACCTGCTGTTCTTCAACTGGGCGCAGTCCCGCTTCGTCGTTGTCGAACTCAAGATCGGCCGGTTCGAGCCGGAGCACGCCGGCCAGCTTGGGTTCTACGTCGCCTGGGTTGACGCCAACCTACGTGTGGCCGACCGGCACGCACCCACCATCGGGATTCTGCTGTGCGCGGGCCGCAACGACAACGTCGTGCGTTATGCCCTGGCTGGGAGCACCGCGCCGCTGGCCGTCGCCGACTACACGTACGACGCCCTGCCACCAGCCGCCCGCGCTGCAGTCCCCACCGAAGCAGAGCTAGCCGATGCGGCAGGCGCCGTCCTGGATCAGCTAACAGCCAATGCCGGACTATCTGCCGACGACAGCGACGCCGGCAACGACCGTTCGTGAGCGTTCGTGCATAGGGTTTCCTTGCCGCTGGTGGTTCTGTCATCAACGAAAACCGTTGCCGCGTAAGGCTATTCATAACGCCGATAACCTTATGTCAACTTGACTAGCGCTCAAGGGGCTTCGCCCCTCGACGCCGCCGGGGCACGCCCGCCTCGTCGAGCGCCCGCCGCACCGCAGTCTGGGTCCGCCCCGTCTGCTCAGCCAGTTCCCGCAACGACCCGCCCTGCTGATACTCGACAGCCACGAACTCAATCAGCCGCCGCCGCTGAACCGCACTCTGGTGCACCGACGCAGTGCCGCGGAACTGCGGCAGCACCTCGAGCACGGGCCGGGATGGATACGCCATGACCCCATTCTCAGGGGCCAGGCCAATCAGGTGATTCAGGTCTGAGGTGCGATCGTGCAGGATCCTCCGCTAAGGGCTCCGCCGGCCGGTCAGTCAGTTGTCCTGCGATGAGCGGTTCGGCCGGGCGTGGTGTGAAGGACCAACGCGTCGACCGCGTTCCGATCCTCGTGTGACCGGATGACCTTGACTACTTCGACACCTGACAGGCCGTCGGCATCGACTGCCTCTCACCAAGTCGGATGAGACGCTCAGCGCATGCGCTCGAGCCGAGTTAGACAACCGTCAGCCGAAGGCCAGCGCCCGTAAGCTCTTTCGGGTCAGTGTCCATGAGCACAGCACCGAGCTCCGAGTACCGGCGCCTCCGGCGGGTGACTGTGGCGCCGCGGACCTGAGAGGTAATCCCACGGCGACCCGCTGGTATGTCGTGAATCAGTTCCTTAACACCGACCCCGACACAGGCGTCGGCCGCTCGCGGGGCAGCGAAGACGACCTCTTCGGTATTGCTCGTCGGGTCGAGGACGGCCAGATGAGCGCTGGCAGCGGGTGCGTGCGCTGTTGCTGCGGGCCGTCGGCGTGCTGTGCAGATACCCCCAGCACGAGCCACGAAGCGTGAGGCCAGCCGCGGCGCGCCAAAGGGGGCGACTACGGTCACTGCCATGGAGAAGCCAGTGCGATGGATGACGTTGCCCGAGCTCCGCGATGAACTCGAACGGACGCGGCCAGTCGGGGAGGTCGACCGCGCGGACCTGGATCGGTTCCTTGCCTGCGGACAACTCCCGGCTCCGACAGGTGCCGCACATCGTCACCAGTTAGTCGCAAACGAACTGATACGGCGACCGAGCAACTACTAACCGCCCAACGCGATGCGCCCGGACACCGGCCGATGCGTTCGCGCGGCGGCGGCGCATATGCGCCGGCCGCGGTTCCGCGCCCTGCATCGTCGCCGAAGTTCAGGCAACCACTATCGGGGCGCGGGACCCGTGGCCGGGTCGGTCCGCCGGACCCGGCACGACGAGTTGCACACCCTGCCGTGACCTCCCACACACCCTGCCGTGGCTTTCGGGTGTTGAGAGGGGACTTTGGCTGACCGCTTCACGAGCGAAGGAGGCGAACCGTGAGCAAGCAGAGCCCCTGGAGGGCTGACACCACCACTGAGATCCGCATGCGCCGACACTCGGATCCACCGGCCGCACCTCCCCAGATGTTCGGGCCGCGACGGTGAGCACCATGGTGCACCCGCGGCCGAGCCCCCAGAGCCTCCTGGACTCCTCTAGTCACTCGGTGCGCTTGGCCCAGGCCCAGACCGGCCGCAGTGCCTTGGCGCTGGCTCGACGACGCGAAGACCTGACCGCCCTGCAGCAGCAGATCCGCGCCGTAAGCATCGAGCGTTCCGCCGCCGCGGTCCTCATCGACCAGGCCGGCGATCTGCGCCGGGCGCTGCTGCGCGACCACGAGCACGCCAGTGAGATCCTGCGCTGCCTGCATGTCGCAGCCCGGCTCATCGAAGCGCACGTCATCGACAACGTGCGCTTCGATCCCGGCGCCGAGAACGGCGACGAGCTGGTGACCACGGTACACACCGCGACAGAGGCGGCCACCGCGATGTGCGGTGCCATCAACGCCGCTGGCCACGCGCTGACCTCCACAGCGGCTTCCCTGGCGTCCGAGGAGCACCTGCTCAGCACGGCGCGGACCTCCAGCGGCGTCTGCCGGCGATTCCTCGACGCCGCTGCCGCCGCTGGAGACCAACTGCTCGCTGACGTTCTCGACGAGCACACCCCACCCGCGACCGGACGCGCCCCGCTGCGCCTGCTGCGCTCCCCCCAGACCCCAGGGATTTCCGGGTCCCCGCCGCCCGCCACCTGGTCCGCGCGGTGAGGCTCGTCCTGGCGGTGTCGCCGCGGTGGTCACCCGGATCACCGCCGCCCACGCCGCAGCGGCAGGCCGAGTCGGAGAGTGGGGCGCGTGCCCCGAAGCCACTGAGTAAGAAGGGAAACCCATCATGGACGCGAGCGACCTTCCCGACCGCCGGCCCTACGTCGGCGAGGGCGTCGACGGCGCTTCGCGGTCGGCCCAGATCGACCGCGAAGAGGCCGACGCCCTCCCATCCGGCGGGCAGCGCGAGGAGCGGCTTGCGTCCGCGGACCGTTGGGAAGCCCAGGGGTCGGCCGCCGTAGAGCGCATGGGCGACCACCGCCACGACGATGCGCACCGTAAGGCCGCCGGATACGACGTCGACAAGGAGCCGTGCGGCCCTACGCGATGATCACGGCAGGTGTCACGGCGGTGGGTTGCACCACGGCTGGCAGATCACGCCGGAGTCTGCACCACACCCAACGCGGGCCGGGCGACCCCGCGCTCCAACCGGAAGACCCGAGCCCGGATCGACACGGTCGACGGGCAACGGCGCAGGAAGGTCGACATTGCGACCCCTAGACCGTGCAGGAGCACCGTCTCGTCGCCGGCGGCGAGCAGGATCGCCTGCCAGCGCGATTCCCAGACTGGGACGGCGTAGCTCACCGCCGTCACCGCGGCGATGACCGCGCCCACCCACAGGTGACCAGCGACGGTCGCCTGAACCACGGCGATCCCCGCGACGATCACCCGCAACCGCCAAGCCAGCGCTGTCAGAGGCAGCCGCCCACCAGCTCGGCTCACACCGCGCACCAGTCCCCGCAGCAGCTGCCACGGCAGCGACCAGAAAGCGATCAGCACATCCGCCCGGACGAAACCGCCGCGTACCAGCCCGGCCGCGTGCGCCATAACCGCGGCGCCCTGATCGGCCGGCAACTGGCGCTGCGCAAGGGCCTCGAGCAGGCCCGAGGACACCACCAACGACCGCCGGCCGACACCCCCGGCCGCCACTGCGCGCACACCGGGCCGAACCAGGACGGTCACTACCGGAGGACCCAGGCCGTGGCGGCACAGCAAGGTCATGGCCGGCGCGAGGACCTCGAGTTGTCCCGGCGACGGACGACGGACACGGAACAGCACCCGGGCAGCGAACCGCTCCCCCAGCCCGACACCGAGCAGTGCCGCCACCACCAGACCCGCCCAGAACACCACCAGGCCCGCCAATGCGGGCAGTACCGCGCCGATCATCGTGGTCAAGGCGGTGCTCACCAGCAGGCCGGGAGTCACTGCCAACGCCTTGCTCGCCGCGCGGGGCATCCCGCTCACCTCCTGCCCCGTCAGCACTAGTGCGACGGGCTCGACTTTCCTAGCCGGTGACCACTGGCGACCCGGCCGCGGGCTTAAGGACACGAGGCCAGTGTCCACCGGGGCACTGACAGCCCCTGGGGTTATCCACAGCCGCCTGATCGAGGCAGCCGGAGTCCGGGGTTGTCTGACTTGATGCAAGGAACCTCACGGAAAGGAACCACCATGACCAGCACACCCACTGCGACCCTGCACGAAGCGATACACACCTGGATCACCGTGGTGCAGCTGCTCTCCGCAGCTGCCGACCGCGGCTTCGCGCAGGCCGACACCGCACCCGCAATCCACTCACTGGCCCTGGGCGCCCAGCTCGCCGCCTGCGGCGCACTGGCCCTGGTCCCGGACGACCTCGAGGTCGACGACGGGCCACCGCAGACCGGCGAGGTCGCCGACCTCGTCGCGGCCGCCGAAGAACTCACCCGCCGACACCCGATCGAGGCGTTTCCCGTGGGCGCCTCAGGGGTCGTCGTCGCTATCTGCGACCTGGCCGGCGAGGCGTCATCGTGAGCCTGCACGAACCCGACGTCGATGAGCGCAGCGTCGGCGAGCTGCTGATGCACGCCGACCTGACCTGCCGGAAGGTGCTCGCCGATCCCGACGTCGGTAACGCTCGCGCCCTGATGCGCACCTGGGGCGAGCTGGTCGAGGCCTCAGTCGACCTGTGGAACCGCATCCCCGGCGATCAGGGCGACCCCGTCATGTCCCGCATAGGGGGGTCTGACATGCAGCGGAACAGTGATTGGCGGTAAGCGCCGATTCGCCGCGCAGGGGTAAACGCCGCAAGCTCGAGCACACGGCGCTATGGCTGGTCGG
Source organism: Actinomycetales bacterium (assembly GCA_038236535.1). Classification (GTDB taxonomy): domain Bacteria; phylum Actinomycetota; class Actinomycetes; order Actinomycetales; family Dermatophilaceae; genus UBA4719. Next base: position 8,675 of record JBBRZQ010000153.1, read on the forward strand.
GTGTGGCAGCGGCGAGGTGGCGGTAGACGCTGGCGCGCGAAATCCCCAGGGCTTTGGCGATCTGGGTAGGGCTCTGACCGGCACCCCGCCGTGCCTTCGCAGCGGCGAGCTTGTCGGCATCCATCACGCTCGGACGCCCGCCGACCCGTCCCTGGCGGCGTGCAGCCTCGAGGCCGGCCATGGTCCGCTCGTGGATCATGTCTCGCTCCAGTTCGGCGAACGCGGCCATCATCGTGAAGAAGAACTTCCCCTCCCCGGTGGGCATGTACGCCCCGGCGAGGGTCCCGGTCAGGATCCGCAGGCCGATGCCGCGCGAGTGGAGGTCGTCAGCGATGGTCAGGAGGTCCTTGACGGAGCGGCCGAGCCGGTCCAGCTTCCACACGACCAGGGTGTCTGCGGCGTCTGGGCGCAGGTGGTCCAGTGCAGCGGCCAGGCCGGGGCGCTCGGTCGTGCGGGTGGAGACCTTCTCCTCGAAGATCCGTCCGCAACCTGCCGTAACGAGCGCGTCTCGCTGCAGCTGCGTGTCCTGAGCGTCGGTGGAGACACGCACCAGGCCGACAAGGTGTTGATCGACGACTGGTGCGACGAGTTCCATGTTCCCGATCGTCTCACAAACTGTCTCAGAAGATAGTCCGGTCCAGGATGTTTTGAGACGGGTTGAGGACACGATCACGAGGGTGAAGTCCAGGGTGCGCCGACCGTCTCACAATCGGTCGTTAGTTGGACGCTTTCAGGGCGCGGTCCGTCCTGAGGGCAAATGAGGCGGCCCCCACGGCGCGTGCGCCGTATACCGACCCTCAGCCAGCGGCACCGAGGCCGGGGAACTCAGCCCGCCGTCACCACCCGCTGCCTTGGCCCGGAAATCGTTCACCCGCCGCACATCCGACCTGTCGCGCCCTGGGTGATGGCCTGGGGCAGGTCGTCGTCGAAGTACCCGAGGGTGATGTCTCCGCCGGCGGGGTAGGGGGCTCGACGCCGGGCAGGGTGGTTTGGCGGCCCATCGCGTCGTAGGCGTACTGGCCGATCCCGCCGATGCCCAGGGTGGGTCGGTCGGCGGTGTCGTAGCGGTTGAAGCTGCTGGTTGTGGTGGTGACGGCGGTGGTGCCGGCGCAGTTGCCGTCGCCGTGGTCGGCCGTGCTCAGGCTGGTGCGCCGGCCGTTGGCGTCAAAGCCGTAGCTACGCACCGTGCACGCGGAGGCGTCCAGGCCGGCGCCGTGGGAGCGGTGTGGTCGGCCACGGCGACCAGACGTCCGGCGGGGTCGTAGCTGTAGTCGCGGTCGGAGGCGATGCCATGTCCGGCGTCATAGGCGGTGATGTCGGTGGGGTCGGTGACCCCGGGGTTGCCGTCGAATCATGCGGCCTGGCCGGTGGTTTCGGTGCGGACTCTGCCTTGGGTGTCGTTGACGACGACCAGGCCAGCCAGGGCTGGTCGGGCAGCGGCGCCTCGTCGGGGATGTATCTGGGGCTTCCGTCCTCGTTCGTAACCGGCAGGCCGTCTGGGTCGAGCTCGATCTCGACCGGTTGCACGGTGCCGGAGTAGCTCAGCCCGGACGGTTCGCCGGCTTCGTCGTAGCTGGTGCGTTGGGTGACCTGCCCGGGCAGCTGCTGGGTGAGGAGCTTGCCCTGGCCGTCGTAGGCCGCGGCGAAGTCCTTTTGGGCCGCACCATCGACACCTGGTGACCGGCAGTCTTGGCCTACCCGACGAGGGGGACCATCAATGCTCGACCGAGGCAGCAACTGACTGCGACGGCTGGGCTACAGAGCGGGTCGCACACGATGGGTGCAACGAAAGCCCGCACGTGGTCCGCTAAGTGGGTTTGCTCATTCTGACTCAGGCCAAAGGATCTGCGGATCGGCCCGTATGGCCGTGTTTACACGATCGCAGAACGCTTTCACTTTCCGGGTGGGCACATCGTCCTTGCCGTAGACGGTTTGCCACCAGAGTTCCCGCACTTCCCCCGTTTCGAGAAGCAGTCCAACCACCCACTTGCTGCCGATTGGGAAACCCTCGCCCTCCAGGGGGCGGGCGCTCACGGGATGCCAATCGCGGCGACGGAACAGTCCGACCTCACGAACGACCTTACCCCGGTGCTGAGCCCGAACAAATGGAAGTCGAATGATGCACACCAAGAAGAACCCGCTAGCAGCCCAACCCAACACCTGCGACACCACACCTGGGTCCGTGGCGTAAGCCAAGGCAACAACCAACCAGCAGACAAGCGCTACTAGGGCGAGGAAGTTC
>JBBRZQ010000154.1:0-10683 GCA_038236535.1 Actinomycetales bacterium
GGTTCTGATGCTGAGCTTCACGGTTCTGATGCTGAGCTTCACGGTTCTGATGCTGAGCTTCACGGTTCTGACGCTGAGGTTCACGGTTCTGACGCTGGTGGCCGGTGTCCTGCTGGCCGGGCTGTACCGCTCGGCCGGAGCCCCCTTGGCCGCGCAGGGACGATCCCGCGACGCGCAGCGAGCGTCGATGAGCATGCCGCAGCGGGGAAGTCCGGCCACCGGGGGATGACCTGAAACTGCAGGCGTGTTGACCTTGTGAGCAGTCGTTATTGAGGGCAGAGTCAGACAGTGCCCTCGTCCCCACCAGGGTCCGACCTAGCGCGGAGGTGGCGGTGAACGCGGTAGTGGAAATCTCCCGTTCGGACTTCGACGCTGTCATCCTGGACCTGGACGGGGTCATCACGGACACGGCCTCCCTTCATGAGATGGCCTGGAAGGCGATGTTCGACGGGTTCCTGACTGCCAGACCCGCCCTGGCCGGAGAGGACCACCGGGCGTTCGACAACGAGGACTACCGGCGCTTCGTTGACGGGATGCCTCGTTTTGACGGCGCTTTCGGCTTCCTGGCCTCACGAAGGATCGACCTGCCCGCCGAGCAGGTCAGTGCCCTGGCAGCCCAGAAGGACAGCGACTTCCAGGCCCTCCTGGCCCAGCAGGGCGCCAAGCTCATCCCGGGCGCCCTGCCGCTGCTGGTCGGCCTGCGCCGGGCGGGGTTCCGGACCGCTGTCGTCTCGGCGAGCCGCAACTGCAGCGCGGTGCTGATCCGGGCCGGCCTCACCGACTTCTTCGACGCCAGCGTGGATGGTGTCGTCGCTTCCGAGCTGGGACTGCCGGGCAAACCGGATCCGGCCGTCTACCTCGAGGCGGCAGGCAGGCTCCGGACGCCACCCGAGCGATCCGTGGTCGTCGAGGACGCACTGGCCGGCGTCGAGGCCGGACGGCGCGGCGGCTTCGGCCTCGTTGTCGGGGTTGACCGGGCCGGTCACGAGCAGGAGCTGATGGACCACGGAGCCGACGTCATCGTCCCGGACCTGGTCGGGGTCGAGGTGGCTTCATCCGCGATGGAGGGCCGGCCGTGAGCGAATGGGTCCTCGCTTACGAGGGTTTCGACCCGGCCCGCGAAGGCCTGCGTGAGGCCCTGTGCACCCTCGGCAACGGGTACTTCGCCACCCGGGGGGCCACCGCGGAGTCGCGGGCGGACGGCGTGCACTACCCGGGCACCTACCTGGCCGGCGTCTGGAACCGGCTCCGCGACGAGGTGGCCGGCCAGGCTATCGACAACGAGAGCATGGTGAACCTGCCCAACTGGCTGCCGGTCACCATCGCGGTCGACGACGGCGACTGGCTCGACCCCGGCCAGGTCGAGGTGCTCACCCAGCGGCAGGAGCTCGACCTGAGGCGCGGGATCCTCACCCACTGGCTCCGTTTCCAGGATGCCCGCGGGCGGGTCACCTCGCTGACCCAGCGCCGGTTCGTGCACATGGCCCAGCCGCACCTGGCCGGGCTGGAGACGACCGTCACCGCCGAGAACTGGTCGGGCCGGCTACGCCTTCGGACCGGCATCGACGGGACCGTCCAGAACGCGGGGGTGGACCGTTACCGCAAGCTGGCCAGCGAGCATCTCGTGCCGGTCTCCCAGGAAGCCGTCGCCCCCGACACGATGGTGCTGACCGTCGAGACGAACCAGTCCGGGATCCGCATCGCGACCGGGTGCCGGACCACGGTCCGTTGTTCGGGCGAGCCGTGCGAGGTCAGCCGGACGGTGCGCACCGGACCGGGCCTGGTCGAGGAGGAGATGGCTGTCGCCGTGACGGCCGGTCAGGAGGTGAGGCTGGAGAAGGTGATCGCCCTGCACACCGGGCGTGACTGGGCTGTCTCCGAGCCGGCAGAGGCGGTCGTCAGCTCGCTGGAGCGGGCCGGCAGCTTCGACAACCTGCTGGACGAGCACGTCCTGGCCTGGGCGCAGCTGTGGGAGAGGTTCCACACCTCGCTGGAGGAGGATCGGCAGGCCGGTACCCAGGCGTCCTTCACGGTACGGCTCTACCTGTTCCACCTGTTGCAGACCCTGTCCATCCACACGCTCGAGGCGGATGCCGGGGTGCCGGCCCGCGGGTTGCACGGCGAGGCCTACCGCGGGCACATCTTCTGGGACGAGATCTTCGTGCTGCCGGTGCTGACCCTGAGGGCGCCCAGCCTGACCAGGGCGCTGCTGAGCTACCGGTATCGCCGGTTGCCGGCAGCCCGCGCCGGCGCGCTCGCCTGCGGCCAGACCGGCGCGCTGTACCCCTGGCAGTCGGCCAGCGACGGCAGCGAGGTGAGCCAGCTGATCCACCTCAACCCGCTGTCCGGGCGCTGGCTGCCGGACGTCAGCCGGCTCCAGCGGCATGCCGGCCTGGCGGTTGCCTTCACCACCTGGCACTACTTCGAGGCGACCGGCGACCTGGCCTTCCTCCAGGAGGAGGGCGCCGAGATGATCCTGGAGATCGCCCGCTACTGGGCCGGCCTGGCCACCCGCGACGAGGACCTGGACCGTTTCGTCATCCGGGGGGTGATGGGCCCCGACGAGTTCCATACCGGGTACCCGGGCGCGGAGGACGCCGGGCTGGACAACAACGCCTACACGAACGTGATGGCGGTGTGGGTGCTGCGCCGGGCGCTGGAGGTGCTCGAGGCGCTGCCGGTGCGCCGGCGGGTGGAGCTCACCGAGAGCCTGGGGCTGCGACGCGCCGAGGTGCGGCTCTGGCAGCGGCTGGTCCACGAGATGTACGTGCCTTTCCACGACGGCGTGATCAGCCAGTTCGAGGGGTACCAGGAGCTCGAGGAGCTCGACTGGGAGTCCTACCGGCAGCGGTACGCCAACATCCAGCGGCTCGACCGCATCCTGGAGGCGGAGGGGCGCTCGGTCAACGGGTACCAGGCCTCGAAGCAGCCCGACGTGCTGATGCTGTTCTACCTGCTCTCTGCTGACGAGCTGCGCGAGCTGCTCGGCGACCTCGGCTACCCGCTGGAGCCTGAGGTTATCCCCAGGACCATCGAGTACTACCTGGCCCGCACCTCGCACGGCTCGACGCTGAGCGCGCTGGTCCATGCCTGGGTGCTCGCCAGGGCGCACCGGGACCAGTCGCTGGAGTACTTCAGGCTGCTGCTGGAGAGTGACGTCGCCGACGTCCAGGGAGGCACGACAGCGGAGGGGATCCACCTGGCTGCGATGGCGGGCAGCGTCGACCTCTTGCAGCGCTGCTTCACCGGGCTGGAGACCCGTGGCGGCGTGCTGCGGTTCAACCCTCAGTGGCCGGACAGGCTCGGCACCTTCACCTGCCGGCTGCGGTTCCGCGGCCACGACATCATCGTCCGGATCAGCAGCACTGAGCTGCGGGTCAGCGCCGTGGCCGGGGACGTGCCCGAGATCCAGGTCTGCTGCCTCGACCAGTGGCGCACCCTGGGCCCGGGGGAGTCGGTGGAGTTCGAGCTCTCTCACGGCTGAGCCGGCCGGGCCAGGGCCCGGCGGCGCGACGGGCGGTGAAATTCCCGTCCTCCGACACGTACCCGAAGGTATGGCGCTCGCCTCCCGGAACGGTGATTATGTGCGAGGTGCTGACCTCTGACCAGCATCACGTACGCGGCAACTGCCCCGTGCCTGGGGTGTCGGCCCGGCCAAGCGAACACCGAGAGGACCACAATGACGACGCAGCAACCCGTCTGGATCATCGGCGGCTACCAGAGCGACTTCGCCCGCAACTTCACCAAGGAGTCGCTGGAGATCGGCGACCTGGTCCGTGAGACCACCACCGGCACCCTGGCTCATGCCGGCCTGTCCACCGACCAGGTCGAGGTCATCCACGTCTCGAACGCGATGGGCGAGTTCTACGTCAAGCAGGGTCACCTGGGTTCCATGGTCGCCACAGTGGTCCCGGAGCTGGCCGGCATACCGTCCTCGAGGCATGAGGCGGCCTGCGCGTCGGGGAGCGTGGCAGTGCTGGCAGCGATGGCCGACCTGGAGTCCGGGCGCTACGACGTCGCGCTGGTGCTGGGGGTCGAGATCGAGCGGAACGTCCCGGGGGCTGTGGGGGCCGGCTACCTGGCCTCGGCCGCCTGGGTCGGGCACGAGGGGCGGGGCCAGGAGTTCGTCTGGCCCTACACGTTCTCCGAGGTCGCGCAGGAGTACGACCGGCGCTACGGCCTGCAGGATGAGCACCTGCGCCAGATCGGGGCTCAGAACTTCGCCAACGCCAAGTCGAACCCGTCGGCGCAGACTCGTGCCTGGGCGACGACCCCGGAGTGCTTCAGCGCCGACGACGCGGCCAACCCGCAGGTGGTCGGGCGGGTCCGGCGCTACGACTGCAGCCAGGTCACCGACGGCGGGGCCGGTCTCATCCTGGTCTCGGACCGGTGGATGCGGGAGAACGGGGCCGATCTCGAGGGGCCGGTGGCGCGGATCTCCGGCTGGGGGCACCGCAACGCCTCGCTGAGCCTGCAGGACAAGTTCGACGCCTCCGCCCACGCGGACTACATCTTTCCGCACGTTCGCGACGCCATCACCGACGCCTTCGTCCGGGCCGGGGTCGAGGATGTCTTCCACCTCGACGGCATCGAGACCCATGACTGCTTCACCATCTCGCAGTACATGGCCATCGACCACTTCGGGATCACCAAGCCCGGCTGCAGCGGCGAGGCGATCGACAGCGGTATCACCGCCCGGGACGGCATCCTGCCGATGAACCCGAGCGGCGGCCTGATCGGCGTCGGCCATCCGGTCGGGGCGACCGGGGTGCGGATGATGCTGGACGCCTACCTGCAGGTGACCGGGCAGGCGACGGGCTACCAGGTGGCCGGTGCCAGGCGCTTCGCGACCCTGAACATCGGCGGAAGCACGGCAACGGCGGTCTGCACCGTCGTCGAGGCCGAGTAGGACTGGCCTGCCCGCGCCGACCCGGGACGACTCCGCGGTGCCGGGACCTCGACGGGTGGTCCCGCCACCGGTCGGCCTATTCGGCGCAGACGAACACGCAGGACCCGCGATGGCCGTGCGGCAAGGTGCACCTGCGTCCCGAGGGAAGGTGAACCTGCGCGCACTCACCCCTCATGGCCGCGGCCTCGTCGACCGAGACGTTGTGCATCTCAGAGATCCAGGAGGCGCGGCGGGCAGCGGTGAGGGCGCCCGGATGTGCAGGGATTCCCATGACGGGGACCACCTAACTCCTCTCGCCTGCGAGAGGGCATAAGCCCAACGTGGGTCTGCTACGACGATACCGCTCCAGCTCCTTGAGAGCAGGATGAGATGGCATCTCCCCTGATTCGCCGGAACCTCCACTCGATCTGCCGGGACCTTGCGGTGTCAGGCAGGGCTCTCAGCGGCCGGGTCACCCCGCCTGTGAGAGCTGCAGCCAGACGATGGGCAGGGATCGTCCAGCCTCGAAGTCAGCCCTCACCTGCCGGAGACGCCCCACGACCCAGTCGCTGGTCAGCCGCGCGCTTCTGCGGCATCCAGGCCGTGTGCAGGTCACCACGATCGCCCCGCGGCCGCTGGTGTCGGTGGCCCACGATCCCTCGAGGCCCTCACCGCCGAACCTCACGTGGGTATCCTGACGGGCCATCCAGAGGCGTATCAGCCGCCCGCCGTGCAGGTCGCACTCAAGGTCCAGTGCCACCGCGCCGACGGGTCGTGAGTCGGGCGAAAGGGGAAGGAGAGTCATCCGGTCCTTGCGGTCCGGTCCGGCGGTCTTCACCCCTCGCGCTCTGGCTGGCCCGCAGGGGCTTCTTGATGGCAACGTGATGGCCCTGAGCTCATTGACCACGTTCATGGCCAGGCCCTCTGCCCGAGCGGGCTGACCGAGCGGACGCGGATCCCGGCGATGTGTGCGCGACCAGTCAGGTCCAGCGGCGCCACGAGTAGCTCCTCGCGCAGCTGCGTCATCGCGGACGCAATCCGGCTCATCTTGGGTGACGGCTCAAATGGCAGATTATTCACAATGTCTCCCAAATACTTATTGCATCACTTAACTGTATGCATGATTTAGCAAGATTGACCCGAATTGTTACGCTGAGTTATTTCGGCGCCTCTTGTGTGCACGGGCTGACAGTCCGAAACGAGCGAGCTGTCTTTTCGACGGTCGCACAGGGGAATCCAGACGGCAGCTCAGCCTCTGGTCATGGTCGGCGAGATCCGGTTTCCCGCTCCCGACCCTGGCAGGCGCACGTACGATGGGTGAAGGTAGCCCGAAGCCGGCGTGGAGGTCTCAGTTGGACAAGGAGTTCTACAGGGACCTCCTCGACCAGATCTCTGACGGCGTGTACTTCGTCACCCGGGACACCGCGTTCCGGTCACCGTGAGTGGCCAGGCGCTGAGGGACGCGGCAGGCGCCATTGTTGGCTCTTTGGAGGTCTTCTCAGTCCGGACCGTCAACGCGTATGCGGGTCAGCGCCGGGTGCGCGAGGACGACTCGCTGGATCCGGTGACCGGCCTGCCCCCTTCCTGGCACTGACCATCCCGGCCTGTCCGCCATCGCCGAAGGGGTGCGCACGCTGGTGGAGAGCTCCTGGATCCAGACAGGTGAGACGCAAGGCACGGGTGACGGTCTCGATCGGGGCGACCTTGGCCTTGCCCGACGAGAGTGCCGGCGACCTCGTCGACCGCTCCGACCGACTCATGTATGCGAGCAAGCATGGTGGGCGCAACAGGGTGACCGGGGACGGTCAGCACGGTCAGCACGGTCAGCACGGTCAGCACGGTCAGCACGGTCAGGACCCGGGACCCGGACCCGGTCCGCTCAGCAGACCCTGACGAGCACCCCCCCTGCTCAGGGGGTACCCGTCCGACAGTCGTCCGAGCGTGACATAGAGACGGACCCTCAGGGGGTTCAGAGAGTCAGGATCAGGCCTGCCGCGAACACCCCATAGAAGCCGGCGGCGGCGGTGAGCCTCCCGGCGGTGACCCGGTGGGTGCGCAGCAGCCACAACAGGTAGCTCACCGAGGCCATCGTGACCGCGCCGGCGATGATCAGCGGGGTGTCGAACTTCCACGCGGTGAACAGGATGCCGATACCGGAGGGGATCGTGGCCTGGATCATCATCGCGCCCGAGATGTTGGCCAGGGCCAGCTGGGTCTTGCCCTGACGCACCCAGATGATCGCGTTCATGATCTCGGGCAGCTCGGTCGCGATCGGTGACAGCAGCAGTGCGACCACCACGGCGGGCAGGCCGAGGGCGGGACCGGCCCACTCCAGCTGCTTCACGAACAGCTGTGAGGCGCCGAAGATGATGGTCAGCGTGACGGCGATCTGCGCGGTCACCGCCAGGGTGGTCGGGCTGGCGCGCCTGGGCTGGAGCTTCAACGGCTCCAGGTCCTCGCCGGAGGCCTGCTCACCGGTCCCGGACATCTCCTTGAAGAAGTAGACCGCGTAGACGGCGAAGAAGACCAGGCCCAGCCAGGGCTTGATGGCAAAGGCCACCAGACCCAGGGAGACCTTGACGACGAAGATCGCCAGGAACCAGGTCTGGTCGCGGGCCAGGCGCACGGTGTCCACCCCGGCCAGATCGCCCGACTGCTCAGAGCCGGTGGTCAACCGGACACCCGATCCGGTGGCGGCGCCAGCCAGTACGGCCACCCGGGGGTGGGTCTTGCGCCAGATCAGCATGGCGCCGGTGACGCCGTAGGCGATGGTCCCGACGACCAGGGGGCCACCCATGGCAGCGCCCACCGCAATCTCGTCACCGTGCTCGGGGCTGCCGAACAGGACGGCGACCAGGGTCACCACGCTCTCCGGCAGGGCCGTGCCGGCGGCTGCCAGGATCGTGCCCACGGCCAGCCGGCCGACCTTGAGCCTGACGCCGAGCCATTCGACCGCGTTGACGAACCCTTCGCAGGCGAAGTAGATAGAGATGGCACAGCCGAGCAGCAGGAGGACGTGGGTCATGTCAGGGTGTTGCCTCTCTCCTGGGCCGCAGGTGAGGCAGGGGGCCACCGGGGTGGCTCTGACCTCGACCGGCGACAGATCACTGATGTCTGACGCTGGTCGAAGGTCTCGCCCACCAGCACCCTGGCAACAGCTGGGTGCGGGCCCGGTGACCGGGGACCGAGGTCCCGGTATGTCGATCAGCCGGCGCTAGGGGGCTACTCCCCTTCAACGCTGCTGAGCCTAGCCGAAGAAGCAGGGGTCACCCGCCACGAACAGGACAGCTCCCGGTCTGGAGCCTGACCGGAGCCGGCCCGGGAGTGGGGCGGCCCCCGGAAGCGGACTGCGAGGCATTGCTCAGAGGTCGTTGCCCGCGTAGGACAGGTTGAAGCTCTTGTTGGTGACCGGGAAGTCGGGCACGATCGTGCCGGTCAGAGCCAGTGGCAGCGCCGGCCAGTTGAACCACGACGGGTCCACGATCTTGACCCGGGTGAGGTGTCCGCCGGCGTCGACCTCGACCCGGTGGACGATGGTGCCGCGCCAGCCCTCGACGATGCCGACGCCGCTGCGGACCCCGGCCGGAGACTCGCCGGTCCCGGACGGCACAGCCGGCTCACCCAGGAAGCTGAGCTCGCCGGCGGTGGTGATCAGGTGGCTGGCCAGCCGGGTGGAGGCCGCGAACTCGCCTGCCCGCAGGGTGAACCGGGCCAGCACGTCGCCACTGGTCTTGGTGAGGGCGGTGACTGGCAGCTCGCACGCTGGGTGCTCGAGGCGGGCATCGGTCTGCACCCCGCTGGCCCGGGCGACGTAGCCCAGGCATCCCAGGTCATAGGCCTGTTCGTGTGTCAGCACAGCGGTGCCGGTGAAGCGGTCGAGGATGACGGTGTTGTCCAGCGTCAGCTTGGCGATCTCCTCGAGGTCCTCGGCGAGCCGCGCCAGCTGCCCGGGGTCGGGCAGGCTGAGCAGGCTCACGGCGCCGGGGCTGATGGCGTCGCGGAGCAGGCGGTGGCCGGTGGTGGCGTTGTTGATCCGGAGCAGCTCCTCACGGATTCGCAGGGCGTGGGCCTGGGCCAGCGAGAAGCCCACGTCGTTGGCCAGCGCGCCCACGTCGGCGGCATGGTTGTAGAGCCGCTCGAGCTCGACGAGCAGGGCGCGCAGCCGCTGGGCAGGCTCGGGCATGACGATGCCGAGGGCGTCCTCCACGGCCAGGCTGTGCGCCAGGGCATGGGCTGCGGAGGTATCACCGCTGATCCGTTCGGCCAGGTGGACGGCGCCCGTGGCGTCGAGTCCCTCGAAGAGCTTCTCCACGCCACGGTGGGTGAACCACAACCGGGCCTTGAGCTTGAGAATGGTCTCCCCGACCACCGAGAAGCGGAAGTGCCCGGGCTCGATGATGCCCGCGTGGACCGGTCCCACAGGAATCTCGTAGACGCCGTCGCCGACCACCGCGATGAAAGGGTAGGCCTCGCTGTCGGTGAACGGCGGTGGCGGTCCGGCGTTGTGGCGCATCGGGTACCAGCCCGCGGGCCAGTGCGCGTGGCGGACCAGCCGCCGCGGCAGCGGGTGGTCCAGCGGCACGATCCCGTACAGGTCGTGCATCTCGCGCTCGAAACGCGAGGCAGGGAAGGACAGCGCCGCCAGCGAGGGCAGGGCCGGGTCGCCGGCGGGCACGGTGACCTGCAGCTCGATGCGGCGGTCGGGGGAGCCGGCCAGGAACAGGTAGACCACGCGCAGGGTCGTGCCGTCGTCGTGAGCGGCGACCAGACCGAGCCGGAAGTCGTCCTCGAACAGGGCCTCGGCCTGCTCTCTGAGCTGCGCCGGCTGCACGGTGAGCGAGATCCGGCGCAGGCCGACCGGCGCGCCCTGGTAGGCCGGGTTCCGGTAGGCAGGCTGGCGGTCGGCGCTGGTCACCGCGGCAGCATTATTGGCCTCGTCAGGCAGGCCGGCATCGTCGGTGCCGGCGCCATCGGTGCCAGTGTCCATGCGTCCAGCTTCTTCGGTCAACGGGTGCCTCCGAGCAGGGTGGCCGCGGTCTGGAAGAGCTCGAGGAGCGGGCCGATGGTCAGGCCCAGGACGAGACTCAGGATGACACCGGTGACCAGTGCGGCGGCGACGGATCGCGGCACGGCGATGGCCGGTGAGCCTGGCGCCGGGGTGCCGAGCAGCATCCTGGCGCCGTTGCGGACCAGGGCGGCGAAGGCGACGACCACGAACAGCAGCGCAGCGCCCAGCACCCAGCCGAGCCCGGCGTCGGCCAGCGCGCGGGAGATCGACAGCTCACTGGCGAACATGGCGAACGGCGGCAGCCCCAGCAGGATCGCCAGGCCCACCAGGAAGGTCACCCCGATCATCGGAGACCTGGCCAGCACGCCGGTGACGTCACTGATCCTGGTGGAGTTGTGAGCGGCCTGGAGCTGCCCGGACCCGAGGAAGACCAGCGTCTTGGCGATCCCGTGGGCCAGCACATGCAGCAGCAGGGCGGCGATGGCCAGCCTGGTCCCGGCGGCCGCGGCGACCGCGACAAGCCCCATGTTCTCCATCGAGGAGTAGGCCAGCATCCGTTTGAAGTCGGTCTGGACCACCAGCAGCGACGCGGCGATCAGCAGGGTGAGCAGCCCGACGATGATCAGGCCGGTGCGCAGGAAGCCGGTGCCCAGGGCCAGGTCGACCACCGACTTGACCCGTAGCAGGGCGTAGAACGCGACCGAGAGCAGCACCCCGCTCATCAGCGCCGACACGGGCGCCGGCGCCTGGCTGTGCGCGTCGGCCAGCCAGGTGTGGAACGGGACCA